>JACQWT010000207.1 GCA_016209145.1 Deltaproteobacteria bacterium | reverse complement strand
TCGCCGAGTCGGCCGCGATCGCGGCTTACGTCCTCGGCCCGGCTCCTCACGTACAGGAGTACGCTCCGGGCCGGGCCTCCGGGCGCGCTCGCGCTCGCGGCCGCCTGACGAGCCGTCTGGGAGAATGCGTGAACGCTTACGTGCAGTCGCGGCGAGGGCGGCGCTCGCCCTGCTGTGGCTCGCCGGCTGTAACGAGCCGCCGCGAGCCGGCGGCCTGACCCTGACGCGTGATGTGTCCAGCGCGGCACCGGCCCCGGCCCCGAGCGCCCGGCGGCCGAGCCGGCACTACTACCTCACCAACGATCGCGGCCGTTGCGCCGTGTACTGGACGGACGGCGAGCAGCGCTCCGCGTCCGTCCCGGCGCTGTGCCCGCGCTCGCTCCTGCCGGGGGAACGGCTGCGGCTCGCCGGCCAGAGCTGCCTGCGCGAGGGCGGCGGGCCGGAGCGCGCCGTGCCCGTTCGCTGTCCGGGCGAGCTGGTGCGCGCCGCGCAGAACGATTGGGAGGATGCAGGGCCCAGGTGAGGGCCCGAGAGGAGCCGTGCTACCGCGCCTGCCCGAAGTGCTCGCCCCGGCCGGGGATGCGGCGGCCCTGCGCGCGGCCATCCGCGCCGGGGCCGACGCCGTCTACCTCGGGCTCCGGGCCTTCAGCGCGCGTGCGCGCGCCACGAACTTCGACGAGGCGGGCCTGTGCCAGGCGATGCGCGAGCTGCACGAGCACGGGGCCAAGGGCTACGTGACGCTCAACACCCTGGTGTGCGACGACGAGATGGCGGATCTGGAGCGCGCGGTGCGCGCGTGCGTCGCCGCCGGCGCTGACGCCGTCATCGTGCAGGATCTCGGGGTGGCGCGGCTCGTGCGCGAGCTCGTGCCCGAGCTCGTGCTGCACGCCTCGACGCAGATGACGTGCACGGATCTCGGGGCGATCGCGCTCGCCCGGGGCCTGGGCGTTCGGCGTGTGGCGCTGGCGCGCGAGCTGTCGCTCGCCGAGATCGAGCGGCTTGCCGCCGCGAGCGACGTGGAGCTGGAGGTGTTCGTGCACGGCGCCCTGTGCATCTCCTACTCGGGCCAGTGTCTGGCGAGCGCCGCCCTGGGCGGCCGCAGCGCCAACCGCGGCCTTTGCGCGCAGCCGTGCCGGCTGCCCTACGAGCTCGTGGTGGACGGCGCCGTGGCCGATCTCGGCAACCGCGCCTACCTGCTCTCGCCCTTCGATCTCGAGGCGTCGCACCTCGTGCGCCGCCTGGCCGAGGCGGGCGTCGCCTCGCTCAAGATCGAGGGCCGCCTCAAGAGCGCGCCCTACGTGCTTGCCGCCGTGCGGCTCTACCGGCAAGCGGTGGATGCGCTGGGGGGCCAGGCGCCGGCGCCGAGCGAGGCCGTGCGCCGCGCCGCGCTGCAAGTCTACTCGCGCGGCTCGGGGCCGGGCTGGCTCGAGGGCGTAGATCACCAGAGGCTCGTGGACGGCGCCCTTTGCGAGCACCGCGGCCTGGAGATCGGCACCGCGCTAGGCGTGGGGGCGCTGGCGGGCAAGCGCTGCATCTCACTTCGCCTGAGCGAGCCGCTCGCGCGCGGCCAGGGGATCTTGATCGAGGGAGGGTGGGCCGGCGCGGGCGAGCTCGGCGGCCGCGTCTGGGAGCTGCTCGACCGCCACGGCCGCAAGATCGAAGCTGCCCGCCCCGGCCGAGAGGCGCTGGCCTGGCTCGGCCCCGACGTCGCCGTGCGTGCGGTGCCCGCCGGGCGGCGCGCCTTCCGCACGAGCGACCCGGCCGTGGAGCGGGATCTCGCCGCAGCCATGGACCGGCCCTACCGCGCCCCGCTCGCGCTGCGGGTGAGCGGCGTCGCCGGCGAGCCGGCCTGGATCGAGGCGCGCTCGCTGCGCGACGGCCGCGTCGCCCGCGTCGCCACCGAAGCCGCGGTAGAGCGGGCGCGCGGCCAGGGGGCTCGGCACGCGGCGATCCGCGAGAAGCTCGGCCGGCTCGGCAAGAGTCCCTTTGCGCTCGCTTCGCTCGATCTCGATGTGCCCGAGGACGCGTTCCTGCCCGCTTCCTCGCTCAACCGCGCCCGTCGTGCCCTGGTCGCGGCGCTGGCGGCGCAGGCCGTGCGCAGCCACCGGACGAGCGGCGTCACGGCGGCGCCGTGGCTTGAGGCGGCGCGGCCGCCGGAGCGCGAGCCACTGTCCGCGGGCCTGTTCGTGCTGTGCCGCTCGCCCGATCAAGCGCAGGCCGCGCTCGAGGCCGGGGCCTCGGGCGTGGTGCTCGACTTCGCCTCGCCCGAACGCGCGGAGCAGGCGCTCGGGGCCTTGCGCGCGCGGGGAGCGCCGTCGGTAGCGCTGGCCCTGCCGCGCATCTTGCGCGACGGCGAGGACGAGATCGAGGCCCGCCACGTCTCTCTCCGGCCCGACGCGCTGCTCCTGCGTGCCCTGGGTTCCGTGGGCCGGCAGGACGGCTGCCCGCGCATCGGAGACTTCTCACTCAATGTCGCCAACCGCCGGACGGCCGCCGCGCTGCTCGGCCTGGGCCTGGATGCGTTCACGCCGGCGCACGATCTCGACGCGCGCCGGCTGCTCGCGCTCTGCGCCGCGCCGTTCGCGCCCTGGGCCGAGGTGGTGGTGCACGCCCGGGTACCGCTCTTCCACACCGAGCACTGCCTCTTTGCGGCGCGCCTGTCGCGCGGCGCGGATGGGCGCAGTTGCGGCCGGCCCTGCGAGCGCCGCGCGCTCGCGCTGCGCGACCGCACCGGCCTCGGGCATCCGGTGCTGGCCGACGCTTTGTGCCGCAACACGGTGTACTGCGCCACGGCACGCACGGCCGCGGCGATCGCAGCGCGCCTGTGCGAGCGGGGCGTCCGGCGCTTCCGGATCGAGCTACTTCACGAGAGCGCCGCGGAGGCGAGGAGCATCGTGCAGATCTACCGCGATCTGCTCGCCGGTCGCACCGGCGGCGCCGAGACCGAGCGCGCGCTCGAACGCATGGGCCCGCTCGCCCCGCTGGGCGGCGGGTAGAAGCGGTACTCGCAGCAGGAGTGCCCCTGCGACAGGGTGCGCACGACCTCGAAGCGCGAGCCCGGCACGAGCCGGCAGAACGCCTCCTGGCCGGCGCGGTAGCCGAGCGACGTGCAGAACCCGGTGGCGCTGCCCAGGGTGGTGGCAAAGGGGCAGAAGCTCACGCGGCGAGTGGCGCTGCCGTCGTCGAGAAGCTCGTTCTCGCCGACGATGCCAAGGCTGCCCTCGACCAGGTCGGTGAAGCGCAAGAGCGGCGCGACCGGGTGCGCCCCGCTGCCGGCCCGAGCAAGCAAGGGACGCGAGAGCCGCCCCGCCACGGTGCCGAGCCCCGCGGCGAAGAGCGCAAGCGGGGGCCAGAGCCGATCGCCGGCAAGGTCGTGGGCGAGCCGGATCGGGCGCACGACGAGCGCGCGAAACAATGGCGCGAGCACGGCGTCGGGCAGGGCGGGCGGGCGGGCGCTCGCTCGGTTGGCGCTTCTGCGGGGCATGATCGGTCGCACGCTCGACACGACGCAGCAGCCTACCACACGCGCGCGGCGCACTGCCTCGACACACGCGGGCTTGCCGCCCATGCGTGATAAACAAGCAGACAGCCGGCGGCCGAGGCGCCGCGCCGGCCGAGCGCGCCCGCAGCGCCGGGCCCGAGCGTACTCCTGTACGTGAGGGCCCGGCGCGAGGACGCAAGTCCGTCCCTTCGGGACGGGGTTGGGGTCCCGACGCGCCCTTCGGGCGCGTCACCCCTGCCCCGGCCCGCGCGGATGGATCGGCCGCCGTCGTTGCCGCCGTCCGATTGGTCATCGCGCATGGGCTTGCCGCCGGTGCCGACGTTCCGATATATGGGCGCGCCATGGACGAGGACGAGCCCGAGCCAGAGGTCGACGGCGTCGCCGCGCGGCTGGCCGAACTGGAGCAGGAGAACGCGGCCCTCGGGCGCGCGATCTCGCTCCTGCACCAGGTGGCCCGCCTCGTGCGCGAGTCACTCGAGCTCGCGCCGACCTGCTACGCGCTGCTCACCGGAGTCACGGCCGGCGTCGGGCTCGGCCTGAACCGCGCCATGCTCTTCCTCGTGGACGACGCCGATCGCCGCTTCCTGCGCGGCGAGGCCGCGGTCGGCCCGATGGACGGGGCCGAGGCGCACCAGATCTGGGAAGCCATCGAAGCGGCGGCGCCCGATCTCCAGGCGCTCAACGAGGCGGGCCTGAAGCAACTGGGTAGCCCCGGCCCGCTCGACCGCTGGGTGCGCACCACGCGCGTCGATGTCGAGGGACCAAGCCCGGTGGCCTTGGCGCTGCGGCGGGCCACCACCGTGCGCGCCGAGGGCACCGACGATCTGGGCGGCCTCTTGCACTTGCCGACCGCCATTGCCACACCGGTGCGCGGCCGCGAGGTGCTGCGTGGGGTGCTGTACGCCGACAACCGCTTCTCCGGCCGGCCCGTCGATGCCGTCACGGAGCTGGTCTTCTCGCTGGTGGCCGACCACGGCGGCCGAGCCATCGACGCCGCGCGCCAGTACGAGCAGGTGGCGCTGCGTGCGCGCACCGACGCCCTGACGGGGCTGGGGCACCACGGGGCCCTGATGGAAGCGCTGGGCGCGGCCGTGGCCGCGGCCCGAGAGAGCGGCACCGCCCTGGGCCTCGCCATGCTCGATCTCGACGACTTCAAGCGGGTAAACGACACCCTGGGTCATCTCGTGGGCGACGCCCTGCTGGCCGAGGTGGCGGGCAGGCTGCGCGCGCACGCTCGCGGCGGAGAGACGCCTTTTCGCTACGGCGGCGAGGAGTTCGTGATCTTGCTGCGCGAGGTGGGCGCCGCCGGGCTGCCGGCCGTGGGCGAGCGGCTGCGGCGCGTGCTGGCCGACCGGCCGTTTCATCCCAGCTCGGGCACGAGCCGCGCGATCACCTGCTCGGTCGGCCTGGCCGCGCTCGGTCCCGGGGTCGCCGACGGCAGCAGGCTGCTCGACTTGGCCGACCGCGCCATGCTGCGCGCCAAGGCTGCCGGCAAGAACCGGGTCGAAGTGGCGTAGCGCCGGCCGCGACGCCGCGGCGCTCAGGCGCTCAGTCCGACGGCAGGTTGTGCAGGTAGAGCAGGCAGTCGTGCTCTTCCTCGAGGGAGGTGCCGAGCCGGTCCCATGCCTTCTCGCTGTTGGCCAGCCCGGTGTCGCCGAAGCTCTCATTCACCCCTACGGACTCACCCCCATCTTCCAGTCCTTCTCGAACCTGTCCGCCGCCTCGGCGGCCGGGCCGGGCTCGGTCACGAGCAGGCCGACCTCGCGGTTCTTCTCCAGCGAGGTCCAGGACAGGTTCTGCGAGCCGATGAAGGCCACCGCGTCGGCCAGGATGAGCTTGGCGTGCAGCTCGAGGCTCTTCAGGTACTTGACCGCGATGCCGGCGCTCGCGAGCTCGGCCGCGGTCTCGGGGTTGCTGTCGATCCACGCCGGATCGGCCAGGAGCACGCGCACGGCGACACCGGCCGCCTGCCTGCCCTTGATGGCGCCGAGGGCGTCGCCGTCGCTGATGTACATCATCTCCATGTCGAGCGTCTTCTTCGCGCCCGCGATGAAGCCGATCAGTCGCTCGCGCGAGCTCTCGGGCGAGACGATGAGGCGCGTGCAGTCGAGATCGAGCGGACCGCTGCCGGCCCAGTCGCGCTCGAAGATGGCGCGAAGCTGGGCCAGATCCTGCGGGTCGCGGTCGATGACGCCGTAGTTGCGCTCGCTCTTCATCGAGTAGGAGTTCATGTTGGCCGACATGACCACGGCCTGGACGCCGTCGGCGATGAGCACCTTCGCGTGGAAGTGCTCGAACTCGGCGGGCGCGTCGCGCACCTCGATCCCGGCGGCCTTGAGCTGGCTCTTGGCCTTGCTGTTGGTGCTCTGCTCGTAGTCGAGCTGCACGCGCACGTTCACGCCGCGCCCGTGCGCGGCCACGAGCCCGTCGATGCACTTCTGCCAGTTGAGCTGGTACATCGAAAGCGCGAGCTCCTGCTGCGCCGCATCCATGACGGCGACGAGCTTGGCATCGAGGCCGGAGGGCCCGATGATGAGCTCGGGCACCTGGGGCCGCGGAACGTAAGGATCGCAGGCGGGCGGCGCTTGCCCGCCGCTCCCGCCAGTGCCGGCCCCGCCGCCCATGCCGGCCCCACCCGCGGTGCCGCTGCTGCCGCTGCTGCCACTGCTGGAGGAGTGGCCCCCGTTCTCGGTCGTCTCCTCCTCCACGGTGCACGCACCAAGCGCGCCGGCAAGCAGGGCGAACAGCAGGAAGGCCGCGGCGCGCGAGCGCGGTGCGCTCGAGCCCCCCCAGGCCCGCGCGCCGCCGCCTGTCGCCGCCGGCGCAGCAGCGGGGCCGCCTGGGGCGTGAACGCCTACGGGCCTTGACAGCTACGGTGTCGCGCGCGAGGGTGAGGCCCGTGCCGTCTGTCGTGTTCGAGGACTTCGAGTGGGACGCCGACAAGGCGGCTGCAAACCGGCGCAGCCATGGTGTTTCGTTCGAGGAGGCGCTCACGGCCCTGGCCGATCCCCGCGCGATCGAGGCGCCCGACTTGCTCGATCCCGAACGGCACGTCACGATCGGGTACTCGGCGCTCTCCCGGATGCTGTTCGTCGTGCACATCGAAGTCCTGGCCGGCCGGAGGACCCGCATCATCAGCGCGCGCCGTGCGTCACACGCCCAACGGAGGAAGTATGAAGAAGGCTGAGCTGGAGAAGCTGTCGGAGGGGCACCTCGGCCGCTACGACTGGTCGCGTGCGAAGCGCGGACGTCTCGCGGCGCGTGCCTCCAGGGCGAGTGCCCTGCTGCGCCTTCTCGACACGGATCTTGCCGCGCGGTTCCCCGACTCGAAGGCCGTCAACGACGCGCTCCGCGCGCTGCTGGCGCTGGAGGCGGCGTTGCCTCGCCGCGCTGTGCGCCGCCGGCGAGCGGCGTGAGCTGCGCCGCTCGCCAGCACGACGGCGGCCCTTCCGAGTCTGCGGGCGGGGCTCCGGGCAGCGGCGGGCGGCCTGCGGCCCGCTGATGCGCGCGGAGAACCGGGCGGTCGCGCGCGGCCGCCGCTCCTCCCTGCACACCTGCCGCGCCTTCGTCCCGACGCCGACCTTGACGTCGACCCAGATGCAGGCCGCGGCCCATGCCGCGAGGATCGTCCCCACGACCGCGGTCACGTGACGCGGCGTGCCCAGGAAGGAGATCCCGGCCGCGGCGCATCCCAGCAGCCCGGCAAAGGCAATTGCCGCGGACACCTCTAGGAGTCTGTCGGAGAAAAAACTAAGTGCGCGGAATTGTTCGGTTCCAGCGTCAGAGTAAAGTGAGCGATTTCGATAACTTGGACCATTTCGAGCACGCTTTCTCCGACACACTCCTAGCCCGAAGCATGGGATCAGGACACCCAGCCTGCCATCCCGCGGCCGGTCAACCTGCGCTATCCTTGCCCCGGCATACGCCCCGTAGCCAGTCGCGACTGATCCAGACGGATCCCGAAGTATCCACCCGGCAGCAGGCGTCGTCGCCTGTTTCCCTACACTTACCTACCAGAACCCAGCATCGCTGGGCTGGCCCGCTTCGTGCATAGCGCGGGCGCGGTATCCGCTGTCTCGTATCCGGAGAGCCTCATGAGAACGTCCACCTTCAGCGCTGTCGCCCTCGTCGCCCTCGCCGCCGTCCCGCTCGCCGCTTGTGGCGCTGAGGACGACATCGGCACCTCCGAGCAGCTCGCCGGCGAGGGGCCGCGGTTGGCCTACGAGGAGTACCAGGTGCTCTTCACCAACCCGACCTGCCGGCTCTACAAGTACGGCTCCGACCAGGAGGTGTACTCGGAGGCCGGCAACAAGCTCGAGGCCAAGCCCAAGGACGCATTCTGCTCCTCGGCCGACCGCAAGGCATCGGCCGAGCGGCCGTCGAGCCCCCAGTACAAGCTGCTGGAGTGGATCAACGATCCGGCGACGACCGAGATCTTCTTCACCTACCTGTCGTTCTCGAACAGCACGGTGGCGAACGCGCTGTGCACGGCGATCAAGGAGCGGGATGTCAAGGTCACGTTCGTGCTCGACAGCAAGACCGACGTGGCCAAGGCCAACCAGGTGCTGGCGTGCAAGGCCGGCAGCGGCAACGCCGAGCGCGACCCGCAGATGTTCCTGCGCGGCCACCAGGGCGGGATCGGCTTCGCGCACAACAAGCTCTTCATCGTCAACCCGCACTCCGATCGGCTGCGGCTCGTGTTCAGCAGCGGCAACATGAGCTCGGGCGTGGTGCTGCACCACGAGAACTGGCACTTCATCACCGTGCCGGCGAGCACCTACTTCGCCCAAGTGCACCTGTGCATGATGGAGGCGGAGCTGGAGCACTACCAGGGCAAGAAGGAGTACGCCGGCTTCCTCGCGAGCTGCCGGCAGGCCATCCCGTACAAGGAGGAGTCGGACATCAAGAGCTACTTTGCCCCGGCCGAGGGCAGCCGCGCCTCGTCGGCGCTGATGAGCGGCATCAAGGCGGCGCGCGCCATCGACGTCGGCGCCCACCGCTTCGCCTACCCCACGCTGGTGCGCGAGCTCAAGTACTGGCTTCAGAACCACAAGAGCGACCCGGCCGTGCGGCTCGTGGCCGACGACGACATGTACTGGGCCGGCAAGGGCGAGCAGGTCGGCGACAACATGGAGCTCGAGTACTGGAACGCGGACTCGCTCCAGAAGCGCGGCGCCCAGGTCAAGTGGATGGAGACCAACCACGGCGAGCACCTGCTGCACCACAACAAGTTCCTGATCCTCAACATGCCGGGCAGTCGCCCCTCGGCCGTGTTCTGCGGCGCCGGGAACCTCACGAGCGCGGCGTTCAACGAGAACTGGGAGAACTTCTACTACGTGACCATCCCCGCGGTGGTCGAGGCGTTCCGCCCCCAGTACGAGCACCTCTTCGGCGATCTGGCCACCGCGCCCGAAGACATGCCGACCAAGAACGTCCTGCCTCCGACCCAGTAGCGCGGCCCGGGACGCGAGCGCCATGGATCGCCGACGAGCGCTATCGGCGCTTTTGGCTCTCTTGGTGCTCGCTTGCGCCGGCGAGGAGACGGAGACGGTGAGCGGTCACGCCACCGCGCAGGCGGGCGGCGGGGGAGCCGGCGGCGGCGCCGGGGGCGGCGCGGCCGGCGGTGGCGGGGCCACGGGCCCGCAGCGGATCCGCATCAGCCACTTCAACGTGCGCGAGCTCGGCACGGCCAAGCTGCTGGACGAGTCGGACGAGCAGGCCACGGCCGCGGCGCAGATCCTCGCCCGGTTCTCGCCCGACATCATCTGCATCAACGAGATCCAGTACGACATCAAGGGCGTGCCCTCGGCCTCGCTGCCGGGCGCGCCCAAGAGCACCACCTACGGCGGCTTCGACGGCGGCGCCGAGAACGCTTCGCGCCTGGCCGCCCGCGTCGAGGCGGCGGGCGCCACGGTCAAGTACACCGACACGCTCCTGACCGTGGGCAACTCGGGCTTCTACTGGAAGGGCGACGACCTGGGCCAGAGCTTCTACGTGCTGCGCGGCTGGGGCGAGTTCCGCGGGCGCTTCAACACGGCCGTGCTCTCGCGCTTCCCCATCCTCAAGGACCAGGTGCGGGTGGTGACGGACTTGGCTTGGGAGGACCTGCCGGACAACAAGATTGCCAAGATGAAGTCCGACATCGGGGTCGGCGTGCCGCCCGGCTACCCGCTGTTCGAGAAGTCGCTCAACATCGTGCCCGTCAAGGTCGGCGCTCAGGTGCTGTACCTCGTGCTGCTGCACCCGGTCACGCCGGCCTTCGATCCCATCAACCCGTACCGCAACTACGACGAGCTACGGGGCCTGAAGCTCTTCCTGGACGGCGAGCTGCCCGGGGTCGATCCCTTGCCCGCCGACGCCAGGTTCGTGGTCGTGGGCGATCTGAACGCCGATCCGGACGACGGCGACGGCCTGTCCGGAGCCATCCAGCAAATCACCCTGCACCCCAAGGTGGTGGCCGTCTTCCCCGCGGGCGCGGGCACAAAGGGTCACAACGGCCAGTACAACAGCTACCTCTCGGGCTGCGGCCTGGACGACGGCAGCACGGTGCAGGATCCGACGAAGAAGTTCCAACTCCAGCTCGACTACATCCTGCCCTCCAAGAGCATTGGCACGCCGCTGGAGACGCTCCTCTTCTTCCCCGACTTCCAGACCGAGGCGGACGACTTCGCCCTCGCCTGCCGCGCTAGCGACCACCGCTTCATGTACGCCGACGTCGAGCTGTAGCGAACGGCGCCGCGTCCGGGCGCCGCTTGCCGCTCGCACGTGTTATGGCTACACTTCTGGCGCTATGCGCTTCGCGAGCGTTGCCGAAGTCAAGAACCACCTGTCGCAGTACCTGGCCGAGGCCGGGAGAAAACGGCAGTCGATCGTCGTGACCAACCACGGCCGGCCGTGCGCGCTCATCCAGACGCTGGCCGAGACGGATCTGGAGGAGCTCGAGTGGAGCGAGCTCGCGCGCGCGCGTCTGGCTCGAGCCTGGGAAGGGGAGAGCGATGCGCTCTACGACTACCTTTGATCGCGGGCAGGTCGTCGTCGTCAACGTCCCCTTCTCCAGCCAAGCGGGCGCGAAACTGCGGCCCGCTCTGATCGTCAGCACCTCGGCCTTCCACCGGCGCTTGCCCGACGTCGTCGTCTGTCCGGTGAGCAGTCAACCCCGGCGTCACGAGCGGCCCGGTCCCGGGGACCAGCCGCTCGAGAACTGGAGGGCCGTGGGACTACGTCATCCGAGCACCGTGCGCATCTCGAACATCGTGGCGGTGGACAAGCGGCTGATCCGCCGCGTCTTGGGCACGATGTCGCCTTCCGATGTGGCGCTGGTCGAACGCGGGCTGCGTGCGGCCTTTGGGCTCTGATCCACTGGCTGCCCTCACGCGCCGCGCCTTGCCCGGCGGCGCAGCGCGATGAGCGGCGTGCGCTTGCCCTGGCGGTTGAAGTGCCAGGCGTGGGCGCCGCCGAGCACGCCCGAGAGCACGGCGAAAGCGATCATGAACACCCCGGACAGGACCCCGCCCACGAAAGGAATGTCGTCGAGCGTGCCTGCGACGATGATGCCGACGAGCGTCAGCAGCAGGGCCATGCTGACCGGCGCGGCGTAGAGCAGCCCGATGCCCGGAAGAAATGCGCCCAGGGCGACCCCGATGGGGACGCTCTTGCGGGCCGCTGGCTCCAGCACCGGCGCGATCGCCGGATCTATCTTTAGCCAGCGCAGCAGCCGCCGCCAGTGGGGCCCAAACCGCTGCCAGCGCCCCGGCGCCGGCATGCTCAGCCCGGCCACGCGGTACGCGGGGGCGGCGCCCGCGCCGCCCGCAGCGCCGGCGTCCGGGACGAGCCGGCCGGTGCCGGCCATGCGCGCGAGGGCGGCCTCGGCCTGGGCCGGGACGATGCGCAGCCGCGCGGCGACGTTCGCCGCGGTCAGCTCCACGCCCTCGGCCGCGAGCTCGACGACGTCCAGCTCGAAGCCGTCCGAGCTCGGCGGCGGCGCAGCGTCAACCGTTGCCGCGCATGCCTCGGCCGGCAGCTTCTCTGGGCCCGCAGGCGCGGCCTCGATGGCGATGCCATGGCGGGCGGCGAAGTCGCCGGTCTCGGCCATGTCGTCGGCCGGCACCATGTCGCCATCGCCCGCGGGCGCGCCGGTGGCCCGGCGCAGCTCCTGCCAGAAGGCGCCGGCGTCCGGGAAGCGATCCTGTGGCTGGATCTCCAGGGCCCGGCCCAGCACCTGCTCCACGGCCTCGCCCGCCTCGACGCCGTGGCGGCGCAGTGTGGGCCTGGCCGCCGGATCCGTGGCGGCCACGTAGAGCTGCGTGGGATCGTCGCCCTCCAGCGCCGGCTCGCCGCTCGCGAGCTCGACCACGATCAGCGCCAGGGCGAAGACGTCGGTCCAGGGCCCGGTGGCGCCGAGCCGCTTGTTGAACTGCTCGGGCGCGCCGTAGCGCGGCGTGAAGGCCGAGGGCCGCACCCCGGTTGCCGCCGGCGAGGCGCTGAAGCTCGCGTGGCCCGCCAGCACCTTGGCGATGCCGAAGTCGAGCACCTTGACGACCCGGCGGCCGTCGATCTCGGCCAGGAACAGGTTCTCGGGCTTGACGTCGCGGTGGGCCACGCCCTGGCGGTGGGCCAATGCCAGCGCCCGCGCCACGGGATCGAGGAGGGCGATCGCCTCGCCGAGCGGCATGCCGCCCTCGCCGGCGGCGCGTCGCTCGCGCAAGAACGCGGCCATCGTCCGGCCGTCGAGCCATTCCAGCACCAGGTACGGCGTCCAGCGGCCGCTTGGCGCCGTGACCGCGCCGACGTCGAGCGCCTGCACGATGGCCGGGCTGCGCTTGGAGAGCCGGTGCAGGATGGCGCCCTCTTCCTCCAGCCGGCCGAGGAGCGCCTCGCGCCCGGCCGCGTCGAGATCGGCGGGCACGTCGAGGCATTTCACGGCGATGGGCTCGCCGAAGCCGGCGTGCACGCCGCGGTAGACCAGGCCGAAGCCGCCGCGGCCCACGACCGACGCGATGCGGTACTTGCCGGCAACCACCGTGCCGCACAAGCCGAGCGCGTCCTCGACACGCGGCTCGGCGGACGCCGCCTGGTCAACCTGGCCCACGGGCCGACAGTACGCCACGGCGCCGGCCGGCCACAAGGGCGCGGGGCACCCCAATTGCGCTCACCCCGGGCCCATGCCAACCTGCGCACCCCACGGGGAGAACGCCCATGCCGGACATCGCTCGCATCCAACGGGAAATCCAGGCCGAGGGAGCCGACGGCTGGCTCCTGTACGACTTCCACAACCGCGACGCCATCGCCTACCGCGTGCTCGGCCTCGACTTCGGCAAGTTCACGAGCCGGCGCTGGTTCTACTTCATCCCGGCGCGCGGCGAGCCGGTGCGGCTCGTCTCCCGGGTCGAGCCCACCAAGCTCGACGCCCTGCCCGGCCGCAAGGTGCTCTACCTGTCGTGGCGGGAGCTGCACGCGCGCCTGGGCGAGATCCTCGGCGCCGCGCGCCGCGTGGCCATGCAGTTCTCGCCCACGGCCAACATCCCCTACGTCTCGACCGTGGACGGCGGCACGATCGATCTCGTGCGTTCGCTTGGCTTCGAGGTGGTGAGCTCGGCGGGCCTTGTGCAGATCTTCGAGGCCGTGCTGGGCGAGGCCGGCTACCTTTCCCACGTCGAGGCGGGCGAGCGCGTGCAACGCATCAAGGACCAGGCTTTCGCCCTGGTCGGCGCCGAGCTCCGCGCCGGGCGGGCGCTCACCACGTACGAGCTGCAGCAGTTCATCCTGCGCCGCTACGACGAGCTGGGGCTGACCTGCCAGGGCGAGAAGCCCATCTGCGGCACGAACGAGCAGCCGGCCGATCCACACTTCGAGCCCACGCCCGAGAACGCCCGGCCCATCCGGCCGGGCGACATGCTGCTCGTCGATCTGTGGGCCAAGCTCGATCGGCCCGGCGCCATCTTCTACGACATCACCTGGTGCGCCTTCGTCGGGCGCAAGCCGCCGGACAAGTATGCCGAGATCTTCGGCGTGGTGCGCGACGCGCGCGACGCCGCTCTCGCCTTCGTGCGCCGCCGCTTCGCCGCGGGTGAGGCCGTGCATGGCTACGAGGTGGACGACGCCTGCCGCGAGGTGGTCCGCCAGGCCGGCTGGGGCGAGCACTTCATCCACCGCACCGGGCACAGCATCGGCGAGCAGGTCCACGGCAACGGCGTCAACATCGACAACCTCGAGACCAAGGACGAGCGGCTGCTCGTTCCGGGGATCTGCTTCTCCCTCGAGCCCGGCATCTACCTCGAGGGCGAGATGGCCGCGCGCTCGGAGATCGACGTGTTCATCACGCCGTCGGGCAGGGTAGAGGTTTCGGGCCCGATGCAGCAGGAGCTCGTGCTGATCGAGGCGTAGCGCCGGGCGCGAAGGAGAGGGTCGAGGTGAAGCCATAATGGGAGACTTCATCGAGGCGTAGCACCGGGGGCGAAGGAGAGGGCCGTGGGCTTCTACCTGTACGTGGTGCTCGGCTACCTGCTCGTGCTGGGCGCGTTCAACTTCCTGCGCGCGCGGCAGGTCAAGAGCCAGGAGGACTTCATGGTGGCGGGGCGCAAGCTCTCGCTCACCACGGTGGTCTTCACCCTGGTGTGCACCTGGATCGGCTCGGGCACCTTCATCGCCGGGGCCGAGTACGCGGCCCGGGCGGGCTGGTCCGCGCTCTGGCTTCCTGCCGGGGCTTGGATCGGCATCGGGGTCATCTACTTCCTCGCCGCCCGCATCCGCACCTTCGGCCAGTACACCGTGGGCGACATCCTCGAGGTGCGCTACGGCAAGTACGCCCGCCTCTTCGGCGCCATCGCCCTGGTCGTGGCCTTCACGACCATCGTCTCGTACCAGTTCCGCGCCGGCGGCTACATCCTCAACATCGCGACCAAGGGAGCCGTCAGCGTCGAGGCCGGCCAGGCCATCGCTGCCGGCTTCGTCATTCTCTTCACCGCCCTGGGCGGGATGGTGGCCGTGGCGCACACCGATGTTCCCAACGGCATCATCATCTTGGTCGCCTGCTGCGCTGCGCTGCCCTTCGTGATCCTCTTCGCGGGCGGGCCCGGTGGAGCCGCGGCGCACTTGCCGCCCCAGCACTTCGCCGTCTTTGCCGCCGACTTCGGCCGCTACCCCGCGCTCAAGGCGGGGAGCTACTTCCTCGCCACGCTGCTCCTGCTCATGGGCATCCAGTCCATGTACAGAAGTTATACGCGGCCCGCTCCCCGGCCGAGGCGCGGCGCGCCGTCGCGCTGTGGATCGTGGGCACGATCGTGGTCGAGACGCTGGTCGTGGCTATCGCCGTGTACGCGGCGAGCGCGCACTGGACCGAGATCCGGGCCTTCGACGTGGCCGCCAGCGTGCGCCAGGAGGTCGCCCGCGGCGAGATCGCTCCCGACCACGCCTCGGGCCGCGCGCTCGAGCTCGTGGCGAACGCGGGCGAGAGCCTCCGGCCGGAGCAGGCCGCCCAGGTCGGGGCCGTGGTGGGCGAGGCCTTCCGCGCCGCGCGGACGGCCGAGGATGTAGCGCGGGTCAGGGTCGGCGTCGATCCGCAGTCCGTGGTGCTGCAGGCTGCCGATGACGTGGCTTCGCGGGGCGGCTGGGGGCTCCTCATCGGCCTCGTGCTGCTCGGCGCCGCCTGTGCGGTCGTGATCTCAACCGGGATGAACTACCTGCTGGCGCCCACGACCAACATCATGCGCGATATCTACCAGCGATTCGTGCGGCCCGACGCCGATGGTGAGCGCATGATCGCGCTGCAGAAGATCTTCGTCGTGCTGCTCGGCATCGTCGCCTTCCTCATGATCTTCGTGCC
>JACQWT010000206.1 GCA_016209145.1 Deltaproteobacteria bacterium | reverse complement strand
GGGGCTCGGGCGGTTGTCCGGCCGGTCTCCAGGAGTGCTCCGGCAAGTGTGTCGCCACGGCCGTGGACGCGGCCAACTGCGGGAGCTGTGGCAACGCCTGCAAGCAGGGCGAGATCTGTTCCGCCGGCAAGTGCGCGGTCGAGTGCCTCGGGGGCGCGACCCTGTGCGGCTCGGAGTGCGTGGACACCGGCTTCAACCCGCACCACTGCGGGGCCTGCAACACGGCCTGCGGCGTTGGCGAGGTCTGCTCGCAGGGGCAGTGCTCCGTGGAGTGCCTGGGCGGGACCACGAAGTGCGGCCAGCTCTGCGTCGACACCAAGTTCGACACGGCCAACTGCGGGAGCTGTGGCAACGCCTGCACGCTGGGGGAGGTGTGCTCGGCGGGGCAGTGCGCGCTGGAGTGCGCGGGCGGCACGACCAAGTGCGCCGGCGGTTGCGTCGACACGGCTAGCAACGCGGCGCACTGCGGGATCTGCGACAACGCCTGCGGCGCGGGCGAGGTCTGCTCGGCCGGCCAGTGCGGCCTGAAGTGCTTCGGGGGCACGACCAAGTGCGGCAACGGCTGCGTGGATTCCAAGACCGACCCCGCCAACTGCGGCGGCTGCGGTGTCGCCTGCAAGCCGGGGGAGGTGTGCTCGGCGGGGCAGTGCGCGCTGGAGTGCTCGGGCGGCACGACGAAGTGCGGCAGCGTGTGCGTGAGCACGGAGAACGACCCGGCCAACTGCGGCGCGGCCTGTCGTGCGCCGGTGGCACCACCAAGTGCGGCGGCAACTGCGTGAGAACGCAGCACGACCCGGCCAACTGCGGCGGCTGTGGCGTCGCCTGCAAGCACGGCGAAGTCTGCTCGGCCGAGCAGTGCGGCCTGCAGTGCGCCGGCGGCACGACCAAGTGCGGCAGCGACTGCGTGGACACCAAGACCGATCCTGCGAACTGCGGGAGCTGCGGCAACGCGTGCCCGCAGGGCCAGGTCTGCTCGGCGAGCCAGTGCGGCCTGCAGTGCGTGGGTGGGACGACCAAGTGCGGCAACGCCTGCGTGGACACCAAGAGCGACCCGGTCAACTGTGGCGCGTGCGGCCTGCAGTGCGCCGGCGGCGAGGTCTGCTCGAACGGAGGTTGCCAGCTTCAGTGCGGCGGCGGCACGACGAAGTGCGGCGGCGTGTGCGTCGATGCCAAGAGCGATCCGGCCAACTGCGGCGGCTGCGGCAAGGCGTGTGCGAACGGCTACGTGTGCGCGAACGGGGCCTGCTCCTTCGAGTGCGTGGGCGGTACGACCAAGTGCGGCGGCGTGTGTGTGGACACCAAGAGCGATCCGGCCAACTGCGGCGGCTGCGCCAAGGCGTGCGCCAACGGTTACGTCTGCACCAACGCCACGTGCCAGCTCAGTTGTGGGGGCGGTACGACCAAGTGCGGCAACGCGTGCGTGGACACCAAGAGCGATCCGGCCAACTGCGGGAGCTGCGGCAAGGCCTGCGCCCAGGGCGAGGTGTGCGCGAGCGGCGTCTGCTCGCTCGTGTGCGTGGGCGGCACGACCAAGTGCGGCAACGTCTGCGTGGACACGAACTTCAACCCGGCCCACTGCGGCGGCTGCAACAAGGCGTGCAGCCAGGGCCAGTACTGCGACAACGGCACGTGCAAGAGCGCGGCCGCCTTCTGCAAGGACTTCAACCTGCAGGGCTGGAGCTGTCCCAGCGGCGCGACGAAGTTCTGCGACGTGAAACCGATCGTCAAGACCGACCCCGCGCAGGCCAAGGCCGCCTGCGAGGTCTGCTACAACGCCACGTGCTACGCCGAGAGCGCCGACTGCGCGGGCATGGGCTACGGCCCCAAGCCGCCGGGGCAGTACCAGTGCGGCCAGGGCTACTTCGGCTATGCCACGGGCTGCAGCGGCGACGCCGGCCGCATCTGGTCCATCTGCAACTCCTTCACGACCTACGGCCGCTGGGCGCCGTAGGCACGCGCGGACGGGGGCGAGGTTCAGCCCGCCGGCAGGGCTAGCCGGAACAGGGTCAGGCTGTTTTCGTAGGCCGCGGCGGCCACCCGCTCCAGCGCCTCGCCCCGCAACTCGGCCACCGCCCGCGCCACCTCGGCGCACAGGGCCGGCTCGCTTGGCCGATCGGGCGCAGGGCCGAGGGCGGGGGCGTCGCTCTCCAGGAGCAGCCGTTCGAGCGGCAGGGCGCACGCGACCTTCTGCTTCTGTTGGGAGACGAGCACCGTAGCCGGGAGCGAGAAGTAGAGGCCAAGCGCTGCGCCCCGCAGGGCATAGCGGACCTTGCCGTCGAAGGCGTGCAGGGCCGCGCGCACCGGGCCGTGCTCGGCGAGCATCTCGATGACGTAGTGGCCGGCCGAGCGGCTGTGCACGCTCAGGGGCAGGTCGAGCCGACGGCTCGCCTCGATGAACTGGCGGAAGACCGCCCGCTGCTCCGCGCGCTCCGCCTCGAGCTCGGCGCGGCGGTAGTCCAGGCCTACTTCTCCGATGGCCACCACGCGCGCGCGGTTCTCCTCCAGCAGGCGCAGGGTGCGCGGCACGTCCTCGCGTGCCCGCTCGAGCTGGCAGGGGTGGTGTCCCAGCGCCGGCAGCACGAAGGGCTCGGCGGCGGCGAGCTCCAGCACGCGTAGGTTGTCCTCGTAGTGCTCGCCCACGGCGATGGCCGCCACGACGCCGGCAGCCTTGGCGCGCGCGATCAGGGTGGCGCGGCCGGCGCCGAGCTCGGGCGCTCCCAGGTGACAGTGGGTGTCGATGAAGCGCACCGCTTGCTCGCCTAGAGGATGAAGCGGCTCAGATCCTCGCTCGCCACGAGATCCGCCAGCCGCTCGCGCACGTACGCGCGCGTGATGCGCACGGATTGGTCCGCGATCTCCGGGGCGCTGAAGGACAGCTCCTCCAGGAGCTTCTCCATCACCGTGTGCAGCCGGCGAGCGCCGATGTTCTCGGCCTCGGCGTTGACCTTCTCGGCCATGCCGGCAATCTCCGCGATGGCCTCGGCGTCGAAATCGACCGCCACGCCCTCGGTCTCGAGCAGCGCGCGGTACTGGGTGATGAGCGAGCTTTGCGGCTCGACGAGGATGCGCTCGAAGTCTGCCCTGGTGAGGGCCTGAAGCTCCACGCGGATGGGGAAGCGGCCCTGTAGCTCGGGAATGAGATCCGAGGGCTTGCGGACGCTGAAGGCCCCGGCGGCGATGAAGAGAATGTGGTCGGTGCGCACCATGCCGTGCTTGGTCGGCACGGTGCTGCCCTCGACGATGGGCAAGAGATCGCGCTGCACCCCGCCGCGCGAGACATCGGGCGCATGCCCGGAGGATTCGCGGCCCGCGATCTTGTCGATCTCGTCGATGAAAACGATGCCGCTCTGCTCGACGCGCTCGATGGCGCGCCCGGCGACGTCGGCGCGGTCGATGAGCTGGGCCTGGATCTCCTGGAGGGCGATCTTGCGCGCCTCCTTGACCGGCACCTTCTGCTTGCTCTGGCGCTTGGGAAAGGCGCCCTCGATGCCGTCGAGCAGATCCTTGAGCGGGCCCATCGCCTCCTCGGGCGCGCCGTGCAGGCCGTAGATCTGCATGTTGACGATGGACTCGCTCGTCTCCACCTCGACCAGCCGGTCCTCCAGGGCTCCGGCGCGCAAGTCCGCGGCCAAGGCAGCGCGGCTGCGTTTCTCCGCGCCGGCCGCCGCCTCGTCCGCTGGCGCCGCCAGGAGCAGGTCGAGCAGGCGCTCGAAGACCCGCTTGTCCAGATCCTCCTGCACGCGCACCTTGGCGTCGTCGCGCTCCATCTTCACGGCAAGCTCGGTCAGATCGCGGATCATCGACTCGACATCGCGCCCGACGTAGCCGACCTCGGTGAACTTGGATGCCTCCACCTTGATGAAGGGCGCGTGTGCGAGCCGGGCGAGCCGCCGGGCAATCTCCGTCTTGCCCACGCCGGTAGGTCCAATCATGATGATGTTCTTGGGGGCGATCTCCTCGCGCAGCGGCTCGGGCACCATCTGCCGGCGCCAGCGGTTGCGCAGCGCGATGGCCACGGCGCGCTTGGCCTGGGCCTGGCCGATGACGTAGCGGTCGAGCTCGCGCACGATGTCCCGCGGCGCGAGCTCGCGCATTTTCTCGATGTCTTCTCGGCTCATACCTCTTCCAGGCTCACCGTCTCGTTGGTGAAGACGTCGAGCCCCGCGGCGATGCGCAGCGAGGCCTCGGCGATCTGGCGCGCCCCGAGCTCGGTGTGGGCAACCAGCGCCCGGGCGGCCGCCTGCGCCATCGGCCCGCCCGAGCCGATGGCGCACACGCCGTCGTCCGGCTCGACCACGTCGCCCGCCCCGGAGACGAGCAGTGTGCGCTCGGCGTCGGCCACGACCAGCAGCGCCTCGAGCCGGCGCAGGCTGCGATCGGTGCGCCAGTCCTTGGCCAGCTCCACGGCCGCGCGCGTCAAGTTGCCGCTGTGGTCCTGGAGCTTGCCCTCAAAGCGCTCGAACAGGGTGAAGGCGTCGGCCGTGCTGCCGGCGAAGCCGGCCAGCACGCGGCCCTCGTGCAGCCGGCGCACCTTGCGCGCGCTGCTCTTGAGCACCTTGTCTTGCATGGTCACCTGGCCGTCGCCGGCCATGACGGCGCGCCCGTCGCGCCGCACGCACAAGATCGTGGTCATGCCTTCACCGCTAGCTCCGGAGCGAGCCGGCGTCGAGGGTTCGCGGCGGCCCGCTCAGCAGTGGCTCGTCGCACAGAAGAACAGCGCGGTTGCGGCCGACGCCGCCTCTCCGCATTGGCCCTTGCAGTAGCTCTGGCTGCCGCCGCCGCCGAGGCACTGGAGCCAGCAGCTACAGTTCTGGTCGGCGAAGCACGTCGTGAGCTCGTTGCAGCACGACGCCTTCACGCACTGGACGTACGCGGAGTCGTTCGGGGCAGCCGAGCAGATCCCGCCCGAGCTCGAGGAGCTGGTGCTGGTCGAGCCGGTCGAGGAGCTGGAGGAGCTCGCGGCGCTGGAGCTCGACGAGCTGGCGGAGCTGGTCGAGGAGCTCGCGCTGCTCGCGGACGACGAGGCGCTCGAGCTTGCCGCAATGCCGCCGCTGCCGCCGCCGCCGGCGCTGCCGCTCGTGCCCCCGGCCGCGCTCTGTCCGCCGCTGCCGTGCTTGCCGCCGACCACGAACTCGGCGCCGCCGCAGCCGGCGACGAGCAGGCACAGCGCCACCACCGCCCTCGGCGCCAGGGTCGGCATGCATAGATCATAGCGCGGGACGTGCCCGGGCCGCTACATGTTGATCGGCAGTTTCTGCACGCAGTCCATGGCCGCGCCGCAGCTCGCCTTGCCGTCCTTCATGCAGTCGACGAAGTCCGCCAACACCTCGTCCTCGGTCGACGAGACGATGACCTCGCAGCCCACCTGGCACATGCTCTGCTCGCTCGACACGCAGCCCTTGACGCCGGCCGGCCCGCCGTAGGGGTGCTTGAGCGGCATGCACACCTGGGGCGCCGTGCAGCCCTGGTCGCTCTCGCACGCCGCCGTGCACTTGTTGCCGGCGCAGGCTTTGCCTGCCCCGCACCCCGGCCCGTCGGCGAAGCATAGGGCCGGCCCGCCGCACGCATCGCCCTCGTCGATCTCGCCGTCGCAGTCGTCGTCGCGGCCGTTGCACGGATCGTCCTTCGCACACAGGTCGCAGGTGGCGGGCGCGGGAAGGCAGTAGCCGTTTGCCTCCGTCGTTCCGTCCGGGCAGGGCGCGTCGCCCTTGGCGGCCACGCACACCGCCTGGCCGAGCGAGGGCAGCGCCTGGCAGGCGTGACCGGCCGCGCAGTCGGCTTGCGTGCGGCACGGCCCGCACGCGCTCTTCGTGCCGCAGCTCTGGCCGCAGGCGTCCGACGGCGGGGGGCACAGGGCCGGATCGGCGCAGTCACCCAGCGCGAGCCGCACGGCGGTGTAGGCGTTGACCAGGCCGTGCCCGTACACGGGCGAACGTCCCTCCTTGTTCCACTGGCCGAAGACCGGATCGATCTTCGTCGCGCTTTGGGCGAGGATGTCGCGCACCTGGGCGGCGCTGAGCTCCGGGTTTGCCGCGAGCACCAGGCCGGCCACGCCGGCCACGTAGGGACACGCCGACGAGGTGCCGCCGAAGGCGGACATGTGGCCGCCGCCTGCCGCCGACGTCGTGATGCCGTTCAGGCCGCCGTTCGAAGGCGCGGCGATGAACAGCTCGGCTCCGTAGCTCGAGTAGTAGCTCTTCAGGCCCTGGTCGCCGACGGCGCCGACGCTGACGATGCTCGGATGCTTGGAGTACGGATCGAGCTTGTCGTTGGAGTTGCCCGCCGCGTAGATGACGAGCGTGCCCTTGCCGGCCCGGCCCTGCTGCTCGGCGTAGTCGAAGGCCGCCTCGATCGCGGCGGGCAAAGCAGGAATGGGTAGGGTGGCATCCTCGTAGACGGGGTTGCCGGTGCCCATGCCCCAACTGTTCGAGATGACCCACGCGCCCGCGTCGACCATCTGCTCGAAGCCGTCGGCCACCTCGACGTCGCTCACCTGGAAGCCGAAGGCCGTGGCGGCGCCGAGCAGATGGGGCAGAAGCCGGCAGTCGGGGCACGTCCCGACGCCGCCGATGGCGTCGTCGCCCTTGGCCGCCGCGACACCGGTGCAGGCCGTGCCGTGCGCTCCGAAAAGGCCCTGCTTCAACTGCTCCTTCCAGTCGTCCGGGAAGTTGAGGGCGGGCTCGAGCTTGCCGGCGAAGTCGGGGTGGTCGAGATCGACGCCGTCGTCGTTGATGGCGATGATGACCGCAGGATCGCCGCGCGTGACATCCCAGGCCTCGCTCACGCGGCCGTCGACACCGGCGACGGCGCCCTTCTGGCCCGTGTTGCGCAGGTGCCACTGCTCGGGGAAGAGCGGGTCGTTCGGATCGTAGCGCCGCTCGTAGTGCCGCACCATGTCGAGCTCGGCCTCGAGGGCGGGAAGCGGCGAGAGCTCACGCAGAAGATCCAGGGCGCGCCAACCGTCGGCGCCGTCGAGCAAGTAGAGCGCGCCACCCGCCGGCCCGGACGGGGAGAAGCGCAAGTGCCGGGGCGGGCCGAAGCCGCGGCGCCGGGCGAGCGCGGTCGCTCCGGTCAGGGCGTCGGCCGTGGCGGCGCGCAGGACGATCTTCCCCGTGGCGGCGCTGACGCGGCCGGCGCCGTCGAGGAAGGTGGGCAGCACGCGGCCCTGTGCTCGCAGGCCGAGGGCCGTATCCGGCCCGGCCTGGGGCGAGATGGCCACCAGCGTGAGCCGGCCGGCGGCGAGCACGCGGGCGCCAGGCACGGCCCGGGCATCGAGCGCGCCGCCCGCCGGCTCCACCAGCAGCAGATCGGGCGCGAAGCGGTAGCCCGGCGGCGCCTGGCGTCCCGCCACGAGCGCCTGCAGCGCCGGCGCCATCGCGCGGCCTGCCGGCGCCGCGGTCGCGCGCCCGGCGGTCGAGAAGAAGCAGTCGCACACCTTCTTGCAGGACTTCACCGCCCCGCCGTGCGCGAGCCAGCCACCGCAGTGCTGCACGTCGCTGCAGTCGCTCTGCGAGGCACAGCACTTGAAGTTGCCGGAGAGGTCGTCCCAGACGGGCCCGTGCTCGGCCAGGCCGCAGCGCGTGGCGCAGCCCTTGGCGTCGAGCGGGTACAGCTCGGAGCTCTCCCCACCGCAGGCGTCGAGCTCGGCGCATGCCTCGGCGCACGTCTCGAGGCACTGGGCCGGGAAGTCGCTCGGATCGCCGCGGCCGGGTTCTGCCGGCTCCGCGCCGCCTTGCCCGCCGGCGCCGCCGGCGGCGGCCCCGGCCACTCCGGCTTCTCCGCCCGCGCCGCCGGTGGCGGCCGGTGCCGGGACTGGGGTTGGCTCGTCCTCGCCGCAGGCAAGCGGCACGGCGAGCAGGAGGGCAAAGAGCCAGAGCGAGCGTCGTAGCATGGCGTTTCGAGCCTCGTAGCGCACGCTTGCGCCGGGGCCAGTCCACGCCATCGGCGCCGGAACGTCAAGGGCGGCTGCGGGCCGGCACGGCGCCTCGGCCGTCGGCGTAGGCCGAGGTAGCCGCTCGCGGGCTCCTCGGCTACTCTGTTCCGACGCATCCATGGGCGAGAGCGCGCCGGCACCCCTTTCCATCCCGACCCGCAAGCAGGTCATCGCGCAGCACAAGCTCCGGGGCGGCCGGGTGGCCGCCGTGCTCCCGGTGCACTATCCGCGCGCCCTGTTCGCCGCCTTCGACATCCTGCCCGTCGAGGTGTGGGGCCCGCCCGGCCGCGACACGGCCGAGGGCGACGCGCACCTTCCGGCCTACGCGTGCAGCATCGTACGTTCCGCCCTGGCCTTCCTCGCCGCCGGGGGCCTGGACGCGGCCGACTACCTCGTCGTGCCTCACACCTGCGACGCCCTGCAGGGCCTGGGCTCGGTGCTGCTCGACTTCGTGCGCCCGGCGCAGGCCGTGCTGCCGCTGTACCTGCCGCGCGACGGGGGTGAGAAGGGCCGCGCCTTTCTCGCCGCCGAGATCCGGGCCCTTTTCGAGCGGCTGGTCGAGCTGACCGGCCGGCGCCCCGGCGAGGCGGAGCTACGCGCGGCCATCGCGCGCGACGAGCAGGCCGACGCTCTTCTCGCCCGCGTCTCGCGGGGGCGCGCCGGGCTCGCGCTGGGCGACCGCGAGCTGTACGCCCTGCTGCGCAGCCGCGAGTTCCTTCCGCCCGAGCAGTTTTGCGAGTTGGCCGCCCAGGCCCTGGAGCGCCGCGGCCGGGGCGAGCGCGCCGGCACGGGCGTGGTCATCTCCGGCATGGTCGTCGAGCCGCTTGCGATCCTCGACGTGCTCGCGCGTGGTGGCGCGGTCGTGGTGGCGGATGACCTCGGCTGCTGCGGTCGCCGCCTCTACCCGCTGGGGCACAGCGACGACCCCTTCACGCGCCTCGCCGAGCGGCTGGTCGCGGGCTCGCCCGATCCCACGCGCGGGGGCTCGGTGCGGGAGCGCGCCGCGCTACTTCGCGCCCTGTGTGCCGATTTCGGGGCACGGGCGGTCATCTTCACGGTGGTCAAGTTCTGTGAGCCGGAGCTGTTCTTCGTTCCGCTTCTGAGCCGGGCCCTGGAGGGGCGGGGGCTGCGCTGCCTGACCATAGAAACTGACGTGAGCCAGCCCCTGCCGGCCCAAGTCACCACCAGGATCGAAGCATTGCTGGAGAGCTTGACATGAGCCTCGCCGGCGAGGTCAAGTACCACGCCAACGTGAGCCTGCTCGGCCACGGTTTCCTGCGCTACGTGCGCTGGCGCGGCGAGTGGCGCCTGCGGCGGCCCGGCGCCCGGCGGCACGAGCATCTCGCGGCGCCCCTGCGCTGCTCGCCCTGGCTGCGCGAGCTCATCGCCCGGCACTACTTGAAAGGGCGCTGGGCGAACCTGACCGGCAAGGTGGCCTGGGTCACCTCCGGCGCGCCGGTCGAGGCACTCGAGGCCCTGGGCTACTTCCTGCTCTACCCGGAGAACCACGGTGCCGTCTGCGGCATCCGCCGCAGCGCCGAGGGGCTGTGCGCGCACGCCGAGGCCGCGGGCTACTCGCCCGATCTGTGCTCCTACGCGCGCACCGACATCGGCTCGGCCCTGAGCGGCGAGACGCCCGTGGGCCGGCTGCCGCGGCCCGACCTGCTCCTGTGCTGCACCAACATCTGCCAGACGGTGCTGTACTGGTACCAGGTGCTGGCGCACCACTTCGGCGTGCCCCTGGTGCTCATCGACACGCCCTTCGTCTACGCCGAGGTCGCGCCGCACGCGGTCGAGTACGTCAAGCGGCAGATCGAGGAGAGCGTGGCCGAGGCCGAACGAGTCGCCGGCCGCTCGCTTTCCTGGCACCGTCTCGGCGAGATCACGAGGCAGAGCAAAGAGGCGGTCGAGTTGTGGCTCCAGGTGCTCCAGACCGCCAAGCACCGGCCCGCGCCCATCACCGCCTTCGACGAGTTCATCCACATGGCGCCGATCGTCGAGATGCGCGGCAAGCCCTTCACCGTCGCGTACTACCGCCGCCTGCTCGCCGAGCTTCAGCTCCGCGTGGCCCACGGCCGCGGGGCGCTGCGCCGCGAGCGCCGGCGCCTGGTCTGGGACAACCTGCCCATCTGGCCGCGCGTGCGCTGGCTCGCGGAGAGGCTCGCGGCGCGCGGGGTGGCCCTGGTCGCCTCGACCTACACCAACGCCTGGGGCGAGCTCGCGCCGCTCATCGATGCGGATCGGCCCCTCGAGTCCGCGGCGCGCGTGCACCTCAACGCGATCCTCAACCGCGGCACCGGCCACAAGCTCGAAGTGATGCGCCGGCTCGTCCAGGGCTATGGCGCCGACGGCGTCATTCTGCACTCGGACCGCTCGTGCAAGCCGTACTCGATCGGCCAGATCGACCAGCGCGAGAAGCTCGCGCGCGACCACGGCATTCCGGCGCTGCTGCTCGAGGCCGACCACAACGATCCGCGCGTCTTCTCCGAGGAGCAGGCGGCGAGCAGGCTGGATGCGTTTCTGGAGCTGATCGGGGCCTGAGTGCCGCGCTGGAGAAGTGCGGTGAGTGCTCCGAATCCCAGCCCGTCACGAGCGGCTTGCTGGGCTTGCGCCTGTGACGTACAATCTTGATGCGTCCTGTACGTCATCACTGCGGTGCCCTGATGCAGACCAAGCTGACTCTGCGCGTCGACCAGCGGCTCGTGCGCAAGGCCAAGGCGTATGCTCGACGTTCTGGCAAGTCGGTGTCGGCCGTAGTGTCAGACCTGTTTGTGCTCCTCGACGAGCCGGTGGCAGAGGGGGCCGAGGCGCTGAGCCCGGCCGTGCGATCGCTTCTCGGCGCCCTGGCGCGCGGCCGGCTTGACGAGGACGGCTACCGCCGGTATCTCGAAGCGAAGCACGGGTGAGGATCCTCTTCGACACCAATGTCGTGCTCGATGTGCTGCTTGACCGGCATCCACATGCCGTTGTGGCTGCCGAGCTCTTCGTGCACGTGGAGCGCAAGCGTGTCGACGGGCTTCTTGGCGCCACGACGGTGACGACCGTCCACTACCTCGCGACCAAGGCCGTGGGGACGGCTCGGGCCAGGAGTCACCTGCGAACCCTGCTGTCGATCTTCGACGTTGCGCCTATCGATGGGGACGTGCTCGCCGACGCCCTCGCTCTCGGCTTCGCCGACTTCGAGGACGCCGTGCTCCATGAGGCCGCACGGCACGCGGGAGCCACGGGAATCGTCACGCGCGACCCGAAGGGCTTCGCGGGGGCGCGGCTTTCGGTCTACCCGCCGGACGAGCTGCTGCGGATGGTGCGGCTGCTGCCCGGGCGCTGAGCGGGGCGGCGGGTGTCACGACTCGCTCCCTGGTGATGCCCTCCATGTGAGCGGCCCGGACCGAAGCAGGCTGCTCGAGCCCGCAGGAGAGAGCTATGTCAATGCAACCGAAAGCCCAGAACGACCGTCCCAGCGACGCCGCGGCCGGCATGCGCAGCGCCGCTTCACCCCCAAGCGCAGAGCCCACCGGAACCTCGATCGATGCCCAGGCGCGGGCGTCGCTGACGCTGCTCATCACTCCCGTGGTTCGGGTCCACGCGGCGCGCCAGCGCGATCTGATGCCCAGCGCTGCCGGCCAGGCGGTTCCCGGCTTCTTGGCGTCCGGGATCCGCGCTCTGCGCGCCGGCGCGCCAACGCGCTCGACGCGGGCGCCGCGCTCCTCTGGCATCTTCCGGGGGCGGGGGGGCGCCGGGCTGTCCGTCCGGCCAGACGGAGTGCTCCGGCACCTGCACCAACACCAAGCTCGATCCGCAGCACTGCGGAAGCTGCGCCGCGGCCTGTCCCGAGGGCGAGGTGTGCTCGGCGGGCGAGTGCGCGACGGAGTGCGGCGCCGGCACCACCAAGTGCGGCGGCGTGTGCGTCGACATGCAACTCGATCCCAAGAACTGCGGCGGCTGCGCCAACGCCTGTGGCCTGGGCGAAGTGTGCTCCGCTGGAGCGTGCGGCCTGCAGTGCACCGGCGGCACCACCAAGTGCGGCGGCGTGTGCGTGGACACGGCGCTCGATCCGCAGAACTGCGGCGCTTGCGCCGCCGCCTGTGGCGCCGGCGAAGTGTGCTCCGCCGGGCAGTGCGCCCTCGACTGCGCCGGCGGCGCGACCAAGTGCGGCGGCCTGTGCGTGGATACCGCTCTCGATCCGGCGAACTGCGGCGCCTGTGCCAACGTTTGCGGCGCGGGCGAGGTGTGCTCCGTCGGAGCGTGCGCCCTGAAGTGCAGCGGCGGCACCGCCAAGTGCGGCAACGCCTGCGTTGACACGCAACTCGACCCCAAGCACTGCGGCGGCTGCGGCGTCACGTGCGGGGCCGGGCAGGTGTGCTCGGCGGGGGCGTGCGCCCTGGAGTGCTGGGGCGGGACCACCAAGTGCGGCGAGAAGTGCGTCGAGACCGAGAGCAATCCGGCGCACTGCGGCGGCTGCAACAAGGCATGCGCTCCCGACCAGGTGTGCTCGGCCGAGAAGTGCGCTTCGCAGTGCGGCGGCGGCACGGTGCAGTGCGGCAAGCTGTGCGTGGAGACGGCAAGCAACCCGGCGCACTGCACGACCCCGCGCACTGCGGCGGCTGCGGCAACGCGTGCGGTCCCGACGAGGTGTGCTCGGCCGGGGCGTGCGCCCTGGTGTGCTCGGGCGGGACGACGAAGTGCGGCAGCAAGTGCGTGGACACGACCGTCGACCCCGCGCACTGCGGCGGCTGCGACAAGCCGTGCGGCGGGGGCGAGATCTGCTCGGCAGGCCAGTGCGGCCTGGTCTGCTCGGGCGGGACGACGAAGTGCGGCAACAAGTGCGTGGACACGACCAAGGATCCGGCCAACTGCGGCGGCTGCGCGCAGGCGTGTGCCCAGGGCCAGGTCTGCTCGGCCGCGCAGTGTGGCTTGCAGTGCACCGGGGGCACCTTCAAGTGCGGCAGCAAGTGCGTGGACACGCAGAACGATCCGCAGAACTGCGGGGGCTGCAACAACGCCTGCCCGGGCGGGCAAGTGTGCTCGGCCGGAGGTTGCGGCGTGCAGTGTCTCGGCGGCACGACCAAGTGGGGCGGCGCCTGCGTCCGCACGCAGCTCGATCCGCAGAACTGCGGGAGCTGCAACAACGCCTGCCCGCAGGGGCAGGTGTGCTCGGGCGGCGCCTGCGGCTTGCAGTGCCTGGGCGGGGCGATCAAGTGCGGCAGCAAGTGCGTGGACACGCAGAACGATCCGGCCAACTGCGGAGGGTGCAACAACGCCTGTCCGCAGGGCCAGGTGTGCGCGAGCGGACTATGCACGCTGCAGTGCTTGGGCGGCGCGACCAAGTGCGGCAGCAAGTGCGTGGACGTGCAGAACGACGCGGCCAACTGCGGTGGCTGCGGCAACGCCTGCCCGCAGGGGCAGATCTGCTCGGCGGGAGCGTGCGCGCTGGTGTGCTTCGGCGGCACGACCAAGTGTGGCAGCGCCTGCGCCGACACCAAGATCGATGCGAAGAACTGCGGCGGCTGCGGCAACGTCTGCGGCGGCAACCAGAGCTGCGTCGACGGGAAATGCGGCGCCCTGAGCTACGTGAGCTGCAAGGCCATCCTCGACGCGGGGAAATCGGTGGGCAACGGCCAGTACAACGTCGATCCGAACGGCGGCGATCCGTCGGACGCGTTTTCGGTCTACTGCGACATGAGCACCGACAGCGGCGGCTGGACGCTGCTCGCCTGGACCGGCAACTCCGCCCAGGCCACGTACGGCGTGCCCTATCCCGGGCTTGCCCCGTGCCCGGCCCTGAACTGCCTGCGCGGTTCGGTGAAGGGCCCGCCCGGGCCGCAGCAGCTCATCGCCGTCTCGGCGCAGTTCGCCAAGGCGCAGTCCACGAACACGATGGGCACCTTCGGGCCCCTGTCGAGCTACCAGTACGCGGGCAAGTACGTCTACAACTCGCTCGCCAACCTGAAGCTCACCTACGGGCCGTTCAACTGCGCCGGCCAGAACTACGCCTCGGGCACTTTCACCGCGGTGGTCGGGCCGGGGACCTACAATGGGGCCACGGTGTACGTCTCGCAGGCCCTCGCGTACTGGAACTACGACTACTCCTCGGACGGCAACTCGTACATCTGGGCGATCGGCGTGCCCACCACCTACTGCGACGGCAGCGGCAGCATGCCCGGAACCTGGATGGGCACGTGGAATCCGGGGCAGTACGGGCCGTACGTGGCCAACAGCAAGGGCGCGCACTCGGTCTGGGTGCGGTAGCCCGCCGCCGACCTGCCCCTTCAAAACCGCGTCAGCCGGTCGGAGCGGGGCGCGGCGGCGAGCTCTGCCGTGGCCTCGCGCAGCCGGCGCGTGAGCATGCGGATGACGCCCTCGGCAATCTCCACCTGCTCGTGCAGGATCTCGTAGAACTCCTCGCTGCCGATGCGCAACAGCTCGCTGTCCTGCTCCGCGCTGGCCCGGGCGGAGCGCGGCGCCTGGTCGAGCACGGCCATCTCGCCGAATGCTTCGGACGGCCCCAGCGAGGCGATGCGCTCCGCGCCGCGGCTGATGGCGACGCGCCCGCTCAGGATCACGTAGAGGTCGGTGCCGATGTCGCCCTCGTCGAAGATCACCTCGCCGGCGGCGTAGGCGACGGGCTCGGCCACGCGGGCGAGCGGCACGAGGTCTTCGCCGGCGACCCGCTCGAAGATGGGCGCCGAGCGCAAGAGCAGGATCTTCTCGATGGTGGAGGGCATACTATGCTCCTGGGTGACGGCCGCGGAGCCGGCGAGCCGGCCGAGCGTGGCGCGGGCGTGGCGGCAGACGACGGGGTCGGGATCGAGCGCCAGCGGCCCCACGAGCTCGGCGGCGCAGGCCGGGGCGCAGGCGTAGAGCGTCAAGATGGCACCCTCACGCACGAGCGGCGCCGGGTGGCCGAGAGATGCGCGCGCGAACGGCTCGGCCTGAGCGTCGGCCGCCCGGGCGAGGGCGTCCAGCGTGAGCAGCACGACGTAGGGGTTGGGGTGGCGGCAGGCCCGGCGCACGATCTCCTCGACGGCGGGCGCGGGCGCCGCCAGCTCGCCCGCGGCGCGCAGACGCTCGGCGGTGGGCAGGTCGTCGAGGCAGGGCATCACGAGGGGCCGCAGCGCGGGCGGCAGCAGCGTGTCGAGCACCTCCAGGGCGTTCGCGCGATGGCGCGGCTCCGCGAGCCGGTGCCGCACCAGCCTGACGGCCCGGCGCTCGCAGTGTAGCTCCAGGATGCGCAGCACCCGCTCGACCGAGCGGGCATAGCGAAACGCGGCCTGCTCGGAGAGCAGCGGCGTCTGGTAGCGCTGCCGCATGGCCTCCCAGGCCGCGAGGTTGCCGCAGCCGTCCGCGATCTCCCGGCGCACGAGCTCCGCCGTCGCGCCCAGGGGCTCGGGCGCGCGTTCCAGGGCGGCGCGCAGGCGCGAGAGGGCGGTGTAGATCCGCAGCCGCAGCTTGCTGTCATCCGCCGCAGCGCGGCCGAGCAGCCCGAGGTAGGCGGCCTCGGCCGGGATGTTCTGCAGGATGCGGGGGACGTGAAGGCGCGTCGGCCGCGGCGCGGCCTCGTCCGCGAGCAGGTCGAGCAGGGGCCCGATCACCGGCTCGCCGATGGCCACCAGGGCGGTGGTGGCGCGGGCCCGGCAGGCCGGATCGGACAGGAGCCCCACGAGATCGTGCCCGAGCCGAGGATCGGCCACGCCGGCGCAGGCGCGCAGAGCCGCCCTTCTCACCGAAGGCTCGCTGTCGCGCAGGAGCCGAACGAGCGGCCGGTAGGCCGAGCGGCCGAGCCCGCCGAGGGTCTGGGCCGCCTCGGCCCGTGCCGCTGCCTCGCCGGCGAGCAGGCGGGCGAGCTCGGCCCCGCCCCGGATCTGCCCCTCGACGCCGCCGTGCTCCATCAGCCCAACCAGGGTGGCCACGCGCACGGCGCGCGACTCGTCGCTGAGCCTGCCCCCGAGCTCGTCGATTGCGTCGTCGCCCCCCAACGCGGCGTAGCAGTGGGCGGCGGCGGCGCGGACCTCGGGAACCGGGTCGCCGAGCGCCTCCAGTGGCAGCGCGGCCGGCGCGCCGGGAAGCTCGGCCAGGCGGCGCAACGCGGCGGCGCGGATCTCGGGGGCCTGGCTGCGGCACAGGTCGGCCAGCAGCTCACCCAACTGCGGCAACTGCTCGGCGTCGAGCTGTCCCAGCGCCGCGAGGACCTGCCGCGGCCCACCGCGTGCGATGGCATGGACCAGAGCCTGGCGCGCGGTCGCATCAAGCACGTAGTCGGCATCGAGGGCCAGGCTGCCGCCGGCGCTGAGCGTGGCCTGCAAGGTCCTCAGGTAGCGCCGGCGTACCATCGGGACGAGGGCGAGCCAGAGGGCCACCAGCGCCGTGGCGATGAGCGAGAGCTGGTGGACCGGCAGCAGGGGCGCCGCGAAGATGAGCACGAGGCCGCCGGCGCCGTAGGCGCACGGCTTGACCACCGCGTCGAGCAGGGCCCGAGTGCGGGCCTTGGTGCTGGGCTCGAACGGGACGTACAGGGCCTGGAGCGTCGTCTCGTGGATGGTGTACTGCAGGCCGTTGTCGGCGAACTTCATGACCGCGGCCAGCCCGAGGTGCGGCACCAGCAAGAGCAGGGCGCTGGCGGTGCCGAAGAACCCGGGCATGACCGCCATGCCCCAGCCCACGCCCAGGCGCCGCAGCAAGCGGGACGTGACGAAGATCTGGAAGAGCAGCGAAAGGACGCCGGCTGCGGCATAGAACAGGCCGAAGAACTGCGCCAGCGCGTCCTCGCGGAACGTGGCTCGGGCGATGGCCTTGAACTGGTAGTCGCCCAGCGTAAGGGCGGTGAAGGTGAGCAGGATCATCGCGCCCAGCAGGCGCACGTAGGGATCGCGCGCGACGGACGGCGGCCGGCGGCCGGTGGCACGCCGCGGCCGCGCCGCGGCGGCGGGCCGCGGCGCGGTGCGCAGCGCGAAGGCCACGGCGGCCGCGGCGGCCATCATCAAGACCAGCAGGAAGAGCAGTTGCGCCGTGCCGACCGCACGCACGAGCAGGCCGGCGGCCGCACCGGTGACGATCACGCCCACCACGCGCGCCGCGCCGATCGTGGCGTACAGGCGCTTGGCCGAGCGGGCGTCGTGCAGGTCGTTGGCCAGCGTCCAGAACTGCACGATGAACAGGTTGGCGAAGACCTCGCTCCAGACGTAGAAGACGGGATAGACGATCTCGACGCCGGCCCTGACCAGCACCCAGACGCCGAGATAGGTCGCCATCCCCACGGCCGCCGAGGCGCCGATCGAGGCGTGGCGGGCGAGCCGATCGGCATAGCGGCCGTAGATCACCACCGTGACGGCCGAGGCGAGGCCGTAGCAGACGAACATCCACGGCAGCGCCTTGAGGGAGTAGCGGCTCAGGAACAGCGTGTCCCGCACGGTGCGGCCAAGGATGAAGATGGCCGAGGCGAGCAGGAGCTGCGCAAAGAGCAGCGCCGTGCGTCGCCCCTCTCCCGGCCGGACGAGGAGCCAGGCGCCGAGCCGGCTCGCGGCGGCGGCGGGCGGCAAAGCGGCGTCGATGGCGGGGCCTTGTGGCACGGAAAGCACCGAAAGTACCCGGCCTGCGGGAGCGCAGTAGTGCTAGTTTTGTCCCCAGGGGTCGGGCTTGCCCCCTCTCGGCTCGCTGCGCGAGCCGATTCACCCCCGCGGGCGTCCGCTCTGCGGCCGCCCTAGCACTACTGCCGTCGGAATCTCCGGCAGTAGTGCTAGGCTGGTCGCAGAGGCAAGCCCATGATGAAGCCGGCGACGAGCTACCGGGGCGAAGCGGGAGGCAGGTGCCAGCTTCTGGCGGCGGCGGCAGCGCTGCTGGCGGTCCTGGCGGTGGCGGCGAGCGCGCCGGCAGCGCCGAAGTTCGTGCGCCTCGCCTTCACGGAGTCCGCCCATGACAGCATGAGCGTGGCCTGGACCACCGATGCCGACACCCAGAGCGAGGTGCAGTACGGCACGAGCCCCGGCAACTACCCCGACAAGAAGAGCGGCAAGTCGTTCAAGGCCAATGGCGGGCTCGGCTTCGTGCACGAGGTCGTCCTTGGCGGTCTGAAGCCGGCGACGACCTATTACTACCGCGCGGGCGATCCGGCGGACGGCTTCTCCGGGGAGTACACCTTGGCGACCGGGCCGGCGCCCGACGAGAGCTGCGGCAAGTTCCGCTTCGTGTTCTTCGGCGACAACCGTCCCGACCCTATCTTCGGTGGCGGCGAGTTCTACGATGTGATTCTCGGCCAGGCCGCAGCCCACAAGCCCGCGTTCGTCGTCAACGGGGGCGATCTGGTGGTTTCGGGCGACAAGATCGACCAGTGGCTCACCTACCTCGGCTACAACGACGACGTCGCGCCGCTGTTGCCCAACATGCCGTGCCTGGGCAACCACGACACCGGCCCGGGCGAGGGCGACGGCGCCAACTACAACCAGATCTTCGCCCTGCCGCGCTCCTCCGGGCCGCAGGGCAGCGGCACCGAGGACTACTACCACTTCCGCTACGGCAACGCCGTCTTCGTGGCTCTGTCTACCGAGGGCTTCAAGGGCGGAGACCAGCCCTTCGGCAAGCAGGCCGCGTACCTGGACGAGGTGCTCGCGCAGAGCCCGGCGCGCTGGAAGATCGTCTTCTTGCACAAGCCGATCTACACCTACAAGGACCCGTTCGGAGTCACGCACGGGCCGAACGAGGAGGGACAGAATGCGGCGCTCGTGGCGGTGTTCGACAAGCATCACGTCGACGTGGTGCTGACGAGCCACAACCACTGGTACGAGCGCTACACCCCTTCGGCCTGCGGCGCGCAGGGCAACCCGGGCTCGGACAAGCCCTGCGCCGTGGGCGGCGATCCCGCCAAGGGCACGCTGTACATCGTGTCGGGAGGAGCCGGCGCGTTCACCATTCCCGCGCTGCTCTGCGGCCTGTCGTTCGGGCAGGACAAGTGCTCGGGCAGCCACCACTACCTCGTCTTCGACGTCGCCGACGAGAAGCTGACGATGGACGCTTGGGCAGCCCACCCGCAGAAGAACGAGGTCATCGACAGCTTCACGATCGTCAAGCCGAAGGTCGATTGCAGCCCTCTGCCGCCGGGCGACGGCGGAGCGGGCGCTGCCGGCGGCGGGCCGGGTGGATCCGGCCCGGGTCCCGGTGGCGCCGGCCCGGGCGGCGCCGGCACGGGAGCGACGGGCGTGGGCGCCGCCGCCGCGGCTCCGGGCCAGGGCGGCGCGGGCGCCAGCGCCGGCACCGGGAAGGGGGCCGCCCCGAGCGCCGAGGCCGACGCCGGTTGCGGCTGCCGCGCTCCGCGGGGCGGCGCAGGGGGTGCGTCCGGGGCGGCGCTGGCGCTGGGCCTCGCGCTGCTCTGCCGGCGCCGGCGGGACGTGCTCTAAGAGCGGTGCCGTGCGCCTTGCCACCTGGAACGTGAACTCGATCCACGCCCGTCTGGGCCATCTGCTGGCCTGGCTCGCGGCGCGCCAGCCCGACGTCGTGTGCTTGCAGGAGCTCAAGGTGGCCCCCCCGCGGCTGCCGCAGGCCGAGCTCGAGGCCGCCGGATACCGCTGCCTGGCGCACGGCGAGCCGCGCTGGAACGGTGTGGCGATCCTCAGCCGGCGCGAGGCAACCTTGCTCCAGGCGGGGCTGCCTGGCGCTGAGGCCGCCGGTGCGCGGCTCATCGTCGCGCGGGTGGGCGAGCTCTCGGTCGGCAGCGTCTACGTACCCAACGGGAAGTCGATCGAGCACGCCGACTACCAGGCCAAGCTCGTCTGGCTCGATCGGCTTTGCGCGTGGCTACGCGAGGCCGATTGGCTGCGCGGCGCGGCCGTGCTGGGCGGCGACTTCAACATTGCGCCCGCCGATCTCGACACGAGCGATCCGGCGGGGCTCGCCGGACAGCTCCACCACTCCGAAGCCGAGCGCGCCGCTCTGGGCCGGCTGCTCGGCCTCGGCCTGCACGACCTCTTTCGCACGCGGCATCCGGGCGCGCAGGGGTTTTCCTGGTGGGACTACCGCGGCGGGGCCTTCCACCGCAACCAGGGCATGCGTCTGGACTTGCTGCTCGGCTCCTCGGCCGTGCTCGAGCAGACGAGCGAGATCTGGATCGACCGCGAGTTCCGCAAGCGACGCGCCGGCTTCATCCCCTCGGACCACGCGCCCGTCGTCGCCGAGATGCGGGGCTGGTAGGAGCAGAGCGCATGGAAGAGCGCCCCCGGATCCGGTTCCTGAGCCTGTTCGTGCCCGATCTCGAGAGCGCTGCCCGGCGCTACGAAGCAGTCTTCGGCGTGCGGCGCCGTCCCGGCGCCGATGGCGCGCCGCGGGATCACCCCTACGCCGCCGCCGGCCCGGTCGTGCTCGATCTCGGCCCGGTCGAGCTGGCCCTGTACCAGTGCGACGGGCGGACCACCCACCCCGGCGACGTGGGCATCGGCGTGGAGCTCGACGGCCCGCCGGCCGCGCTCGGCCGGCGGGCGGCCGAGCAGGGAGGCCGGGTCTTCTTCGGGCCCGCCGCCCGGGGCGCGGATGGCCGCGAGCTCTGCGTGCTCGTGCTGCCGGAACGGCACTTCTTCGAGGTGGTGGGGCCGCGCTAGTTGTCTTGCCGCCGCGCGCCGGTCAGTGTAGTTGCGGCGGTACGTTGGATCTTGCCCGCTTGGCCGGACCTGACCGGCCCGAGCGGAGCGTCTGGTGCGGAGCCGGAGGGCGCGCGCCGTGGAGGCATGACGATGGAAACCCGTTGCTGGTCGACGTTCTTGGGGCTCGGCGCGCTTCTGGCGCTCGGTTGCTCGGGCTCGGACGAGGAGACGGCTCCCCCGGGGCCGGCCGGTTCGACCGCCGGCTTCACGGAGCGCGGCGTCTACCACTACGTGCTCGCTTGGGACAGCGCGGGCAATGTGCCCGTCTTCGGCGGCGCGCACGAAGTCGTGGCCTTGGGCGAGCGCGGCAAGTTCGAGAAGATCGACGAGCCGAACCAGCCCTCGCGGCTGCACCCGGACCTGCGCAACTTCACCAAGTACGATCCGCAGGCCAAGACTGGCGAGACCGACTGGAAGGTGTTCGCTTCGACCTGGTGGGCCCAGAAGAGCAACGGCATCGCCAAGCGCTGGGTCTCGGGCGCGAAGCAGGACTACAACGACCACAGCGACAAGGACCGGCTCTCGCCCATCGAGAAGTACGACCTGGTCTTCAACCCGGGCAAGAAGACCAAGGTGGGCAAGGTTTCGCACTGGGACGCGGCCCAGATGCGCAAGCCCGAGAACGAGCGGGGGGCCAAGCACGATCACGCGGAGCTGACGGCCATCGGGCCCGCCACGGCCTGGGAGCTGCAGAACCACGGCGTCTATCAGGACTGGTCCCACCCCGACAGTTGGTGGGGCCACTGCAATGGCTGGTCGTCCTACGCGACCACCGAGCCCGGTAGCTTCCCGCAGCGCGACATCAAGGCCAAGCTGGTGGACGGCAAGGTCACCGAGTGCATTGGCTCGCTGGAGAACGATCCCCAGTGCGTGCTTTGGCGCATGGGCGACGTCGAGGCGCTTCTGACCGAGCTGTACTTCAGCGACCAGGCCACCTTCTCCGGGCGGCGGTGCAACACCGATCCCGAAAAGATGGACCGCGACGAGTACGGCCGCCCCAAGGACGCTGCCTGCCGCGACCTCAACCCGGGCTCGTTCCACATCGGTGTCGTGGGCCTGCTCAACAAGGGCGCGACTCACTTCGCCACCAACCAGCCGGGCAAGCCGGCCTTCGTCATCGACCACAACTACGACTGGGAGGTGTGGAACTTCCCGCTCGTGAAATACGAGGTGCTGGCCGCCGCCGAGGTCTCGGCCGAGGAGGCCAACAAGGCCATTGGCGCGAGCGGCTCGCAGTACAAGTTCAACCCGGATGCGCGCAAGTTCGTCAAGGTCCAGCTCCGCTACTGGATGGTTTCCGACGGAGTCGACGATTCCGCCATGGCGAAGCGGGCCGACCAGCGTGGGGTGGCCCCGCACGAGACGGGTCTGGAGTACATCCTCGAGCTCAGCGCCGCGGACGAAATCATCGGCGGCGAGTGGCTCAAGGTGCCCGAGTACTCCTGGTCGAGCGAGAAGAAGGACCTGCACCCCGACTTCTTCTGGATGGCGGTCAAGGTGCAGGGCTGGGGAGAGGACGCCGACGATCTGGGCGGCGACGACGACAACCCGCTTGTTGCCTACTCCAAGGTCAAGGCGCTGCTCGCCTGCGCCAACGACGCCAAGACCTGCGCGCCCAAGGAGGTCCAGCCCCCGCCGCAGGGCGCGTGCGTCGACAAGTGCGGTGGCCAGTCCAAGGAGAACGACAAGACCTGCTACTGCGACGAAGCGTGCACGAAGTACAACGACTGCTGCTCTGACTACCAGAGCACTTGCTCCGGCCAGGCGCCGAGCAGCGGGCCGTCGTGCGTGGGCAAGTGCGGCGGCAAGGCCACGAAGGACGGCAAGGAGTGCTGGTGCGACGATCAGTGCAAGCAGTACGGTGACTGCTGCGCCGACTACGCCAGCGCCTGCGGCGGCGGCTAGGCCGCCTGCCACCATAGGGCCACCATGCAGCGCAACCATCTCATTCTGGCCTTTTCGTTGCTCCTGTTCTGTGCTTGCGGCCCGGAACCGGCCCCGCCCGAGGTGCCCGCGACGCCGGCCGCGGCTCCCAGCCCCAAGCCCGGGCCGAAACCCGAGCCCACGGCTGCCCCCAGCCCGAAGCCCGAGCCGGCGCCGCTGGTGGCGCCGGTCCTGCCCAAGATCGAGGACACGGCTCGTTCCGACGCGCCGGCCGAGCTCAAGGCCGCGGCCGAGCTGCTGGGGCAGAAGCAGTGGCAGAAGGCGAAGGATGAGCTCGCGGCGAAGATGAAGGAGATCGATCGACGCGGCGCGCTCGACGTGCGGGCGCAGGCGCACGCCATGATGGGGCAGGCGCAGGCGATGCTCGGCGACGTCAAGGAAGCGGATCGGGAGTACCGCAAGGTGCTGCCGCTGTGGGACAAGCCGCGCGAGGCGGCCAAGAAGCTCATGGCCCTGGAGAAGAAGGACGAGGCGGCGGGCAAGCGGCGCGTCGCCTACGTCGTGGACGCCACGGGCGAGGCCCTGTTCTATCTTGCCGAGAAGAGCCGCGCGCGTGCCGAGGAGAAGCCCTTTCCCGACTACGCCGGTGCCGGCGAGCCGAACGATCTCGACCACCACGTGAGCAAGAAGGTGCGTGGCTGGTTGGACGTCAGGCTGGGCGCGGTGCGCAAGGCGCAGGAGGAGTATGCCCGCATCGAGGCGCTCAAGCCCGAGCCGCCGCCGAAGTGGTCGATTGTCGCGGCATCTCGGAGGGGGGCCATGCATGCCGTGATCGTCCACGCCTTTCGTACGACCCCGCTGCCGGCCGAATGGAAGGACAAGCAAGATGCGAGCCCCTACAAGGCGCCGGAGGCGCCCGTGGGGCCGGTCCTCACCTGGGAGCAGGTTCGCACGCGCTACCGGGCCGCGCTCCGGGCCGCCATGGAGCCGCTCGTGCCTGTGGCCGTCGAGGCGTACACCGCGTGCCAGCAACTCTCCGCCAAGCACGGCCGCGTCGAGCCCTTCTCCAAGAGCTGCGACGACTGGCTCAAAGGCAATGCGGCGGCAAGCGCCGCGGCGGAGGCCGCACAGGAGGTTCCGCCGCCTGTGCCGGCGAAGGCGCCGGAGCCCAAGCCGGCACCGGCCAAGGACAAGCCGAGCGAGAAGGCGCCGGAGCCCAAGCCGGCACCGGCCAAGGACAAGCCGAGCGAGAAGGCGCCGGAGCCCAAGCCGGCACCGGCCAAAGAGAAGACTCCGCCGGCCAAGGAGCCAGAGGACATCTGATCTACTAAGTCCGAAAATCGTCGCGCCGCGCGAGGATTCCCTTCTGCCCGCTCCCGCTCCCGCTCCCGCTCCCGCTCCCGCTCCCGACTGCCGGCCCCGGGAGCGGGAGCGGGAGCGGGTCGGAGTGGGTTGCGGGCGCCAGCCCGCGCTGTCAACTTCAACGTCGCGGTGCTGCATCACGGGCTACGGCGCCTCAGCTACAATCCGCAACACCCCTTCCCGCCTTCCCGCCTTCATGTTTCTCGTTCTTTCATCGAGCTGCCGAAGTAGCGAACAAGCATGAAAACAGGACCGATGCGCGCGCTGGCGCTACGTCGGTGCGAAAGTAGGGCTAGCTAGGAGGCTGTCGGGCATTCGCCGCCGGGCTCGGGGTTCGTTGCCGGCGCCCGGGCGGCACGAGCTCTGGGCCGGCGTTCTGCCGGCTGCCGGTGTCCCCGACTGTCGTCGAGACGAAGATTCGGGCGACGAAGGCGCCGCCGCGGCGCACTACTGCCCTGCTGACGGGTTCGGGTCGAGCTGGAGCAACGGCCTGAAGCCGACGCGGAAGCTCGCCGCCTGCTGCGCGTGCAGCGCGATGTCGGCCAGGAACTCCTTCCAGGCTTGCAGC
>JACQWT010000205.1 GCA_016209145.1 Deltaproteobacteria bacterium | reverse complement strand
CACTCATCGGTCCCTCTCCTCGGTGACGCTCGTCACCGCTCGATCACGCCGAGGATGTCGTCCTCGCGCAGAATCAGGTGCTCCTCACCCTCGATTTTGACTTCCGTGCCCGAGTACTTGCCGAAGAGCACGCGGTCGCCCTCCTTGACATCGAGCTTGCGGACCTTGCCGTCCTCCAGGATCTTCCCGCCTCCGGCGGCCAGGACCGTCCCCTCTATGGGCTTCTCCTTGGCAGTGTCGGGGATGAAAAGCCCGCCCTTGGTCTTGTGCTCCTCGTCGACTCGCTTCACGAGAATTCGGTCATGTAGCGGACGAATCTTCATGTTCTCCTCCAAGTGGACCGCCCGGGGCCCGGCTTGCGCAGCCGAATGGGCACACCAACCCGTGCGCCGCCTCGCTGGAGGCGACCGGCGCCTCGCTCCGGGGCCTGCCAGACTGGCCCCGAGCGGGTATCCGGCGGCCGGGGCAGCCCGGTCGACACGCGCCTGGGGCGAGTGCCGACGGCGGGCGGAAACTTAGTCAGCGCCCGAGCGCTGTCAAGGGGTGCGATTGCGCTTGACGCCGGCCCGCAGACCGCTATGCTGGCTGGGCCTCTCGGGGGCATGCAGCTTCCCGAAGGCCTACCAGGTCCTGTGGCGCTTGTCGGCGGCCGGCGCAGAATAGTCTGTAGCCTGAGCACCGGCGGCGAGAGCTCTGGGAGAAGGCAAGGAATAGAACCATGGCTCTGAACGCATATCTCACCCTCGAGGGTGACAAGCAGGGGAAGATCAACGGCTCCGTGACCCAGGCCGGACGCGTGGACACGATGATGATCATCGCGACCAGCCACGAGGTCGTCTCGCCGCGCGATGCGGCCAGCGGCCTGCCGACGGGCAAGCGGCAGCACAAGCCCTTCACGATCACCAAGGAGATCGACAAGGCCACCCCGCTGCTCTACTACACTCTCGTCAACAACGAGAACATCAAGACCTGGAAGCTGATGTACTGGCAGCCCTCCCCCACCGGCCAGGAAGTCCAGCACTACACGGTCCAGCTCATGAACGCCAGCATCTCCGGGATCCGCCACGAGATGCTCAACAACAAGTACCCGGAGAACATGCAGCACAAGGAGCGCGAGCACATCTCCTTCTGCTACCAGAAGATCATCTGGACCTGGGAGGATGGCGGCGTCACCGCCGAGGACGACTGGGAAGCGCCTGTCGCCTAGCGCGATCGTGCGCCAGCGTTCGGACGCCGTCGGGCAGTCGCCCTGCGGCGTTCGCCTTTTGTGCCGAGACGGCCGGCGCCGGAGAATATTGCTCGACGGCACGGAGCAACTCGGCGCGCACGCGAGCCCGAAGCTCGGGCGGGCTCACGACTCGCGCCATGGCACCGAAGCCAAGCACCCAGGACGTCACCTCGGAGAGATCGCCGATCGTGAACCGGAGCCGCAGGCCGCCGTCCGGCAGCGGCTCGCGGCGCTCGGACGGATGGACCTGCCGGCTCTCGACGTGGCCGGCGACGCGGGCGTCGAGATCCACGACGACCTGTACCGGATCGCCGCCCCGCCAGATGCCGAACTGGCCTTGGCAGAAGTCCTCGACGCGGAAGCTCGCCGGGAGCGCGAAGTGGCGCTTGGGCTCGCAGGCGGCGTCGCGCATGTGCTCGATGAGGAAGCTGCGCACGGCGCCGCGCCCGACGTCCAGGCCGAGGCAGTGGAGCGCGTCCTTGTACAGCAGCAGGGCATACGGGTGGATCGCGATGCGCTCGGGCGCGCCGTCGCTGGGGCTGGGATACAGGCAGCGTAGAGGTCGGAGCTCGAACGCGGCCTGGAAGACGACGTCCAACGCCTCTCCGGCGGCCGAGTAGTCCTTGGGCGCAAACGGCAGGTAGAAGAAGCGCCGGTCGAGGCGGGCATCGGCTCCGCGAAGAGCGCCGCGCCGCGCAGCGGCTCGAAGAGCCGACGGGCGGCGAGCAGCGCGTAGGCTTGCGAGCGCCGCACGTCGATGCGCCGGGGCACCTCGGCCGCACAGATGCGCCAGAGCTGGGCCCCGGACGGGCGCGTTGGCTCGGCCTCGAGATCGAGCTTGCGGCGGATCTCGCGCAGGTAGCGCCGTACCGAGCGGGGCTCCACCTCGAGCCGTTGGGCCAGCTCGTAGAGCGTCAGCCCCATGGGATGGCGCCGCAGCAGAGCGCGCAGCAGGTCGATGCGCCGGTGCTGTGTGAAGCTGCCCCGCGGACGACCGCGGGGGCGGCCGGCGCAGGCCGGCGCCACGGCGCGGCAGCGCACGTCGGCCGGCGGTCTCGGTGCCCACGGGGTCGCCACAGGCAACCCCTATGTCACTGCCCGGCGGCGGCGGGAAGAGGGCCGAAGCAGGGGCCGAGGATTCAAGGGGTCGAGGGGTCGAGCAAGCCCCGGCCCCTTGACCCCTTGGCCCCTTTGGGTTGCGGGCCCGAGCCCGCGCTCAGAGCCGGCCTACTCGTCGTCGTCCGGGGTCAAGAGCTCGCCGCGGATTGTCCTTGGCGCTTCGTCGAGATCGGGCCCGAGCAGGCCGCGCAGGCTCTCGGGCGGGCGATGCGAGATGGCGATGCTGTCGGGGGCGCTCTCGAGGATAGACAGCGCGGAGGGCTCCGCGCTCTCGGGCGTCCCCTCCTCGTCTCGCCGCCGGCGCCGGTCGCCAAGCGCACCCTTGTTTTCCAGGAAGCGCAGCACCGACTCATCCGAGGCGCGCACCAGCGCAGCGCGCAGGTCCGGCGGCAGCGGGGACTCGATGATCAGCCGGTCGCCACCACGCGGGTGGTCCACCTCGACGCGTACGAGGTGCAGGAAGCTGCGGTCCAGGCCGTGCTTCTCCTCGAAGTAGCGGTTGGTCGGCGCGTGGCCGTAGCGCGCGTCGCCGAGCACGGGGTGGCCGATCGCGGCGAGGTGCCGACGGATCTGGTGGACGTGGCGCCGCTCGGGCACCACGCGCAGCACCGAGTGCCCGCCGCCGATGGCCAGGCGGCGGTAGCGCGTTCGTGCCATGGTCATGCCGCGCTCGGAGCGCAGCTCGCGGTTGATCGCTCCCTTCGCCGGGGTGATGCCGCGTGCCGCCGCAAGGTAGACGAGTCGGCCGGTGGCGGCCAAGGCTGCGCTCCAGCGCTCGACCAGTTCCTCGCGGCGCACGAACAGGCACACGCCGCTCGTGCCCGAGCCGACCTCCAGCACCGGGAGCCACGCGCCCCCGCGATCGTGGCCGGCGCCCCGCTCGACCAGGCTGCCGGGGTACTCGGGCTGGGCCAGCACCGGCTCATGGGGTGGCTTGTCGAGGGCCACCACCTCGTCGTCCAGGTACAGGAGGCGGGGCGCGGGCACCGGCGCCCGCTCCAGGACGGCCACGACCTCCACCTCCTCGGTGAAGGGCAGCATGTCGAGCGGGAACGCGTCGCGCAGCCGGTACCCCAGCCGCGCAAGATGGTCGAGGTCGCGGCTCAGGTTGTCGAGGTCGCAGGCCACGTACACGGCCGTCTTCGGCACGGTGGCGGTCAGCGCCTCGCGCGCGGCGGGCGACAGACCCCGCCGGGGCGGGTTGGCCACGACCACGTCGAACTTGGAGCCGGCCGCGCCGAGGGCGCGCGTGACCGACGCCACGTCCCCGGTGACGACCTCGATCGGCAGCCGCTGCGCCTGGGCCGCGCGTGCCGCGAGCTCCGCCGCCGGCGGATACGATTCCACCAGGGTGACGGCGTGGCCTTGCTGCGCCAGCGACAGGGCGATGGCGCCGGTGCCGCCGTACAAGTCCAGCACTCGCGCAGGCACTGCCGCGACGGCGCCCGAGACGAGGCGAGCGAGCAGCCCGTGCAACCGTTCGGCCTGTCGCCGATGGACGTGCAGAAACGAGGTGAAGGAGACGAGCTGGTAGCCGCCGCCGAGCCCGTCCCGGCACTCCGCGGCGCCCGAGAGAGCGACGAGCTCCGGGCTGCCCTGCTGGCGCGTGCGCTGCTTCAGGCTGACGGCGAGGCCAACCACCACCGGAAGTCGCCGCCGTAGCTCCCGCGCGGCGCTGCGCAGCGCCTCCAGCGGCTCGGCCCGGGCGGCGTCGAGCGCCAGGGTCAGCATCACGCGGGCCTGGCCTTCCTCGTCCGGCGGGTCGAGCTCGCGCGCGTCCAGGCCCAGGAACACCCCCGTGCCGTCCTCGGCCGGCCGCAGCAGGCTGCCCAGCTCGGCCGGTGGCTCCTGGGCGAGAAGCCGGATGCTGGCGACGAGCTCGCGCAGCGTGGGGCTCAGCACGCGGCAGTCCGGGATGTCCACGACGCTCTGGTTGTCCGCGCGCCGGTACAGGCCCACGGCCACACGCCCGTCCCCGGTGCGCGCGACGACCAGTTTGGCGCGACGCCGGTAGCCCGCGATGGGCTCGGCCGGCTCGACTTCGGCCAGGGCGTCGGCGGGACGCAGCCCGTACCGCTCCAGCGCCTGTGCGACGCGCTCCATCTTGAGCGCGCGCTGGCGCGCGTAGCGCTGCGGCATCAGGGGGCAGGCGCCGCACTCGGCAACGTGCCCGCAGCGGACCTCGGCCTGAGGATCCCAGGAGCCCGGCGCCGGCGCCTCGTCCCGCGCTTCCGCCGCCCGCTCCGCCGCCGCCAACGTCTCCGCCTCTGCCACCACACCGCCCTCCGGCTCGGCAGTATAGCAGGCCGTCGGAAAACAGACTACGAGCTCTTGGCGATGGGCGACAAGAGAGCACAGTACAAGGTTCTTGACCTATCCCTGGCCGAGTGGGGGCGCCGGGAGATCCGCCTGGCCGAGCGGGAGATGCCCGGCCTGGTGGCTCTGCGGGAGCGGCACCGGGAGGGGCAGCCGCTCGCGGGCGCCAGAGTGGCGGGCTCGCTGCACATGACCGTGCAGACGGCGGTGCTGATCGAGACGCTGCGCGCGCTGGGCGCGGACGTGCGCTGGTGTAGCTGCAACATCTTCAGCACCCAGGACCACGCGGCCGCAGCCGCGGTCGTGGGCCCCGAGGGCACGCCCGCCGCGCCGCAAGGCGCGGCGGTGTTCGCGTGGAAGGGCGAGTCGCTGGAGGACTACTGGTGGTGCACCAGCCACGCGCTTGTTTGGCCCGACGGCGGCGGCCCCGATCTCATCGTGGACGACGGCGGCGATGCCACCCTGTTCCTGCACAAGGGCTACCAGTTCGAGAGGGCGGGCCGGGTGCCCGATCACGACCCCGAGCGCGAGCCCGAGGAGTGGGGCGTCGTGCTCGCCCTCTTGCGGCGCCTGGCCAAGAGCGATCCCGGTCGCTTCGCGCGCCTGTGCGCGCGCATCCGCGGGGTGAGCGAGGAGACGACCACCGGCGTGCACCGGCTCTACGAGATGGAGCGCAAGGGTGAGCTGCTCTTCGCGGCCATCAACGTCAACGACTCGGTGACGAAGTCCAAGTTCGACAACGTCTACGGCTGCCGGCACTCGCTCGTCGACGGCTTGAATCGCGCCACCGACGTGATGCTGGGCGGCAAGGTCGCTCTCGTGTGCGGCTACGGCGAGGTGGGCAAGGGCTGCGCCCAGGCCCTGCGCGGCCAGGGTTGCCGTGTGGTCGTGGCCGAGATCGACCCCATCTGCGCCTTGCAGGCGGTGATGGAGGGCTTCGAGGTGGCCACCCTCGATGACTTCGTCGGGCGGGCCGATGCGTTCATCACCGCCACGGGCAACTGCGACATCATCCGGGTAGAGCACATGGCGCGGATGAAGGACCGGGCCATCGTCGGCAACATCGGCCACTTCGACAACGAGATCGACATGGCGGGCCTGGCCCGGGTCGAGGGCATCCGGCGGATCAACATCAAGCCGCAGTACGACCAGTGGGTCTTTCCGGACGGCCACAGCATCCTCGTCCTGGCCGAGGGCCGCCTCTTGAACCTCGGCTGCGCCACGGGCCACCCCAGCTTCGTGATGAGCTCCTCGTTCACGAACCAGGTGCTGGCCCAGCTCGAGCTCTGGCGGCACGCCGGCCGCTACGAAAAGCGGGTGTACGTGCTGCCCAAGCACCTGGACGAGGAAGTGGCCCGGCTGCACCTTGGCCAGCTCGGCGTGCGCCTGACCACGCTTACGGGCAAGCAGGCCGAGTACATCGGCGTGCCGGTGGAGGGGCCGTATAAGCGGGACAGCTACCGGTACTGATCCTCATCCCGCTTGAACCCGCGGCCAAGGGCGCGGTACAAGCCCAGCCATGCGCACCTCCCCACGCTCGCTCGGATCGCTGCTGCTGGTCGTCCTGCTCGCCGGGGCCAACCTCGGCTGCCTGAAGAAGATGCTCTTCGAGGGACAAGTGGCCTCCACCCGCAAGGGTTCGGCGGCCGTCAACACGCTGAGCGACTTCGAGGTCGCCCGGGCGGCGGCCTTCGCCGGGCTGTCCCAGTTCGAAGGGATGCACCTGCTCGGCCCCGAGAACCAGGACGCGCTTTTCCTGCTCGCCAAGGGCTGGGCCGGCGCCGGCTTCGGCTTCATCGAGGACGACATGGAGGTCGCCGCCGACCGCTACGGCGAGGACAGCGATCTCTACGAGTACCACAAGGCGCGGGCCGTGGCCGCCTACGCGCGGGCGATTCACTACGGCACGACGTTGCTCGAGCTGCGCCATCCCGGCTTCAAGCCGGCCACGAAGAACATGGACACGATGAAGGCCTGGATGCAGCTCTTCGACGACCCGGAGCTCGACACGGAGTACCTGTTCTGGACGGGACAGGCGTGGATGAGCCGCGTCAATCTGCTCAAGGACCGGCCCGAGGTCGTGGGCGAGCTGTTCGTGGGCGTGGCCATGCTCGAGCGCGCCGTCGAGCTCGACGAGAAGTACCTGTACGGTTCCGGCCACGTCCTGCTCGGCTCCTACCACGCGCGCTCCGCCATGGCCGAGCTCGACGAGTCGAAGAAGCACTTCGAGCGGGCTCTGGAGCTCTCCGGGGGCGGGGCGCTGATGGCGAAGCTGCAGTTCGCCGTGAAGTACTACTGCACCAAGGTGGACCAGGAGAACTACGTCCGGCTCCTGACCGAGGTCATCGAGGCCGGCGACGTGCTGCCCCAGCAGCGGCTGCAGAACACCATCGCCAAGCGCAAGGCGCGGCGCTACCTCGGCAAGCAGCGCATTAACGAGTGCGGGTTCTGACTCATAGCCGTTGGCAGTTAGACAAAGATCACGCTCACCGCAGCGCCTCGTCCAGGGCGCGATCGTGCTCGCGCGCCGGGCAGGCGTCCGGCGCCGGATCTACGAACGCCCCGACCACCCGTGCAGCGCGCTGGTAGCCGGTTGCGCGGTCGATGCTCTCCTCGCCGAGGGCCCGATCGACACAGCGCCGTATTGTCTCGGCGAACGAAATACCCTCCTGAGCAGCGAGACGGCGCAAGCGTTGTACCTGGCGCACAGTGAGCTGAACCTGAGCGCGCACCATGGAACAACTGTGGGCACAGCATGATGTGCTGTCAAGGTCGAGCGCCCCAGGCTCGCCATCGACTGGAAGCCGAGCGCTCGGCGGGGCCTGCGAGGGCTCGAGCGGACCGTTGCCGATGCGGCGGCGCGGGCTTGGATCCGGCGGGGAGGGCGGGTGATTGCGCGGCCATGGTGCCGCCAGCGGAGGTCACCATAGGATGGTTGCTCGGCCTGTCATGCTCGCGATCGTGATCGCGCTGTGGGACTTGGTCGCGTGCGCGCAGACGTGCCCCGGCGGGCGCACCCGGGCTGCGAACGGCGAGTGCGTGCTTGAGGAAGTGATTGACTTCCGCGCCTGCCTGCAGGCAGCGGGAAAGCAGACGGTTTCCCAGGAGGAGCTGGCGAAGATCGAGGCGACCGCCCTCCAGTTCGGAGCGAGCGCCGAGTGGAAGAGCCGCGTGCTTTCGCAGTTCTCGGGCCCGAACGAGGTCAACCAGCGTGCAGTCATCGAGCGCTCGAGCTCGGCTGCCCAGGCGGCGACGGATGCGCTGCTCTTCGGTGCGCTCGCACCAGCGGAGCACGACGAGTGGCGCGAGCTGGTGCTCCGGCTCTGCGCGTGCCTGCGGGCGCTGGCGCGGTAGGCGCCGGCGCGGCTGCGGGGCGCTCAGGGCAGGTCATCGTCCTGGGCGGCGGTAATGGTCATGGTCGG
>JACQWT010000204.1 GCA_016209145.1 Deltaproteobacteria bacterium | reverse complement strand
GGATGATGCGCAGGAACATGGCTCTCCTGTGCCTACACATGAATGCATCTCAGGAGCCATGTCAAGCATATTTTTCACGCCGTGCGCCACAGGATTGTCACTACGCTTTCCGGCCGGCCGACCCCCGGCCCCCCGAAATTCTTGACGAATTCTCGCACCGGCGCGTCGAACCGGTCGCCGATTGGGGAAACATGGGCTAGGTTGGCCCGGAGTGGTGACCGGGTGGCGGTCGGCGAGCTACCGGCAGCGCTCGGCCAGGCCGAGCCTCCGCCTTGACGCCCGGCACTGCCCGGTTCTCACCGGCGCTGGTGGAGATACTCACCAGGGGACAGAACGAGCACGCCGCTGATCGTCCGGCCGCACAGGGCGCCGAAGTGCCTCTTGTCCACGGTCAGCAGGTGGGTGGCCTTGGCGTTCATCGCGGCCAGCAGGATCGGCGCGTCCTTGTCGGGGAGCGACGCCGCCTGCTCGGGCAGCGGCATGCGGGCCGCCTCGATGACCGTCAGCTTCCCGGCGAGGTGCTCGAGATCGCCAAGCCGGTCGGGACGAAGCGCCGAGATGTTCCTCCGCGCCTGGGCAATGGCGTATCCCGACGACAGGAGCACCGCGTCCGGGAGCTCCCAGAACCGGCGGAGCGGGGAAGTCTGGCTGTAGGCGGCGGAGAAGAGGACGCAGGCGTCGAGGAAGAGGCGGTCCACGCGCTATTCCCTCGGCGGCTTGAAGTGGTCGATCTTCTCCGGGTCGAGGCCCATCCTGCGCACCTCGGCCTCGGCCTCGACGCGAGACGCCTCGTCCACCGCGCTCCCCAGCAGGAACTCGGCCACGCTCTGCGGCGAGTACATCTCCACCAGCATCAGCTCGGCAGGGCGGAGCAGGATGCCCTCCTCCCGCTCCTCGGCCACCACGTACGAGCCCTCGGCGATGCCGAAGCGCTTTCGCAGCCGTGCGGGAAGGACCACCATCCCGCGCTTGCCAACCCTGCATCCGTTCGGAGCTATCATGTTGACTGCCTTGGGTTGCCCGATTGTCTGATTATTGGATATCCTGGCTCTATGATACTCCGGCGCGGGGGGAGGGGTCAAGGGCGGCGAGGATGGGCAGCGGCGGCGTGCCACGACCGATGCTCCCCCCATCGCAGTTGGCAGCTCCATCCGCCCAAGATCTTTGCCGTCGAGGCATGGGCCAAGAAACGCCGGTGGGCGCGGCCATGGCCTGGCGCCCGCCGCGGTGAACGTGGAATGTGGAACGGGAATGTGGAATGTGGAACAGCAGCGATCAGCAAGGGCAAGCGGAGGACCGCAAGGGCGATGACCTCGCCCGGCGCCTGGAGGGGTTTGCCGTCGCGCTGCTCCGGAGCCTGCCTGCCTGCCCAGGGCTCGATCGTTTCTGCGAGTCCAGGGATCACGTTCCACATTCCCTGTTCTCTGTTTCACATTGCACGTTTCCGTGGCCCACGTCTTCCCGCACATCGGGCCGCCGAGTTGCTAGCGGCGACGGATGCTCCCCCGGGCCGAGGGAGCTATGCTGCGCGCGGTGGTGGTATGCGGTTCCGGCAAGGACTTGCCGGTCAGGGCGAACGGGGTTGGGGCCCCGTTCGCGGGGTCTGGGGCGAAGCCCCAGCGTGGAATTCTCGCCGCCGACGGCTCGCCTAGGGCTACAGCGCGGAACGGCCGCGGGGCGGCGCCGGTCGCGTCTGCCCGCTCCGTTCGCGCAGGCGTGTTGGTTTCACCCATGAGCCGCACACAGCCCGCGCATGGTATAGAAGCGACATTGCCGTGGGGCGCCAGCCGGCGCCCGGGCAGCAGAGGCAGATGGCCCGAGGAGGCAAGCGCGCCGTGCCGAAGGAGCCGCCGGGTGCCGGCGCCCGCAAGGGCCTGCACGCCGGGATCTTTCCGGCCGTGGTGCTCGTCGGCGCGACGCCTGACGGGCTGGTGCGCGTGCGCCTGCTCGGCGACGGCCCCGGCGGCAGCGGGACCGAGTTGCTCGTCCGCCAGGCTCCGGACGGCGCCCAGCCGCGCCAGCCGGGCGACCGGGTGCTGGTCGTCAGCGACGGCGCCGGGGCGCGGCTCGGCGGCCTGCTCGCGCCCGCCGCACCGCCGGCGATCGAGCTGCCCGACGGCGCGGTGGCCCGTCTGGAGCAGGGCGCGCTCGAACTGCGCGATCCGCAGGGCCGGCTGCTGCTGCGCTACCGCGCCGGCGAGGCCGAGCTGTGCGCGCCCCAGGGTGACTTCACGCTGGCGGCGCCGCAGGGGCGGGTGGTGCTGCGCGCGGCCAGCGACATCGAGCTCGACGCGCCGCGGGACCTGCGGCAGCACGCCGGCGAGCGCATCGAGCTGCGGCTCGGCCGCGAGCAGGAGCCGAGCGTGCAGCTCGACCGGGAGCGCGCGGAGCTGCGCAGCCCGGAGGTCGCCGTGCGGGCAGGCCGGGCCCGGGTGGACGCCACCGAGGCCACGGTCGCGGCCCGGACCATCCACACCGTGGCCGAAAGGCTGGCCCAGCGCGTGCAGCGCTACGAGCTCAGCGCCGGCCGGCTGCTCGAGCATTCCCGCGAAGCCTTCTACGAGGTAGCCGACCTCCTCCAGATCCGCGCCGGACGCATGCGCACCTTGGTCGAGCGGCTGTTCGAGCTGCGCTCCCGCCGCACCGCCATGGTCTCGGAGCAGGAGACGCGGGTCGACGGCAAGAAGGTGCTGCTCGGCTGACGACCCCGGGCTCGCTGGAGCACGCCTTCATCTTCCTCGATCGCGGCACGCCGCCCCGTGCTATCGGTGGCGAGGTGGCGACCGCGATCCCAATAGTGCCAATCCACGAGCTGGCCGGCCACGTCGGCCAGTCCGTGACCGTGCGCGGCTGGCTGTACAACCGGCGCTCCAGCAAGAAGCTGCACTTCCTCGAGGTGAGGGACGGCTTCGGCATCGTGCAGTGCGTCGTCGCCGAGGCCGAGGCGGGCGACGAGCTGTTCGCCCGCGCGGGCACGCTCACCCAGGAGGACACGCTCGGCGTAACCGGCACCGTGCGGGCGCACCCCCGGCGCGCAGGCGAGCTCGAGCTGGCGGTGACGGGCATCGAAGTGCTGGCGAGGACGGTGGCGCCCTACCCCATCTCCCCGAAGGAGCACGGCACCGAGTTCCTGATGGACCATCGCCACTTGTGGCTGCGCTCGCGGCGGCAGCACGCCGCGCTGCGCGTGCGGCACACCGTGGTGCGCGCCATCCGGGACTTCTTCGACGAGCGCGACTTCACGCTGATCGACGCACCCATCTTCACGCCGAGCGCCTGCGAGGGCACGAGCACCCTGTTCCAGACCGACTTCCACGGCCAGCCCGCCTACCTCAGCCAGTCGGGCCAGCTCTACATGGAGGCCGCGGCGGCCGCGTTCGGCAAGGTGTACTGCTTCGGGCCGACGTTTCGGGCCGAGAAGTCGAAGACGCGGCGGCACCTGGCCGAGTTCTGGATGGTCGAGCCGGAGGTGGCGTTCGCCGATCTCGACGGCGCCATGGACCTGGCCGAGGACATGCTGTGCTCCATCGTCACGCGCGTGCTGGGCGAGCGCCGCAGCGAGCTCGCCACGCTGGAGCGGGACATCGGCCGCCTCGATGCCGTGGTCAAGCCGTTCCCGCGGATCGGCTACGACGAAGCCATCCGCCGGCTGGCCGAGGCGCGCGAGGCCCGGCGCGACCCGGCGGCCGCCCCGGCGCCGCAGTGGGGCCAGGACCTGGGCGCCGAGGACGAGACCGTGCTCTCGGAAGGGTTTGACCGGCCCGTGATGGTGCATCGCTACCCGGCCGCGGTGAAGGCGTTCTACATGAAACGCGATCCGCTCGATCCGCGGCTGGCCCTCGGCGTGGACGTGCTCGCGCCGGAAGGCTACGGCGAGATCGTCGGTGGCGGACAGCGCGAGGACGACCTGGGCCGCCTGCTCGAGTCACTGCGCGAGCACGGCCTGCCCCAGCAGGCATTCGAGTGGTACCTGGATCTGCGCCGCTACGGCACCTTCCCGCACGCCGGCTTCGGCCTCGGGCTCGAGCGCACGGTGGCGTGGCTGTGCGGGCTCGGCCATCTGCGCGAAACGGTCCCGTTTCCGCGCATGCTCACGCGCCTCGGGCCGTAGGGGAAAGAATGACCTTGCGCCGCGGCCCGAGAACGCGAAGGCTTCCGGCACAAACCGTGCTGCTCGCCGGGCGACGCCCCGCCGCGCACGCGTGACTCGCCGGAGCCCAGGGTCATGGCTCGACTCACCGGATTCATCGCCAATCGCCCCGATCTCGGCACGAGAGTGGCCGCCTTCGAGCAGGAGGCGCTGACCACGCGCAAGCGCGAGGACTCGCCGTGGGGCTGGGGCGTGGGGTTCTTCCATTCGGGGGAGCCGCTCCTGAAGCGGCGCTGTCTCGACGACCGCCGCGAGCTTCGGCTGGCCGACATGATCGCCGACGTGCGCAGCGACATCCTCGTCAGCCACATCCGGTGCGCCACGGTGGGCGGACATACCACGGACAACACGCACCCCTTCCGCTACCGGCAGTGGATGTTTGCCGGGACCGGAACGGTGGACCGCTTCGGCGCGCTGCGTGACAAGCTCTACGATTCGCTGCCGAGCTTCCTGCAGCGCTCCGTGCGCGGCGAGACCGACAGCGAGCTCGTCTTCCACCTGCTGCTCGAGGCGCTGCACGAGGCGGGCGAGCTCGACCGGCCGCCCGGCGCGCCGGAAACCTGCGCCGGCGCGCTGCGCTCGGCGCTGGTGCGTCTCGAACGCATCTGTGCCGAGGTGGGCGCCGATGCGTGCAAGCTCAACGTGCTCGTGGCCACGCCCGAGTACTTGTGCGCTTTGCGCGGCGCGTCGCCCATGGCGCTGCGCATGCTCGCAGGCCGCGCCGACTTCGAGCCGCTGTTCGCCGAGCATGGTCCCGGGCAGCACCGCCTGCCCGATCTCGAGCCCTGCCGGCTCTGCCTCGTGGCCTCGGACTTCGACGCGGGCGTGCCGCCGGGCTGGAGCGAGGTTGGCCCCGATGAGATCGTGGTCTTCACGCGCACCGAGAATCCGCGGCGCATCGCGGCGCTTCCCCGCTGACGGGGTGGCGCGCTGGCTGCTCCTGGCCTGCGCCTTGGGCCCCCTGGGCGCCTGCGCCGCGGCAGAGCCGGCCGGGCTCGCGACGGCCACCGCGCTGCCGTCAGGCCACGTCCGTCCGGCCGCCGTCGCCATCGATCCCACGAGCCGGCCGCCGGCGCCGCGCGAACGCGCGCAGGCAGCGGACGCAGTAGTGACGCTGCGCACGCCTCTGGGAACGGATGCCGCCCGCGCGACGGTGCGCCGCTTCTTCCAGGCGGTGCTGCGCGAGGATCTGGCCGCCCTGACCGAGACCCTCGCGCCGCGGGCCATGGTCGCGGACCTGCGGCCGGCCGGCGGCGGCGCCGAACGCGGCGCCGCAAGCTGGTGGCGCCAGCGGTTCCAGAAGCACGACTATCCCCAGCTCGCCGCCGGGCTTCCCTATCGCGAGGCGGACGTGGAGACCTACCGCGGCGCCGAGCTCGAGGCGCTGGCGCCCGAGCTGCGACGGGCGGCGGAGCACGCGGGCGGGGCGAGGCGCGAGAGCGATATCGTCGTCCTGCGCGTGCCGGTGACAGCCCACAGCATCGGGAGCGAGCGCCTGCTCGGCGATGAGCTATACTTCTGGTTGGAACGTCAAGACGACCGCTACCGCATCTACCACATCGACGAGCCGTTCCCTTTCTAGAGGGCACTCGCCTTTCTTGGTTCCTAGCGCAACTTCCGCCATCATCGCCACATATGAGCCGTCCCAAGGTCGCTCTGGTCGCGTCAGGGGGGGCAGTCCGCGGGCTCGCGCACCTCGGCGTGCTGCGCGCCTGCGAGGAGCTGGGGCTGGCGCCGGATATCCTCGTCGGCACGAGCACCGGGGCGATCGTCTGCGCTACGTACGGCCAGAACATCCCGCTGGACGTGCTGCTCGACGGCTACCGGCTGCCGTGGCGGCGCCGCCACAACGGCCCGAGGCTGCACGCTTCGACCTTCCTCGGCGGGCCGTCGCGCCGCGAGTTGCTCGATCCGGGCCACCTTCTCTCGGGCCTGTTCTCGCTGCACAAGCTGGAGCGCTACCTGCGCACGCAGCTCCCCATCAACAGCTTCCGCCAGCTCCCCCGGCCGGTCTTCCTCACGGCCGTCGATCTGGACACGGGGGCGCGCGTGGTCTTCGGCCCCGGCTACGAGGACCATGTGCCCGTGAGCGAGGCGGTGGCCGCCGCCTGCGCGGTGCCCGGCCTGTTCCGGCCCTACCGCATCGGGAACCGCTACTTCGTGGACGGCGAGGTGGTGCGAACGCTCTCGGCCGACCTCGCGGTCGAGGCCGGCGCGAGCGTCGTCATCGTCTCCAACACCTACCGCCACGACGCCGCGGAGGGGCGCAAGAGGTCGCTGGCGCGCCTGGGCGTGCACCGCGTGCTGCGCCAGTCCCTCAGCGTCTTGCTCAGCGAGAAGGAGCGGCGCGGGCTCGAGTTGCTCTCCCGGCGTCTCCCCCACGTGGCCTTCGTCGACGTCGCCCCGGACCTGGGCCCGTACGGCTACTTCAACCGCTTCTCGGCCCGCTCCCTGGTCATGCGCGGCTACGGCACGGCCCTGCGCGTCCTGGCGGGCGTCAAGGAGCGCCGGCTCGTGCGCGGCTTCACCATTCCCCCTGCCCCGCCGGTGCCCGAGACCGGCCTGGGGGGGCCGGCGCAGGCGCGGCTGGCGGGCTGAGCCGCCGCCCCACCCCTTCGCCGCTAGCAACTCGGCGGCCCGAGGTGCGGGAGGAAGTGGGCCACGGAAACATGGAATGTGGAACAGAGAACAGGGAACGTGGAATGTCATCCCTGGAGGCCCAGAAACGATCGAGCCCTGGGCAGGCAGGCAGGCTCCGGAGCAGCGCGACGGCGAACCCCTCCAGGCGCCGGGCGAGGTCATCGCCCCTGCGGCCCGCCGCTTGACCTTGCCGATCGCTGCTGTTCCACATTCCACATTCGCCGCGGCGGGCGCCCGGCCATGGCCACGCCCACCGGCGTTTCTTGGCCCATGCCTCGACGGCAAGGATTTCGGGCGGATGGAGCTCCTGGCGGCGATGCCGCCCCACCCTACATCCCCGCGAGGATCTTGAAGCTCTCGCCCACCGACGCCAGCTCCAGCCGGTTCTCCTCGACGGTGTGGCGCCACTTCTGCTCGCCGTCGCCGGCCCCCGCGTCGGCCGCGAGAAGCTGGAAGCTGCCGCTGTACGTGTAGTCGACGTAGACGCGGTCGCCGTGATCGAGCACGCGACGGTAGCGGACCTCGTAGCGGATCGCGCTGGCGTCGCCGAACTTGCCGAGCAGGTACTCCTTCAGGCCCGCGTAGTCGATGTCGTCGGAGGCATCAACGTTGCCCCCGTCCTCGTAGTACTCGGGCGCGGCCATCTCGAGCAACGTGGCGATGTCCTGGCGCTCGACCGCCTTGCGGTACTTCTCGCAGAAGGCCACGATGGCGCGGTTCTGCGACGTGTCCTCCACGTCGGTGTTCGGGATGTACTGCACGCTGCAAGAGGCGAGCGCGAGGATCCCGCCGAGGAGCACGCCGGGAGGCAAGACAAGTCGGCTACTCGAACCCATGACCACCATATGCCAACCCTCGATCGCCGGGCGGCATTCCCGAGGGCCGAGCCGAACTATAGCGCGGGCTTCGCCCGCAACCCAAGCGTGTTTGATTGTCGATTCCGCGCAGCCGCGGAATCGGGGCGACACGCCCGCGGGAACGGGGCGGGAGGACGCAAGCAGCCACGCCCCGCGGCCGCTGCGCGCGGCGGTGTGTCTAACCGAATTGGGAGTGCGGGCGGAAAAGCGAACCGCCAAGGCGCCAAGCACGCCAAGAAACCGATTACTCTCCTTGGCGACCTTGGCGTCTTGGCGGTTCATCCGGCGGCGCTCCCCGGTTCTGGTAGGGACCCGGCCCGGTTCCTCAGGCTCCGCGCGCCCACTCGGCGAGCCCGAGATGCCCGACCGGCCCGCGCCCGTGCTCCACCGGCATGTCGAGCTCCACCTCGCGAATCGCGCCGGCAGGCGGCGCGTCGGCACCCTGGAGCAGCACCGCCGCCGCCCCGCGCCGAAGCTGGCGCGAGGGCTCGCCCGCGAGATCCAGCAACTGCCGCGCCGCGGGCCCCGCATCGTCGGCCGCCACGACCAGCATCCGCTCGGCATCCCCGGCCGCGACGAGCTCGGCGGCCGCGAGCAGCGCCTCGAGCCCGCCGCGCAAGCCAGCTCCCACGGCGAAGCTCGGCCCCGTGAGGCCGAAGGCAATGGCGCAGTGGCCGCTCACGGCATTGGGCGAGGTGGCGGGGAACAGGCGCGGATCGACCCAGCGGGCCCCGCGCTGGAGCAGGCGGGCGTTGAACCGCTCGTTGATGTCCAGCGTGGCCAGGCCGTGGCCGGCCACCACGCCCGCGCCGCGCAGAGCGTCCCGGCCGGCGCGCGCCACGAGCGCCGCCACGGCCGCGAGCCCGAGCTGGCTCAGCTCGTCGATCCGCGCCAGCCGCTCGCGGGCGATCCCGGCGATGCGGCACAGGGCGTCGCGATCCGCCTGTGCGACGCTCGCGGCAGCCACCGCGAAGACGCGGCGCCGCGGCCGAGGCCGGGGCGCCCTGCCGGCCGGCTCGAGCACCAGCGCGGCCGTGGCGCCGCCGAACGCCGCGGAGAGCTTGAGCGCCGCGCGCAGCTCTTGGGCACGCCCGCGCGCGAGCAAGCACACGGCCGCGTCGGGATCGAGCGGCGCCTCGCCGGCCGTTGCCGGCGCCACCTGCGCGCGCAGCGCGTCGGCCGCGCACATGGCCTCCAGGACGCCGGCCGCGCCGAGCGTGTGCCCGATCTCGGCCTTGAAGGCGTGCACCACCGGGCCGGGGCCGGCACGGACGCCGGCAATCGCGGCGATGGCTCGTGCCTCGGCCGCGTCGTTGTAGGGCGTGGCCGTCCCGTGCGCGCTCACCAGATCGACGCGCTCGGCCGCGCAGTCGGCGTCGGCCAGCGCGGCGCCCGCGGCGCGCACCAGGCCGGCTCCCGCGGGATCCGGGGCGGTGATGTGGAAGGCGTCCGAGGCGGCGCCAAAGCCGCTCAGGCTGGCAAGCGGGAGCGCGCCGGCCGCCTCGCCGGCGCGCACCAGCGCCACGACGGCGGCTCCCTCGCCCAGGGCCATGCCGTCGCGCCCCAGGCGAAACGGCTGGGGCCGCGAGGCGGTGGTCGCCCGCAGGGCCTCGAAGCCGGCCGCGACGAAGGGGCTGACGCCGTCGTAGCCACCGGCCAGCACCAGATCGCAGGCGCCGCGCTGGAGCCAGCGGTGACCCAGGCCCAGGGCTATCGTCGACGAGGCGCACGCGGCGAGCACCTGCGTCAGCTTGACCACGTCTACCCCGGAGGCTGGCCCGGTCGCGCCCGGAAGGCGCAGGCCCGCCCGCTGGGCCGCGTCCCAGAGCGGCGCGAAGTAGCTCGCCCCTCTCGCCGTCGCGGCCGAAGGCCGAGACGGATGCTCGGCGCGCGCCGCGAAGAAGCGCTCGGCACAGAGCATGCCGCCGCTGGAGGTGCCGAGCGCCAGCCCGAGGCGCCGGGAGCGCCAACTCGGCACCACGCGTCCCAGCTCCTCCAGAACCTGGACCAGCGCCGCGTGCAGCAGGTCGCAGGCACGGTCAGCGCTCGGCGCGATGCCGAGATCGCGCACGGCGCGCGCGGCGTTGGGCCGGGCGAGGCCCGCCGCGCCAAGCGCGCCGTCGGGCCCGATGGCCGAGCGCGCGGCCGCGCCGGGCTGGGCCACGGCATAGGCCCGGCTACCTATGCCGAGCGCCGAGACGGCGCCGACCGCAACGATCTCGCTCATGGCGGCTCCTGTGCCGAAGCCGGGGTGCCCACGCACCGGGCAGTCGGGTCGTCCGGATCCACGAACGCGCGGCCACCGGCGGCCGGGCCGCGTTCGAGCTTCTCGCAATGAATCGCGATGTCGATCCCCGCCTGCGGCTGGCGGTAGCGCGCCTTCCCGCAGCGTCGCGCCTCGGCATCGATCAGCTCGGAGGCCGCCCCGCCCGCTCGCCGCAGCCAGAGCGCGTGCCGAGCGGCGTGCAGATCGAAGACGGCCTCCCCATCGCGCACGACGAAGCGCTCGCGCCCGTCGGCGCCGCGCGGCGCGTACACGAGCAGCCGGCCGGCCAGCGGCCGGAGCAGCCACGCGCGCAGGAAGCCTACCGGCAGAGCGCGCAGCTCCTCGGCGGGAGTGGATCCGTCGCCGCGCTGGCGCAGACCGATGGCGGGCATAGCCAGGCGAAACCGGTCGCCGCAGATCCAGATATCGAG
>JACQWT010000203.1 GCA_016209145.1 Deltaproteobacteria bacterium | reverse complement strand
GGCACGGCGCGGCGCGCACGCTCGATCAGGGCCTTCACCGGCTCGTCGTCGATGGGCCGGGGCGGGCGACGTACGACGCGAACGTGCGCGTCCGGGCGAACCGTACGACGAGGGTGCGCGTGAGCCTGGACGGTGACCCGGCCAACTGCGGGAGCTGCGGCAAGGCGTGCAGCGGGGGCGAGGTGTGCTGGGCCGGCCAGTGCGGCCTCGCGTGCGTGGGCGGCAGCACGAAGTGCGACGCCAAGTGCGTGGACACGAAGATCGATCCGGCCAACTGCGGGAGCTGCGGCAAGGCGTGCAGCGGAGGCGAGGTGTGCTCGGCCGGCCAGTGCGGCCTCGTGTGTGTGGGCGGCACGACCAAGTGCGGCGGCAAGTGCATCAACACGGACAGCGACCCGGCCAACTGCGGCGGCTGCGGCAAGACGTGCGCGCCGGCGAACGCGCTGGGAGCGTGCGTAGGCGCACAGTGCACGATCGGTCTGTGCCAGCAGGGCTTCGGCAACTGCGACAACGACGCGGCCAGCGGCTGTGAGGCCAACCTGCAGACGAACGCGCAGCACTGCGGGAAGTGCGGCAACGCCTGCCCTCAGGGAGCGGCCTGCGAGGCGGGGCAGTGCTCGTGCCCGAGCGGCAACGCGGTATTCAAGTACACCGGCGCGCCCGAGGCATTCAAGGTGCCGGCCGCCTGCGGGCAGGTCACCGTCAAGGCATGGGGCGCGGGCGGCGGCGCGGGCGGGGCAAGCGCGTTCACCGGTGGCTCCGGTGGAGGAGGCGGCTTCGTGCTCGCAACAGTGGCGGTGACGCCGGGTGAGTCGATGACCGTGGTTATTGGCGGCGCGGGCGGCGGGGGCGGGCAGTACTCGTCTCCCCTCGGGCCTCCCGGCTACAACGGCGGCGGCGAAGGCGGTCAGTGGGACGGGGCCGGCGCCAACGGCGGCAGCGGCGGCGGCGGCGGCGGGGCCTCACAGCTTCTGCGCGGGCAGGTGGTGCTCGTGGCGGCCGCCGGCGGCGGCGGCGGAGGCTCCGCTGGATACGGCGGCAACAACAACGGCGGCCCCGGCGGGCCGGGCGGCTCGGGCAACGGGAGCGGAGGATCGGCCCCGACGAACGGCACCGGCAACCCGCAGCCGGGCAAGGCGGGAACGGGAGGTGGGGGCGGCGGGGGCGGCGGCGGCTCTGGCTCGAGCTACTCCTCCGGGCCTGGCGCCGGCGGCCAGGGCGGCACCTCGATCGGCGGCCAGAGCACGCCGGGCAACGGGACGACGCCGGGCGGCAGCGGCGACCCGGACTACGTGGGGCCGCTGGGCACTGGCGCGCCCGCGTCCGTGGGCGGCAACGGCGCGGCGGGAAGCGACGGCCTGATCGTCATCAGGTGGGGGAAGTAGTCTCTCGGACCTGCCGCGCCCGCAGTTGCCCCGCGCGGGGCTGCCTGCTACGTTCCGGCGTCCCCCGGGCCATGTGCGCCCGCAGCAACGCGCTCGGCGCGGCGCCCGGCCCCGGACCGGAAGGTGAGAAGTCATGCCAGGTGGCAACGGACAACCGCAAGGCACGCAGGTAGTGACGGGGCTCCAGATCAAGGGCGGCGCGGCCATCGTGGCGCCGGCCGCGTCCTTCCCGCACGGCTTGCCGCAGAACGCTCTCGTGCTCATTCCCATCGCCAAGCCCACGGAGGAGCTCACCGAGCTGTTGAAGAAGGGGCCCGCGGCCGTGACCCCCGATCAGATGTGGAAGCTGCTCGGGTTCAACGGGCCGGCCGTGCAGGTGCACGACGAGCAAGGCCGGCCGGTGGCCATCGGCCTGGAGGATCTCCTGGACGGCCTGGAGAAGCACTGGAAGGACAAGCCCGACGATCTGAACCGCGGGCGCGTGCTCGCCCAGGAGCTGCTCAAGCACGCCCGGTTGCCGCGTGCCGAGCAGGTGCTGTCCAAGCTCGTGGCCAAGGGCGGAAGCGGTGAGGACTGGCTGGCCCTGGGCATCGCGCAGCTCCAGCAGGACAAGCTGGACAAGGCGGAGGGCACGCTGCGCGGCGCCGTCAACCTACTCAAGGACAGCCCCTATCCCTTTCTGCACCTCGCGCGGCTCTACGGCAAGAAGGGCGAGCGGGAAGCCGAGCAGGAGCACGTCGACAAGGCGATCGAAAAGGACGGCGGCTGCATCGACGCCTGGGCCTACCTGTTCCAGTCGGTGCGCGATCGCGAAGGCGAGGAGCAGGCCGTGAGCGCGATCGAGAAGCGCGCCGAGGGGCAGAAGAACGCCGCGCCGTTCATCGCCATGCAGGGCTTCTACGCCAACGACGAGAAGACGCGCGAGAAGGCGATCGAGTACGCCAAGCGGGCGGTGGCGGCCAACAGCGACGATCCCCTGGGCCTGCTGTGCCTGTCGGCCCTCTACGGGCAGAAGGGCGATCTCAAGAGCGTGGTTGAGCTCCTGAGCCAGCACGAGAGCAAGATGACGCGCAACGTGCACCTGGCGAACAACTACTTCGAGGCGCTCTTCCAACTCCGGGACATCGAGAAGGTGACGCGGCTGCTCAACGCGCTGGCCGGCTCGGCCAACAAGGAGGTCAAGCAGTTTGCCATCCAGCGATCGCAGTTGGTCTCCCAGTACCTCCAGCAGCAGCAGCAGCGGCTCCAGGCGGCGGCCAAGGCATAGGAGCGTGAGCGTAGGTCGGCAGCAAGCCGCGTGACTACACCACTCCAGCCAAGCCGGCCACCGTGCGAGCCGGCGCCCAGCGAACCGGCGTGGCCCGGGCCCGGCCGCGTCTTGGCCGTCGCGGCCGTCACGACGGCGCTGGCTACGGCCCTGTCCTACCTCGTCCCGGCAAGCTACGCCGCCACGGCCGTCGGCCTGGCGTTCCTCGGCGCGACCTGGTGGACGGTGCTGCGCCACCGGGCGGCGGATCTCGCCGCGTGGGGCCTGGGCCTGGGGGGGCTGACCGACGCCGCTCCCTTGCGGGCCGGCCGGCTTCTGGCCGAGGCCGGGCGAGCCTGCCTCTTCGCGCTCGGAGCCGCGGCGCTGTGCTTTCCGCCATTCTGGGTGGGCTATCGGATCTACTGGCAGGCGAGTGCGCCCTTCGTGCTCAAGCTGCCCCCTAGCCTGCTCGACGAGGTGCTGGGCCAGCTCCTCGTGATCGCGCTGCCCGAGGAGGCGTTCTTCCGCGGCTACCTGCAGACGGCCCTCGACCGGGCCTGGGGATGGCGCCGGAAGCTGCTCGGCGCGCGGCTCGGTTGGGGGTGGCTCGTCGCGGCGGCGCTGTTCGCGCTGGGCCATTACCTGACGGCGCCGCACCCCGGCCGGCTGGCCGTCTTCTTCCCGGCGCTGCTTTTTGGCTGGCTGCGCGCGCGCAGCGGCGGCGTGGGCGCGGCGCTCGCTTTTCACGCCCTGTGCAACCTCTTCTCCGCCACGCTCGCGCGCGGGTACGGCTTCGCGGCGCCGTGAGGGCGCTCCCCGCGCTCCCCGCGCCGCCCCTCAGAGCAGCAGCGCGCGCCCCAGCAGCACGAGCGCGCCGAGCAGCATGACCACGGCCACCGCGACGAGGATCGGGCGCGAGCGCCGGGTCTCGGTGCCTGCTCTGCGCGGTGGCTCCCCGAGCTGGGCCATCGCCAGAGCCGCAATCGCGCTCAGCCGCCGATCGATGGAGGCCACGTCGTGTCGGCCTTCCTCGCCCGCGAGCGCCGGCTCTTCCGCCGCAAGCTCGGCGTCCTTCAAGGCGCGATAGCGCCGCGCGCCGAGATCGAGCCGCCCGCTCGCCCGGCACGCCTCGACGAAGGCCGCGTGCCGCGCCTCGTCGTCCCAGCGCTCGACGACGCGCTGCCAGAGAGCATCCAGGGGCTCCGGCTCGGTCACGCGCGCGCTTTCACCTTGGGCCGAGGGCCCGGCGCAGCTCGGCCGTACGCCGGAAGTACTCGCCGCGTGCGCACGGCTCGTTCAGGATGCAGAACTCGCGCCCGGACAGCCCGACCGAGCCGAAGCAGTAGCGGCAGTCGCGGCAGTCGAAGCAGCGCTCCAGGTAGGCAGACTGGGCGCAGCGCTCGCAGTCTGCGCAGTGGGAGCAGCCGAGCAAATCCACCGATCCCCGGCAGTGCGTGCAGTCGATGCTCCTCTCGCACCGGGTGCAGTAGTGACAGCGCACCAGGGTGCGGCAGTCGGTGCAGAAGGTGCACGCCACGCAGCTTGCCGAGCTCGCGCACTGCACGCAGTCCCGATTGTCCGGGAGGGAGGCATGGCGCCGGCGCAGCTCGGCCAGGGCGCGCTCGAACTCGTCGGCCCTCATTCGTTCGCTGCCGCGGCGGGCCGCGCTCCGGAGATTGGCCCCACCAACTGGCGGCGCAGCCTGGCGGCGGCCTCCCGCGTCGTGCTCATGTCGGCGAGCTGCTCGATGCGCCGCAGGCGCGACTCCAGCATGGCGCGGCGGCCCGGAGGCTCCTCTGCCAGGATCGCCGTGAGCCGCGCGATGGCCTCGGCCACCATCTCCTCGTCGTTGTGCTCGAGAAGCTGCAGCCAGACGTCCTGCGACGAGGGCAGCTCGAAGCCGCCGGCGAGGTAGTTGTGGGCGGCCTTGGAGATGGCCGGCCGTCCCTCTGCCGCGAGCAGCCGCTCCAGCAGCCGCTGCCGCTCGAGCTCGTTGGGATCCCGGTCGCCACGTGGCCCGGCCACGATGCGGGGGGCATCGCGCTTGCCCGGATCGCCACGCCGGCGGCGCCGTTTTCGGCCCGATCCGTCCGCGCCGCCGCCCCCGTCATCCTCGCCGGCCGCAGCCGGGGGGGCAGCCGCGGCCGAAGCTGGGGAGGCGCTCTGCCCGCCGCCGGCGCTGCCCGTCACGTCCGGATCGCGCCACACCCTAGTTTCCCTGTGTCGCCTTCGCTTCATCGCACCACCCCGGGGCATGCCACTGCCGAAATTCGCCATGTCGGCACTCCCACGTGTCATCGCGACTCGGGACGAGCGCCACGGCCCCGGCGCCCGCTGTGGAATCGAGCCTGGCCTGCCGGCGTCCCGCGTCGACCGGCCGGAGGCGGCGAGACGTCGGCTGCGACGGGCCGTGCTGCGCAGCGCACACCCACAACCAACCCATATCACAACCCGCCAGGCCGAGCGAAGCGCGAAAGAAGGGGGCAGGGCCCGGGCGGGCTATTGGCCGAGCGGCAGGAACGGGCTAGGTTGGAGCGTGTGCCGGCGTGGGCGGCGTCTCGCGCCCGCCTGGCTCGCCATGGCTGCGCATGATCGAGGAGCGCCACGATAGTATCGAGCAGGACCGCCCCGCGCCCCGCGGTGTGTCCGGACGCCGGCTCCGCCCCGGCGGGCCGCGCCGGCATGGCCTCGCCTTGCTTTGCCTGGGCCTGCTGCAGCTCGGCTGCGGCACCGCCGCAGCGCCAGGACCAGGGGGGCCCGGTCCGGCCTCGGGGCCGCGGGGCACGGCGTCGAGCCTTGCCCCGGACATCGGCTTCGGCCCCGTGCCCTTCGACCGGGTCGTCTCCGAGCGCTTCAAGATCAGCATCCCGCTCCCCGAGGCCAAGAGCTGGTCGGTCGTGGACAAGCGATCGAGCTTCCTCGTGCTGCGCCACGGCGCCAGCGCCTCCGAGTTGGTCGTCAGGCTGTGGCGCGAGGACGGGAACATGAACCGCGAGGGCTGCGAGGCGCAGGCGCGCCTGCGGCGCGACATGCCCCAGCGTGCCGGGCGGCTGATCGACGAGCGGCGCGTGGACGTGCCCCCGGGCTTCGACACGGTGGCCCGCGTCGGCCTCCTGGCGCCGGCCGCCGACGCGCCGGCCGCCGGCGGCGCGCCGGCCGGCCTGCAAGCGGGCTACATCCTGGCCTTCGGCGGCTGGGCCCGCGACTGCTTCGCCTACGTCTACACCACCCAGGCCGCCGGCGCCGAGGCGGAGCAGATCCTCGAAGACCGCCTGGCGAGCATGCTCAGCCGCTCGCTCGAGGATCTGGAGCTGCGCCGGAGCATCGCGCCGGCTCCGCGCCCGCACTGAACGCTGCCGCGCCGCCAAGTCGGGCCCTGGCGACAACCCCTTGGTGCGCCCCGCCGGCTCGGCTATGGGGACACCAGCCGGCCGCCGGCGGGCATCGCCGACGCGGCCGGGCGGGGGACGAACCAGCAAGGAGCATGGCATGATCGCGTACGGCGAACGGAGACTCATGGGGCGGCTGGCCCTGGTGGCGGCGCTCGTGGCGCTCGGGGCCGGGCTCGGCGGGTGCGGCTACTCCGAGGAGGAGTGGCAGGCCCAGCTCGACAAGTACAACCGGCTGCTCTCCAAGAACCAGGGGACCGAGGGCCAGCTCGCGGAGACGACGCGCCAGCTCGAGGTGGCCAAGCAGCGCGTGGCCAAGCTCGAGGCCGATCTGGAAGCCGCGGGCGTGGACATCGGCAAGCTGAGCAAGGACCTCGAGGGCCGCACGACCGAGGTTTCCCGGCTCAGCAGCACGCTCGAGGAGCGGGAGAAGGCGCTGGCCGAGTACAAGGCCCGTGCCCGGCAGCTCGAGCTCATCAAGGAGCGCTTCGATCTGCTGCGCCGCAAGCTCAACGAGCTGACGCGCCTTGGCCTGGCGGTCAACATCCGGCGCAACCGCATGATCATCTCGCTCCCGGGAGACGTGCTCTTCGCCTCGGCCCGCGACACGCTGACCAAGGAAGGCGAGCAGATCCTCAACCAGGTCGCGAAGGTCATCGGCGCCGACGCCTCGCTGCGCTCGCGCGACTACCAGGTGGCCGGGCACACCGACAACAAGCCGCTCGTCGGCGGGATGTTCCGCGACAACTGGGGGCTGTCGCTGATGCGCGCCCGCGAGGTGCTGCTCTACCTGATCAGTCCCGAGAAGGGCAATCTGCCCATCGAGCACTGGAGCGCGTCCGGTTTCGGCGAGACCGATCCGCTGGCGAGCAACGACACCGACGAGGGGCGGCAGAAGAACCGCCGCTGTGACATCATCGTGCTGCCCAGCGTCGAGGAGATGCTGGATCTGCGCAACATCGCTCAGTAGAGCCGCCATGAGCATCGAGATCCGCTACTGCGTCGTCTGAAACTATCAGCCCCGGGCCGCGAGTCTCGCGGCCGCGATCAAGAAGGCGAAGGGGCTGGACGCACGCATCGCGCCCGGCCACACCGGCCAGTTCGATGTGCTGGTCGACGGCGCCTGCCTCTTCTCGAAGGAGGAGACGGGCCGCTTCCCGTCGGAAGCGGAGATCATCGAGCGACTTTGACGGGGACAGCATGCGCCACGTAGTGGTGGCCCTCGGGACGGTGCTGCTGCTGCTCGCCGTCGCGGCGGGCTGCGGCGCGGGCGCGCCGGTGGGCTCTCCCACGGCGCGGACCAGCGCTGCCGTGCCGGTCGCGGCCCCCGCCCCAGTAGCCACGGCAGCGGCCACGGCGGCGGCGGCCAGTGCACCTTCGCCGGCCGCGTCGGCCCCAGCGGCGGCCGCGCCCCCGGTTCCCGGCACCGCGGCGCCGCCAGTCCCGAGCGCGGCGTGGACGGGCCCCCCGCTTCCGCTGCTGCCCCTGGCGCTCGCCGTCGCCACCGCCGATGGCGCCGGCGTCGTGAGCGACGCCTGGATCGACCAGGAGATCTCCGAGGCCCAGCGGCTGCTCGGGCCCCACGGCGTGCGCATCACCGCCGTCGAGCGGCGCTCGCTCCCGGAGCGCTACCGGCAGCTCGACACGCGCGCGGAGCGCGACGAGCTTGCCGCTCACTGCCGGCGCGGGGTCATCAACGTCTTCTTCGTGGCCGCGCTGCGCAACGTCGACCTCCCGGAACGCTTCATCCAGGGAGTGCGCTGGCAACCGCAGCGCGAGGGCCAGAAGAGCTACGTCATCGTCTCCTCGGTCGCCACGCCCACGACCCTGGCGCACGAGCTCGGCCACTTCTTCGGCAACCCCCACAGCCAGGTCGACAACAACATCATGTCCTACCGGCGCTCCGATCCCTCGGTCGTGGCCTTCGACGAACGGCAAGGCCGCAAGATGCGCTCCATGGTGCAGTGGTACGTGCGGACCAAGGAGATCGTGCCGCTCTCCGAGCCGGCCGCGCCTGCGCCAGTTCCGGATAACGGGACTTGACGGCGGGCGCCGGCGGACGCATATTAGAAGCCGTCGGGGCCGATCGGTTTCGACGTGGGGAAAGAAGGTTCGTCTGCGTGTGGCGGCTCCTGCACCGCCTCATCAAGCGGGACGTAACAACTGCCAACGACAACGCAGTCGCTCTTGCGGCCTAACTAGCCGTGAGCCGTCCGACGGTGAGATCGTCCTGGTATCCGAAGGGCGTCAGCACGAGGGCTTGACCGCGCGAGGGCGCTCCCGATAGCGCGGTCGAGAACAGGGGGAGCTAGGTCGTGGCCGAATCCACGGGCCCAGTCGCCGGGGATACGGCGAACACGCACGTGGACGAAGGCGGGCCTCCTGCCTCGCGGACCCGGGTTCGATTCCCGGCGGCTCCACCAGTCGTACCAAGCGACCCAGGGTTCGATGACCCCGGCTCCACCAGTCGTACCAAGCGACCCAGGGTTCGATGACCCCGGCTCCACCAGTCGTACCAAGCG
>JACQWT010000202.1 GCA_016209145.1 Deltaproteobacteria bacterium | reverse complement strand
CGCTCCAGTTGAAGGGCACCGGCTCGAAGTACGCCGACTTCACGTGGGACCCGCCCAAGGCGAACACCCGCGGCGAGGTCAATACCGGACAGACGCTGCAGTAGGGCCGACGTTCTCGCAGCATCGCGCTTCGACATTGGGTACAATACCTCAAGGCGCGCAGCGCCGAAGAGCGCGCGGAGGCGATCATGAGCGACCCGGCCATTGGCAAGGCCCACAGCCTGCTCGAGCGGCTCTCGGCCGACCCGGTCTCGAGACAACTCGCCGAGATGCGGGAGAAGGCCGCGGTCTGCTACCAGTTGGATCTCACCGCGGCGCGCCAGGAGGGCCGAGCGGAAGGCGAGGCTGAGGGCGAGGCCAGGGGCCGCGCTGAGGGCGAGGCCAGGGGCCGCGCTGAGGGTGAGGCCAGGGGCCGCGCTGAGGGCGAGGCCAGGGGCCGCGTTGAGGGCGAGGCCCGAGGCGAGGTGGCGGGCAAGGTCAGCGCGCTGCTCGTGTTGCTCGCGGCTCGTGGCATCGCGCTCGGGGTGGACGCCGAGGCGCGCATTCGTGGGAGCCGCGCCCCGGCCGAGCTCGATGTCTGGATCCGGCGCGCGGCGACGGTCAGCTCGATCGGAGAGCTGTTCGGGTAGCCGCGAGCCGCGTCCCATGGGCGCCAGCCCGGCCGCCAAGCTCGTACCTTCCATGAGCCCCTGCTCGCCGCCCGAGCCACCCCGCCGTGTCGGGCGCACGCCGAGCGAGCAACTCGATCGCTTCCGGCCCCTCGCGCTGCTTGCGCTCACGGCCGCGCTCATCGCCGCGCTCGTCGTGGCCCTCATCCGCGTGGTGCTGCCGGCGCCCCCGCCGCCGCAGGTGACGCCGCAGCCGGCGGGCCGGGCGCCGCTTGCCCGTCACCTGGCGCTCATCGTCGTCGACGGCCTGCGCTACGACGTGGCCGCGGATCCGGAGCGCATGCCCCACTTCGCCCGGGCAATGCAGCGCCGGGCGAGCGCCGAGATCTGGGCGGGGCCGGTGACCATGACCTCCTCGGCGCTGCTCGCCTACGCGGCCGGCGTTCCCGGGGGGCTCGACGAGATCGTCAACAACGAGTCGGCGCGGCCGACGCCCTACAACAACCTGATCGAGAACGCCCGGGCGCGCGGCCTCGTCTGCGCGTTCGCCGGCGACATCGCCTGGCGGCTTTTCTTTCCCGGCGCCTGGCAGCTCCAGCACCCGGACCCGGAGGGCGTGGGCATCGAGGTCAAGTACGACCAGGAGATTCTCGACGCCGCGTACTCCTTTCTCGCGCACCGGCCGCGGCCCAACCTGCTCGTCGTCCACTTCGTCACGCCCGATCACCAGGCTCACGTCCACGGCATCCGGGGCGCCGGCTACCGCGTCTACCTGCGCGACTTCGACGCCAAGCTCGCCGCCCTGCTCCAGGCCATCCCGGAGGACACCGCCGTCTTCGTCACGAGCGACCACGGCATGACCGACACCGCCACGCACGGCTTCGACCTGCCCGAGGCGCGCCGCGTGCCCCTGTACGCCTATGGGCCCGGGATCCGCGCCGGCCTGCGCGTGCCGGAGCGCATCCCGCAGCAGGATCTGGCGGCCACCTTCGCCGTGCTGCTCGGCCTGCCCAGCCCGGCGCACAGCCACGGCCACGTGCTCGCGCGCCTGCTCGATCTGCCGGCCGAGGGGCAGGCCGATGTGGCCTGCGGCGAGCTCGGACGCCTGGGCCGCTTCGCCGCCGCCGCGCTGGGCTCGAGCGAGCCGGCCCAGGCGGCCGTGGGCGCGGCTTGCCTCGGCGGCACGCCGGAGGAGCGCCTGGTGCGAAGCGAGCAGGCATCGCGCCGGCTCGCCGGGCTTCTGGCCGCGGCCGATCCGGAGCAGTCGCGCGCGGCCTGGCTCGTGCCGTGCCTGGCGGCCCTGGGCGCGGCGCTGCTCGCTTGGTTGACGTTCGGCCGGGCGGGGCCTGGCTGGCGCGAGTGGCTGCGCATCGCTCTCGTGGCGGCCGCGCTCCTGTCGGTCTCGCTCCTGCTGACGCGGGACGCCGAGCACCTGCCGGGGCGCTGGCCCATCGCCGTGCGCGTGGTCCTAACCGTGGCCGCCAACACCGCGCTTGCCGTGGCCGCGCTTGCGCTCGGCCGCACGGCACGCTTGCTCGATCGCTTTGCGCCCCTGGCGAGCGTGCTCGTCCTGGGCCTCTTGGTCGTCTCGTACCCGGCCTACACGCAGGCCCAGAGCTACATCCTCGTGTGCGCCGCCGCCGCGCTGCTGCTCGTTCCCTGGCTGCGGCGCTGGCTGCTCGTGCCCGGCGCGCCGGCGGCGTCGAGCTCGCCGGGCCGTGCTTTGGTCGCGCTCGCGCTGCTCGTGCTGCTGTGGCCGCTGGGGTTCACGCGTACCGACTTCGTGGCCGACTGGCTCGTGCGCGACCCGGCCCTGTTGCGCGCCACCGTGCTCGGCACGGGCGCGCTGTTTTTCGCCGACAAGCTGCGCCGCCGCCCGGCCGAGAGCCGGCCGGGGCGTGAGCTCGGTCTCGTGGCGGCGGCGGCCGCACTTGCCGTAGCCGCGCTTTGGTTCCGCTACCGCGCCACCTCGCTCGTGGCCGTGCCGCTGTGGGCCGTGTCGCTCCCTGCCGGCGTCTGGCTCTGGCGCTCGGGGCGCCGCACCGGCGCCGAGCTCGTGTGGCTCGCGTCCTATGCCCTGGTCTCGCGCGAGGCGGAGCTGTTGTTCCTCTTCGCCACGCTGTTCGTCGGCGAGGCAATCGCGCTCGGCGTGGCCGGCGTGACCGGGCAGCCGGGCGGGGCCGCGCCGCGTCACGCGGCGCTGGTGGGGCTCGTGGCCCTGCTCTTCGCCCTTGGCTTCGTGCAACGCGTGGGCATCCAGTTGGGGCTCGACTTCCCCAGCATCGACTGGGCCGCCGGGCACTTCGGCGACCGGGCCGTCTCGTGGCTGCGCATCGGCACGGCCATCGCGTACAAGCACGTCCTTGCCCTGGGCGCGCTGCTCTTCGTCTGCCTGCTGCCGCTCGCGCCGGACTGGCGGCGAGGCGCCGTGCGCGGCCTCCTGCTCGTCGAGCTCGGGCGGGTCGTGAGCCTGACGGCCTTGCTGTTCTTCTGCCGGCGCTCCTTCTGGACCGCCATGCGTGTCCTGAGCGACTTGCCCCACGCGCTCATCGCCGTGGCGGTCGCGGCCGTCGCCTTCGCCATGGTCTTCTGGCGCGGGCGCATCGTTGGTGCGCCGCGCGCGCACGCGCGCTAGCATGTCACCATGGCGGGCGAAGAGCCCCTGAGCGTCGAGCTGCCCCAAGAGGGCGATGTCGTCGCCGGCAAGTACCGCGTCGAGCACGTCGTGGGAAAGGGCGGCATGGGCATAGTGCTGTGCGCCCGGCACCTGGAGCTGCGCAAGCGCGTGGCCCTGAAGTTCCTGCTGCCCGAGACGGCGGCGCTGCCCAACGCGAGCGAGCGCTTTCTGCGCGAGGCGCGCGCGGCCGTGGCCATCGAGAGCGAGCACGTCGCCCGGGTGCTCGACGTGGGCCGCCTGGAATCGGGCGTGCCCTACATGGTGATGGAGTACCTCTCGGGCAGCGATTTGCGCCAGCACCTCCGCGTCCGGGCGCCGCTGCCGGTGCCGGAGGCGGTGGATCTGCTGCTCCAGGCATGCGACGCCATTGCCTACGCCCACGCGCTCGGCGTGGTCCATCGCGATCTCAAGCCGGCCAACCTGTTCGTCACGACCCGTCCGGACGGATCCGTGCACGTCAAGGTGCTCGACTTCGGGCTGTCCAAGGTGGCCCTCGACGTCGCGGGCGGCGCGCCCGAGGGCAGCCTGACCGGCTCCGGCGTGCTGGCCGGCTCGCCGCAATATGCGGCGCCCGAGCAGCTCCGGAGCCTGCGCGACGTGGACGAGAGGGCGGACGTCTGGGCCCTGGGTGTTGTCCTCTACGAGATGCTCACGGGCGAGCGGCCGTTTAGCGGCGACAGCCTCATCGATCTGTGCATGAGCATCGTGACCAAGCCGTATCCGGCGCCCCGCACGCTGCGGGCGGATCTCCCGGTCGAGCTCGAGGCCGCGATCGGCGGCTGCCTGGAGAAGAAGCTCTCCCAGAGGATCGTCAGCGTGGCGGAGCTCGCGCGCCGGCTGGCGCCGTTCGCCTCGCCGGCCGGGCGGGCGCGGGTGGCCAGCATCGAGCGCGTGCTCGAGGGCGAGTCGAGCGTGCCGTCCTACGACGAGGCCGCCGGGAGTGCACCGGTCCCGGCCTGCGCCCCGTCGGGCTCCGCGCCCTCGGCGCCGCGGCCGGTCGGCCTCGCCGGCAGCCCGGGCGAGGAGCCGACGCGCCAGGCCGCCTCCCAGCCCGAGGGGCCGCGCTCCGAGCCCGGTGCGACCAGCAGCGCCACCCTGGCACGCGGCGTCTGGGACCAGGCCCTCCGGCCCTCGCGCAAGCAGCGGGTGACCGTGGTCGCGGCGTTGCTCGTCGTGGGCGTAGCCGGCGCGATCGCGGGCTCGCTCGTGCGCTTCGGGCAGCCGGTCACGGTGCCGGCCGCGGCCGGCTCGGGGACGAGCCTTGGCCCGGGCCCCGTGGCGCCTCCCCCCGTCCCGGCACCGGGCGGCGGCGCCCCGAGCGCGTCCGCGGCGCGCTCGGCCCTGCCCACACCGGCGCCGGCAGCGTCGAGCCTGCCGGACGCCGGCCGTCGCGGCGGGCCGCACGGCGCCGAGCCGGGCTGGGAGCTTGCCCCGCCCACGGCGGTCCCCTCGGCCGCGCCGGTGCGGCCGGTGCCGGCGCGGCGGCCTTCCGACCCGCTCGACCGGTGGGACTGACACCGTCCCCCATTTCGCGCGGGCGCAGCCCGCGCTATGCGAGGCTCATCGGGGAGGCCGACCGAAGATGTGGCGTCATGTCGTGGGTTGGGTCGTGGCGGGCGCGCTCCTACTGCTCGCCACCGTAGCGCAGGCCGCCGATCCGGAGGCGGAGGCGCAGGGCGAGTTCCGGCTCGGACGGGCGGCGTTCAAGAAGGGCGAGTATGTTACGGCGCTCGCTCACTTCGAGTCGAGCCAGCGGATCTTCGCCCGACCGGGAACGGTCCTGAGCATCGCGCTGTGCAAGATCGAGCTCGGACGGCTGATCGAGGCTCAGGCTGGGCTCGAAACCCTCCGCAGCGCGTTCGAGCCAACCGACGAGCGTGCGGGCATCGTGCCCGCCCAGCTTGCCGCGCTCGCGCGCGACATCCCGACGCTCCAAATCGAGCTCGCGCCCGGGGCGCCGGCCGGCTCTGAGGTGGCCCTGGATGGCAAGGCGCTCGGCGCCGCCGATCTCGGCAGGCCCGTGCGCGTGGATCCCGGCCCTCACGTTGTCGCCGTCCGGGCGCCGGGCCACGAGGGTCGGCGCTACGAGCTCGATCTCGTGCGCGCCGACCGCGCGGCGCTCGTCGTCCAGCCTGGCGCCGCTGGCGCTGCTCCCGGCGAGCAACCCGGTGGGCCCGCGACGAAGCCCACACCGGGCGCCGTGCTGCCGCCCGAGCGCGGGCCCGCCGGCCCGCTCGTCGCCAGCCGCGCGCGCTACTGGGTGGGCGTTGCCGTCGGGGCCTTCGGCCTGGCCGGGCTGAGCGCGGGCGCGGTCACGGGCATGCGCGCGCTCAACATCAAGCAGGAGCTTGAAACTACGTGCCCGGACCGGGCGGCCTGCACCCCCGAGGGCGTGGAGCGCGCCGACGAGGGGCAGGTCCTATCCGTGGCGAGCACCGTGGCCTTCGGCGTGGGCGCAGCCGCGCTCGTGGCCGGGGCGGTGCTGCTTGTGACGAGCGGCGCACAGGGACCCGTCGCCGACGTGGCGCTGGTCGTGCAGCCCGGGGCCGTGGGTCTCGGCGGCCGGTTCTGAAACGTACTATCCGTGTCGAGCATAAACTTCAGCATCAGCGGAACGCGTCCTTCAGCGCCGCGAGCGAGCCAGAGCCGGGCCGCTCGATGTCCTCCGGCCACGCGCCGAGGCACGCCACGAAGCTCGACGGCCACGCGTCGAGTGGCTCCAGGATGACGCACCGGCCATCGTGGTGCACGAGCACCTCGCGTTGGTCCTCGGGGAAGCGGCACTGCTTGGGGAGGCGGACGGCCTGGCTCCCACCATTCTGGAATAGCTTGGCTCGAAGCACGGTCATGGGGAAAGTATAGACTATCGTATATATGCTGTCGAGCGGATGCGTCATCCGAGCGCCGATCGCGCGACCGATCTCCCTTCTGGCCCGCAGATCCGCAACTCGCGCCCGCCTGGGTCCGTCGACCTAGTCCACCGCAGCCCAGGCGCTGGCGGCTCCATGCTATGGCCTGCGCGTCTCATGCTCGCGGTCCTGCTTGCTATCGGCGCCAGCGGCGAAGCGGTCGGCCCGGCCGACCGGTTGGCCGGCCTCTCGCTGCTCGAGCGGGCCGTGCTGACCCTGCAGCACGAGGGTGCGGATCGGGTGCTCGTTGTGCTACGGCCGCAGCACGAGCCGCTGCTGGGCGCGCTGCGCGCCGATCGCCGCGTCCGTGCGGTCCTCGAGGCGGTGGGCGTGGCCGAGGGCGAGGATCTGGCTGCCGCCCTGGTGGCGCGCCTCGACGCCGACGCGCGCTTCGTGGCCGCGCGCCACGACGTCCTCGCCCAGCCGGCGCTCTACCGCCGCCTGTGGGAGGCGGAGCTGGGCGATCGGCTGGGGCTGCTCGCAGTGCGCGAGGGCGAGCCGGCCGGCCCGTTCACGGGCCGCGCGGCCGTGTTGGACGGCCTGTCGGCCGCCGCGCCGGCCGCCCTCTTGGAGCGCCTGCGACAAAGCCCGGCCGTGGGCGAGCTCGCTGTGGAGGGAGCCTGGATCGAGAGCCTCTCGGAGCGGCAGGGGCGCGCCCGGGCGGTGTCGCACCTCTTCGATGCCTGCCGCAAGCCGGTCGACGGGATCGTGGCGCGCCACCTGAACCGCCACGCGTCCATCTTCATCTCCAAGCGGCTCGTGGACACGCCTGTCTCGCCCAATGCCACGAGCCTGGTCGTGCTTCTCGTGTCGGTGGCCGCGGCGGGCTTCGTCGCGCTCGGCGGCTACGGCTGGACGCTGCTCGGCGCGGCGCTGCTGCAGGCGGGCTCGGTCCTCGACGGGGTCGACGGCGAGCTCGCGCGCGTGCGCTTCCAGCAGTCCAGGCTAGGCCAGTGGCTCGACACGCTGGCCGACGACATCTCGAACGTGCTCTTCTGCGCCGGCCTGGGGTGGGGCGCTCGATCACTGGCCTGGGGCGCCGTGCTCGCCTGGTGTGGCGGGGTGGCCGCGGGCGGCGCGGCGCTTGCCGCCGCGATCTACTACGTCGAGCTCGTCCAACTCGGCTCCGGCGATCTGTACGCCATCGAGTGGAGCTTCGATCGGGATCCCCGCACGGCCGGTGCGAAGGCGCTCGCCCTCGTGCACCAAACGCTCAAGCAGGACTTCTTCATCTTCCTCTTCTTCTGCCTCGCCCTGGTGGGCGTGCTGCCCTACGCCCTGCCCCTGTGCGCCGCCGGGGCCGTGGCCACGGCCGGCGCCGCGGCCACCCGCGCCATTCAGCGTCTCAGGAGCAAGTAGCCGGCCAGGACCACGAGCAGGCCGGCCACTATGCCCGAGGCGACACCAAGGGCGACGGCGAGAAGGACTTGCGCGCGGCCCGGGCGGACCGGCGTCGCCGCGGGCCCGGCGCCCGTCGTGCCGAGCGGCGCGAGGCCGTTGGCGTCCGCCTGGTCGGTTGCGCGCCGGCCACCGCGGCCCCGGAAGCGCTCGGCGCGAAGCTCGCGCACCCCGGCCTCGAGCCGAGCGCCCAGGGCCGCGGCGTCGGGACGGCGCTCGCGGTCGCGCTGCAAGCACTGGTCTACGATCTCGCAGGCCACGGCCGGCACGTCGGGCTTGCGCTTGCCGACCGGCTCGGCGTCCTCGGTGAGGATGCGCACCATCAGGGCGTTGTAGTTGGGAGCCTCGTGCGGCAGCGTGCCCGTCAGCGCCTCGAACAGCACCACCCCCAGCGACCACACGTCGGCGCGCCCGTCTATGTCGTCGCGGCCGGCGGCCTGTTCCGGGCTCATGTACGCGGGCGAGCCGACCACGGTGCCGGCCTTGGTCAGCGTGAAGCCCGTGGCGACGGAGCCCACCGCCTTGGCGATCCCGAAGTCGAGGATCTTGCCGACCACGGTGCCGGTCGTGCTGCGGTGCAGGAAGATGTTGGCGGGCTTGAGGTCGCGGTGCACGATGCCCTGCTGGTGCGCGAGGTGCAGGGCCTTGGCCACGCCCGCGCACACGTCGAGGAGCATCTCGGGGTTGAGCGCTCCCCCGCGCCGGATGCGCACGTCGAGCGGCTCTCCGTCGAGCAACTCGAGCACCAGGAAGGGCGAGCCGTCCTCGGCCTGGCCGAGGTCGAAGATGTCGACGATGCTCGGGTGGTTGACCCCTCCGATGGTCTTGGCCTCGTTGAAGAAGCGCCGCAGCAGGACCTTGTTGCTCATCACCTCGGGGTCGAGGATCTTGAGCGCCACGTCCCGATTGATGAGCTCGTTGCGCGCCGCCCACACTGCGCCGCTCGCGCCGTTCCCGATGAGGCGTAGCAAGCGATAGCGCGAGTGGATGATCTCGCCAGGCTGCACAGCGGAGCCGAGGCTACCACTACTGCCGGAGATTGCGACGGCATATGCTCGGTGCTGGAGCCCGGGGCGGCGCGGCGTGCCGGTCCGCCCGGGTCCGCACCGTGAGGTTTCGCCATGTCTACGTACACACCCGCTTCGCTCGCTCGCCTGCTCGCCGCGGCGCTTGCCGCCACGAGCACGCTTGGCTGTTCGCTCCCGGCGCCGGCCACGCCGCAGCAGCTCCAGGCACGCGCGGCCTTCGATCTGCGCTGCCCGCCGGCCGGGCTCCAGCTCTTCAGGCTCGGGCCCGGCACGGCCGGCGCCGCGGGTTGCGGCCGGCAGGCAGCGTACGTCGAGCAGTGCCACTCGGGCTCCCGCCGGGCCGCCTGCCGCTGGGTGCTCGACGGGCCGCCAGCGGCAGGGCCCGCCTACAACCCGCCTGCCGCCTGCCCGCCGCCCGTCATGCTCCCGCCGCTCCCGGCCGCCGGGCCGTCCTATCCAGCCCCGGCTGCCGCGCCGCCGTCGGAGCCGCTCCCGCCCGCCGTGTCGCGGTCCTCGCCCCCGGCCCCGCCCCCGCCGGCCGTCTCGCCCCCCGGCGCCCGGGTAGATGTCATCAACCCTTGGGCCGCGTCGCCGCCCGCGCCGCCTGGCGGCCGCGGGGAGCTGATCGATCCGTGGGCCGCGCCGCCGTCGCCATCGCCGCCGGTGCGTGGCAGGCCCCCCCCGGCCGCGGCCCCGCCGCCCCGTACCCCGTACGACCGCGGCTTCTGATCACACGTCGTAGTACAGCTCGAACTCGTACGGCACAGGCCGCGCCGCCTGCTCGGCGATTTCGCGCTCGCGCTTGTCGCGGACCGAGCGCTCGATGAGCTCGGCGCCGAACACCTCGCCCTCCAGCAGGAAGCCGTGGTCGCGCTCGATGGCGTCCAGGGCCTCGCCCAGCGATGCGGGAAGTCGCCCGGTCCCGGTGCTTGCCGCCCCCCGCGGGGCGGACCGCCGCCGCTTCGGCGCGGGCGGATCGAGGCGCCGGCGAATGCCGTCCAGGCCGGCCATGAGCAGGGCCGAAAGGGCGAGGTAGGGGTTGCACGAGGGATCGGGGAAGCGCGCCTCGATGCCGAGCTCGCTCTGCGGTGCGGGTGCGGAGCCGACAAGCTGCAAGGCTGCCGCCTGTTCCGGCGGCGGCCAGGCGAGCTCGGTGGGCGCGCCCGGGCTCGCGAGCCGCCGGAAGCTGTTCGTGGTCGGGTTGGCGAGCGCCGCGAGCGCGGGAGCGTGCGCCAGGATCCCGGCGGCGTACCAGCGGCAGAGATCGCTTGTCGCGCCGGCGCCGGGGCCGGCAAAGAGGTTGCGGTCGCCCTGCCAAAGCGCCTGGCGGCACCCGAGGCCGCTGCCGGCGGCACCATGCAGCGGCTGCGGCATGAAGGTGGCACTGTACCCGAGCCGGCGGGCAACGTGCCCGATGGCGTGCTTGAGCCAGAGAAGCTCGTCCGCCGCCTCGACCAGCCCGAGATCGCCCAGCTCGACGCGGCAGTGGCCGGCCCTGGCCGCGAAGGTGCGGCGGCCGATCGCGACCGCTGCCACCGGCCGCCTCTCCGCCGCCCACTTCGTAGAAAGCACCCTGCTCGTTGTTCCCGAAGCGAACCGCGTCAAAGGCGAAGAAGTCGACCCGCAGGGCCACGCGCAGGGCCTCGGCCACGCCAACTGCGCGGAGCTGCTGCACCGCCCGGCAGGCTGCCGCCCGGGTGTCGCACGGATCGATCCGCCCGCTCGCCGCGTCGACCATCTCGCAGACGATGCCGAGCGAGCGCTGCGCGGCGAAGGGATCGACTCGGGCGGACGCGGCGATCGGCCGCAGTCGGAGCCCGGGCCTGGTCGCGTGCAGCTCCGCGCCAAGGGCGCCGCCGTCGACGCAGAGCCCGTGCTCGAGCACTGCCGCGAGCTGCTGCACCGGAACCGTGACCTCGTGCCACCGGCCCGCGAGGTCGGCGCTGCGCAGGGCGACGAGCCGGCAGTCGTGGTTCTTGGCGAGCGTGATGGCGTCTTTGGCGGTCAAGGTGCGCGCGTCCATGGGAGGCGGACTCTGCTGCGGCGGCGGGGCGGCTACAACTTCCTTCGCGCCCCGTGCCCGCCCCGCCGCCCGGCCCCAGCGAAGTCGGCCGGTCTGTGCGTGCTCACGGCCCAGCCGACCCGGTGGCCATCCCGTCCTGGGAGAGCGCCGCTACGTTGTCGAGGGCGCGCTGATAGGTCGCGTAGACGGGCGAGGGACTGCGACCCAGCCACTGGAGGTCGAAGCCCGGACAGTCCTCGGCTGGCACGCCCCACAGGCACACAGGTAGGGGCTCACGTGGATGTGCCCGTTCGGCAGATCCCAGTCGAGGAAGGAGCCGCCGAAGTACGGCGGCTCGGAGAAGAGCCCCAGCCGGATGTCGATCGAGGGCCTGTCTCGCCGAAGCTTGCCTAGGAGCTCACGCCAGGCATCGAGGTACTTCTCGTGATCGGCTCGCGCCGGCATGGGAGTGCCCCAGGCTGCAAGCGCAGCCGGGTGCGGCATGAACACGCGCAACGTGTGGAGGTCGGGCGAGAGCGCGCAGGGATCCTCCTGAAGGCGTGGAAGCGCGTGCTTGCCCGTGAGTTGGACGAGCGCCACCTTCCTGGCGGCGCGCAGGCGCTCGGCGAACGTGCCCTCGACGCGCTTCGGAAGATCGGTGAGCTTGACGACCATCCGGCGCGACGCCGCCGGCGCGGAAGTTCGCCACCTCCCTGGTACCTTCAGCGCGTAGACCGAGAGGTGGAGGTCATGCTTCGCCAGGACATCGAAGGGGCCCTCGCATCTCCCCTGCTTGCTGGTGCCGATGTGCTCTGCGAGGGCCTCCTCGGAGAGCAACACCTGATCGGGATCCGCCGCGTCCATCACGCGCTGGGCGCGGTTGATCGTGGCCCCGCAGATGTTCGTCCGCCCGTTGATGTCGGTGACGAGTTCGACGACGCCGTTGTGGATTCCGACCCGAACGGACGTCCGGCCTCCGTCTGCGCCGGCCCAGCCGTCGATGGCGAGGAGTAGCTTGGTGACCGTGTCGAAGCTCCATGCCCGGCGGTCTCGATGCAGCAGCGCCACCGCGATCCCGTCACCCGTCGGCAGGGCGATCGCCTCGGGCGGCCCATCGGGGGGGCAAAGGTGGGGCCGAAGGAGGCGGGCGAGCTCGGCGTTGAACCCATCGATGAGCTCGCGCTGCTCCGCCGTGGGCCGCTTGGAGAAGCCCACGAGGTCGAAGAACACGATGGTTGCAGCGGACATCGTTCTACGGGTACCAGCGCTTGCCGCCGCGGTTGTTCACGAAGGACGGGTAGGTGTTGTCCGGCTGGATCCGCCGCTTGCGACGGTACGTCTCATGGACCCACCCGGCGATCTCCTCGGGGGAGTCGGTCCATCGGATGAGCGGCGCATAGCCCCGCTGCACGTTCTGGGCGAGCCGGGGCGGCAGCGTGTACTGGTAGTACTCCGTGCCCTCTTCCGACGCGGAGTCGAACTGATGACGGTTCTCCTCGACGTACGTCGGCAGGAGGACGCCCAGCAGGCCGCCACGCGGGTTCCGCTCGGTGTCGCGGAGGGTTGACCCGATCTCCCAGTCCACGTGCTTGCGCGACCACGTCTCGGTGCCGACGAGCACGACCGTCACGCTCGGGTCGCGCAGGTACTCGTCGCGGATCTTCTGGCGGACCGTTTCCGCCGAGAGGCCGGCCGGGATGTCCCCGAGCCCGACCGGGGTCGGGATGATCACCCCGTACGCATTCCCGAACCGAAGCTCGAAGATCTTTCGGCGACTCTCGTCGTTCTCGTGATGATAGCTGATGAAGACGGTGTGGCGCGTGGGTATGCTCGACTCCCCGCGGGCGTTGGCCGCCCGCCCCAGGACATGATCGGGCCTGTCTCGCTGACCGGGCGGACGCTACGGAAAGCCGGTCGTGGCGTCAAGGGCAAGGCGGAGTGCGTGGGTACAGGCGCGGCGGAAGGAGCTTGCACAGCCGGAGCAACTCTGCGCACGAGGGCCCTCGGGCTGCGTCGGGGCGACACGACCGACGGTCCTGTTTCTCTCCTCACCTTTCCCCTCATAAAGTCCCATAGATTTCACTCGTTGCTGGAACCGCATGCCAAAGTTGGTAGAACGTACGCCTGATCTCCGCGACGGCGGCGCGCGCCACGCCCATGACGTACTCGCGTCCCTGCCGCCAGAGCGAGTGGGTTCGGGTCCGCGCCGTGTTCGCGCGCAGCTT
>JACQWT010000201.1 GCA_016209145.1 Deltaproteobacteria bacterium | reverse complement strand
TGAGGTGGCGCCGCGTGGGAGGTACCCCGGCGCGCGGCGTAATCGATCTTGCTCGAGGAAATCCGGGGGCGCGGGACGCGAGAAAAGCGGCTATGCCGAACTACGCGAATTTGCTGACGAGAATGAGGGGATGCCTGAGGGGCTGGCCAGGATGAACGACGGCGCGGGCTCCCTGGGGATGAGCATACTCCAGAGCGGCGACTGACGCCGGAAGAACTCGGTGAGGAACTTGGTGAGCTGTTTCTCCAGCGCTGGGGTTCCCCCGATGCTGTTCGCGTACCGGATGACGAACAGGCCATCCAGGCTGGCGGGAATCTTGTATTCGTTCGGTGCGAGCAGCCAGACTTCCTTCCCCTTGCCCTTGGCGTATCCCAGCTCGTACAAGACGAGCTCGCTCTCCTCGGCGCCATCGAGGATGCCGACTACCAACCTCGCGCCGTCGATCGCTTCGTGCATCGACTGGCGAAGCTCCACCGCGGGATCGGCGAGGTCGACATGGCGGATGCACTCCAATCCACCGACGCGCTCGACCAACGGCCGGAGGAGCCCGAACAGCATCTCGCCGTGATCATAGGACATGACCACGTAGCAGTAGGCTCGCCCGCGCGCGGTGCGGTCGAGCTTGGCGGTGACCTCTGCCATCATCTCCTCCTTGGTGGCGACCGTTGCCGTCCTTTCCTCCGGCTAGAGCGAGGGCAGCGTACTCGCCGTTCCGAAGTCGGTCAATTCGCGGGAATTGCCGGCAGAGGGCTCTGGGGATAGCGCGGCCGAGTCGCCCCCTTGCCTCGGTCGGCCCTACCTGGCCAGCCGCCGCAGGCAGCCCCACAGCCGCCGCAGCAGCTCGCGCCACTCGTCCTGCTCGCTTTGGCCGAGCGCACCGAAGAGCACCGCGGCGTCGAGGCAGCCGCCGGTCTCGGCGGCCTCGGAAGCCGCGCTCCGGAACTGGCGCTTGGCGTCGGCCCCCTGACTCGCGGCGGCGGCGCAGAGGTTCGTGTGCGCGCCGACCAGGGCGCGTTCGAGCTGCGGGCCGGCCTGGCCCGGCAGCCCCCTGAGCTTGCCGCGCCGCTCGGCCACGCGGCCGAGCACGACCCTGCCGGTAGCGCTCGACATTGCTCCGGTCGATAGGGCACAATCCCCCTGCCGATCTGGAGGTGCGGCCGTTGACGGTGCTGTTCGGTCGAAACAGCAGCGGGAAGACCGCACTGCTCGGTCTCGTGCGTCTATGCCTCGGGTGGCTCTCCAGCCGCTGCCCCGCTGGGCTACCCCTTGCGCTGGGTGACTGGAGCGCTGGGGCGGAGCCCGTCGATCTCATCCACGCGCGGACCCCCCACGGTCAGGCGGACATCGAGATCGACGCCGAGATCGCGGGCCGCGCGATCGTCCTCGATGCGTCGGTGCTGGCGTTCGAGACGTGGATCGAGGGCGGGCGCGAGACGGCGCTGCTCGTGTCGCGCTTCCGCTCCGATCCCGAGGGGATCTCGTTGCAGCTTTCGGGCCACGAGCACGGCGTTGCGCAGTACGGTCCGTTCGGACCGGTCCAGTTCCGCGGACTGTTGCCGGACGATCCTCGATGGTCGGCGCTCGCCCGGTGGCGAGAGGCGGTTGATCGTCTTGCGGTCGGGCTCGTTCATCTGGACGCGATCCGGACGCCCGTGGCTCGGAGCTACTCCCTACGCCATGGCGGTGGTCTGAACGACCACCGTGGCGAGCGGGCACCTTTCAGCCTCGCCGCGGATGCCGACCTTTGCGCCGACGTCGGTGCGTGGGTTGAGCAGGAGCTCGGTGGCTGGCGCGTCCGCTGCGAGGTGGCCGGCGAGCATTTTGCGCTGGTCGCACGACGGGGAGCCGTCACGGTGAATCTGGCCGAGACGGGGCAGGGTCTGCAACAGGTGCTTCCCGTCGTGGTTCAGCAGCTTGCCCGCCAGCGCGAGCCGAGAACCGACCCGTTCCTCGACCTGATCGAGCAGCCCGAGCTGCACCTGCACACGGGTGGCCAGGCCCCCTTGGCCGACCTCGTCATCGGAACTGCTCGTCTTGGCAGAGGGGCGGTTGTCGTAGAGACCCATTCCGAGAACTTCCTCCTACGACTGCAAAGGCGCGTCGCGGAGGGGAAGCTCCCGGCCGACGACGTGGCGGTCTACTGGGTTGACGACCGGCCGGATGGGTCGAGCCGGCTGGTCCGGGTGCGCCTGAACGGCGAGGGCGAGACGGAGAGGTGGCCTGCCGGCGTGTTCGCCGAGGCCTACGAAGAAGTGAAGGCGCTGCGGCGCGCCCAACGGCCGCGAGGGATCTGAGACGTGCGTGTCGAAGTCGAGCTCGGGACGTTCAACTCCACGTCTGCCGCGCGTTGGGTCGACCGTATTCTCGGCCGAGTCGAAGACGGCTGGCACATCTGGTGGCTGGTGGACGCCGAACATTTGGAGGACACGGCCTGGTGGCGCCTCGCCCGGCCGGCCCTGCAGCAGCTCGCGCGAGCCGCCGCGCGGGCCGTGCTTCGATGGCAGGACGATGCGGGATCGGCGCCCGGCGGCTCCGTGCACACGCGCACCGTGCGCGTGGCCGAGGGGGCTCTGGGCCCGGGCGAGTGGCAAAAAGCACATCTGTGCCTTGCTCCTGAGCCAGCATGCCGGTTCCTGGACGAGCATCTGCGCGTCTTGGTTGAGAACCGCGAGGCGGACGGGGCTTTCCTCGCGATCGTCATCGAGCGACTCGGATCGCCCGAGCTGCGTGAGCTCGTCCGTCTTTCTCCGCCGCCCCTCACGTACGACAGCCTCGGCGGTTCAGGTCAGATGGTCGACGACATCGACACGCGGGTGCGGGAGGCGAAGGCGCAGTCGCGGCCCGCCCGCCTGCTCGTCGTCATCGACAGCGACGCGCGTTGGCCTGGAGACCGACGCGCGCCCCCCAGCAACATCAAAGCCGCGTGCGACCGGGCGGCTGTCCCGTGTCATGTTCTCCGCAAGCGGTGTGCCGACAACTACCTGCCCGGCGAACTCCTGGGGGTCGTGGTCGAAGCCACGCGGCGCCGATTTGTGCGGGCGGTGTGCGCTCTGTCGCGGGAGCTGCACGATCACTTCCCCCTGGCCAAGGGCCTGGCCGGGGTGAAGGAGAACACCGAGCGGCAGCGCTACGCGGCCCTCGACGAGACCACGCGGCATGCGCTCGATCAGGGGCTCGGCCGTGCCGTGAAGAGCGCGTGGTCCACCCACGGCGACGGCGTCACGGCAGGAGCGCTTGAGCAGCGCGATGGCCGGGGCGAGCTACGCGAGATCACAGCTCTCATCGCGTCATGGCTGTGAGAAGGAAGGGCGGCGAGATGGGCGATCCCCAAGACCAGTTTGAAGTCCAACCCGAGATCGTCTTCATCTTCGAACTGTTGGCCCGGGCGCGCAAGGGAGAGCTGCGCGTACCACGGTTTCAGCGACGATTCGTCTGGCGCCGGGACCAGATGCTCGACCTGCTGGACAGCGTCTGGCGCCGCTACCCGATCGGGAGCTTCCTGGTGTGGTCCACGCACGAGGATCTGGAGACGATCGAACGGCTCGGGCCGGTGCGGGTCGGTCCGGGGCGGCCCAACGCATCTGGCGACGGCTCGGGCCGCAAGAAGGCGTACGTCCTCGATGGCCACCAACGTCTCTCCACGCTCGTCGGCACGCTTCTGGCGCGCAACAAGAACGGTGCACCTTCGACGGACGAAGACGATGACGATCCTGGCCGCTGGACGGTCTGGTTCGATCTCGACGAGCAGATCTTCTACCACCCCAAGGAGGAGCACGTGCGGGCAGGAGCGTCCGCGTCCGCGTTTCCGATCTCAAGCCTGATCGAGACGTTCACGTTTCTGGAGGAATGCAAGCGAATCGACCGCGACTCCCAACTCGATGGCCCGCGTTCTGCCGAGCGCGTCGAGCGGGCGCAGCAGCTTCTGCGTGCCTTTCAGACCTACAAGCTCCCCGTCATCCGGGTGGAGGACACCGACTTGGACCAGGCGGTGGCGATTTTCGCGCGGCTCAACTCGATGGGGCAGCGCATGACGGCAGACCAACTCGTCTCGGCCATTACCTTCGCGGGCTCCGCAGAGCTCGATCTTGCAGCGCGGATTAGCGACATGCAGCAGGAGCTTGCGGTCCACGGGTTTCGCGACGTCGGCCGGACGATACTGCTGCGCGCCGTGCTCGCCTGCGCGGGCCAGGACATCTACCGCAACGACTGGATCAAGGCGCGCACACCGCAAGGCCGTCCGGACTCGGGGCGGAAGACCGACGACGGCAGCCGCCAGCGTCGCGAGCTATCGCAGCAGGTCGCGGAAGCCGTCGAGCCGGCGGCGAAGGCGCTCATTCGTGCGGTGGAGTTCCTGCAGTCCGTCGGTGTGAAGAACGAGCGCCTCTTGCCCTACCAGATGCAGCTCGTGGCGCTTGCCGCGTTCTTCAGCAAGCGCTGTCAGCCGACCGCGGAGCAGCGCCGCATCCTGGAGAGGTGGTTTTGGGTTTCCTCGTTCGCCGGCTGGTTCGCCAGCGGCAACCCGTCCAGGGTGAAGAAGCTGATCGACGAGTTCCGCACGAGCTTCGCCGAGAACGACACGCCGCAAGGCATCGAGGCCATGGATCTCGACGAGCCGGGGCAGCCGTTCCCGAGCTACTTCGACATGCGTAGCGCCCGCGTTCGGACGCTCCTCCACGTCCTGCTGGGCCTCGCCCCGCGCGATGACCGCGGCCAGCCGCTGGACGACGCCGCGCGTCTTCTCGCCGAGCATGGGCCGGCAGCCCTTGGCCACGTGGTGAGCGGCGTGCCCAAGAGGGAAGGCGGATCGAGCCCGGCAAACCGCGTCTTCGTTGCCGTTCCGGGAGAACGGTCGAAGGGCAGCGACTGGCTGGTCGGGCTGGATGATGCTGCCCGCAGGTTGGTGCTGGAGAGCCACTACATAAGTGAGCAGGCGTGGGAAGCTCTGCGGCAGGGCGACAGGCCGGGATTCATAAGGTTGCGCGAGCAAGCCCTGATCGAGTGCGAGCTGCGTTTCATGCAGGCCAAGAACGTACGCGAGCCGCGCGTGCGACAGCCGCAGCCCTCCGCCATCGACGCCGGTGGCGACGAGTAGCTGTCGGTCACTCGCCGAGCCCGCGCGTCCACTGCCGCTGGACCTGGCCGCAGACCCCGTGCGGGCGGCACCGTTGTCCGCCCCTTCGCGGCGGGACGATTCGTCCTTGGGTGTAGCGAGCGCAACTGTGCGGATCGGCGTGGCGCGCCGCTCCTGCTTGGCGCGCTTGGCGTTGCGCGTCGTGTATCGCACCTGCGCCCGGGCCCGCCCGTCATCCGGTCCTCGGGGGCCGCCGACAGTGAAACGCAGCGACACGGGCGAACCCCGAGCGGGGCTCGCGGCGCACCGCGCCCTCGATGCCTGCGCCTGTGGGCTGGCTGCGCCCGAGCGCCGCGGCTCGCGCCTACCTCGCCAGCCCCCGCAGGCATGCGCAGAGTCGCAGTAGTAGCTCACGCCACTCGTCGTGCTCGGCCTGCCCGAGCGCACCGAAGAGGAGCGCGGCGTCGAGGCAGCCACCGGCCTCGGCGGCCTCGGAAAGCGCGATCCGGAACTGGCGCTTGGCGTCGGCCCCCTGACTCGCGGCGGCGGCGCACAGGTTCGTGTGCGCGCCCACCAGGGCGCGTTCGAGCTGCGGGCCGGCCTGGCCCGGCAGCCCCCTGAGCCTGCCGCGGCGCTCGGCCACGCGGCCGAGCAGGGCCCGTGAAAGCTGGTAGGCCTGGAGCCTCTCGTGGGGGAAGTAGCGTTGGGACGGACTGGAACTGGGTTGCGGCGCCATGGCGTCCTCCTTTCGCCCACCAGAAGGAGGACGCCATGGCGCCACCCGGGTCTTGCCCCGAGAGCGCTCGCCCCGAGCCGCGAAAGCCAGGCGACGCGAGCGTCGTGCCAGCTTCGCTGGCGCGACGCTCGCCCGCCGAGCCATGACCCCATGACCCTTGACGATGACTCTGACCATGACCCATGACCCCTCGGCCCCCTGTTGTCGCGCCCCCTCGCCTCGCCTACCCTCTTTCGCGCCGCCCATGACCGTGACGACGACAATCCCACCCGGCACGGTGATCTCCGGCAAGTACCGGATCGGCCGCGAGCTCGGCCGCGGCGGGATGGCGGCCGTCTACGAGGCCGAGAACGTCGACATCGGCAAACGGGTGGCGATCAAGATCCTCTCGGGCGCGCTCGCCTCGTCCCGGGTGGTGCTCGAGCGCTTCCTGCGCGAGGCGCGCGCGGTGGCCGCCATTCGCAGCCCGCACATCTGCGACGTCTACGACGCGGCCCGCCTGGACGACGGCTCGCCCTACCTCGTGCTCGAGCTCTGCGAGGGCGAGGCGCTCTACGACCGCATGGTGCGCGAGCGGCAGATGTCCCAGGAGGCCACGTTGGCCGTGGTGCTCCAGGTGTGCCGCGGCTTGGCCAAGGCGCACGAGGCGGGCATCGTCCATCGCGATCTCAAGCCGGAGAACATCTTCATCACCAAGGACGACGACGGCGATCTGTTCGCCAAGATCCTCGACTTCGGCCTGGCCAAGTTCTACGAGGCATCCGACGCGATCGGCGCGAAGGCGCGTCTGACGCGCGAGGGGGCGCTGTTCGGAACGCCGGTCTACATGAGCCCCGAGCAGGTCAAGGGGCAGGGCGAGGCCGACCACCGGGCCGATCTCTGGGCCCTGGCGTGCATCAGCTACGAGTGCCTGACCGGTGCCACGGTGTGGAACCTCGACGGCGGCGTGGCCATGACCTTCGTGCAGATCGCCTCGGCGCCGCTGCCCGATCCGGCTCGCTACCGGCCGGATCTGCCTCCCGGGTATGCCGTCTGGTTCCAGCGCGCTTTGGACCGCGACATCGCGCGCCGGCCGCAGAGCGTGCAGGAGCTCGCCGACGGCCTGGCCGCCGCGTTCGGCGTGTCGGCCCCGGGAGGCGGCACCGACGCCGCGCTGGTGAAGCAGCTCGCCGCCGCGGCCTCCCGGCCGGGCTCGGCCGCCCGGCTGATGCAGCCATCGGTGCCCATCCGGCTCGGATCGGCGAGCGGTTCCGGCCAGCCGCTGTCGCCCCCCGGGCTCGATGCGCCTCATGTCGCCCCCGCCGCAAGTGATGTCGTGCCTACCGTCCCGATGCCCCGGCCTCGCCTCTCCCGGCTTCGCGCGCGCGGCGCGGCCGCGGCGCTGGCGGTCGCGGGGCTGGCGCTCGGCATCGTGGCGCTGCTGAGCGCAGGCCCGACCCCGGCGCCGCCCGAGCCGGCGCAGCGCCTCGCGCCTGCCGTGCGCCGCGCCGCGGCGCCGGCGCGCGCGACCGCGCCAACACCTGCGGCGCCACGCGAGCCTCCCTGGCTCGGGCGGGTCCGCGCGGCGCAGCAGCTTGTCGCCGAGCAGAAGTACGAGGACGCCTTGACGAAGCTCCGGCGCGCCTTCGACGAGACCAGGCACGCCATGGTCGGCAACCTGATCGAGCAGGTGCAGGTGGCGGAGCTCGCGGCGCGCGTGCAGGCACCCTGCCGGGTGACCGGGCTCGGCAGGCCGCGCCGCTCGGATCTGCTCGGCAAGCGCCGCGCCGGGCCGGCCGGGCCCCCGGCGATCGCGGCCGGCGCCGGGGGCCTGGTCGTCGCCTGGACGCACCAGGGGGCGGAGCCCGCCCAGCGCGCCTACGCCGTGGGCCTGGACCGTGCGTTGTGGACCGAAGCCGAGCCGGTGGAAATCACGCCGGAGGGTTCCTCGGTCTATGCGCCGCAGCTCCTGCCGGCGGGCGAGCGCTTCCTTGCCGTCTACTGGGACGCGGCGGGCGCGGCGGCCGGCGCCTGGCTGCGTTGGCTCGATCCGGTGGGGCTCGTTCCCGGTCCGGCGGTGGGCCTGACCGAGCGCCGGCCGGGCAGCTACTTCGCGGGCGCCGCGCGCGGCGAGAAGGACGGCTGGGTCGCGGTCTGGGCAGGGCAGGGGGACGCCGATTCGGTCGACCTGTTCTGTCAACCCCTCGACGCCTCGCTGCGGCCGGCGCGCGCGGCCCTGCGCCTGACCGACTACGTTGGCAGCGGTCTCGTGCGCGCCAAGGTCCGCGATCCCGCCGTGGCCGCCGCGCACGGGCGGCTGCACTTCGCCTACACCTTCGCCCGCGATCCGCTGCTGCAGGTGCGCTACCAGGTGATCCCCGCCGGCGCCGAGCCGCCCGGCCTCGGCGGGCCCGAGCGCGCCGGCGCAAACAAGGATCGCACCCTCGGCAAGGAGGTGATCTTGAGCCCGCCCCTGGCGCGCGCCAGCGATCCGGCGCTCGTGTGCACCGGCCAGGGCTGCTTCGCCGTGTGGAACGTCGAGACCGGCGCCAGCGCGGGCGTCGCCCTGCTCGACGCGCACACGGGGGTGGTCCAGTGGCAGAAGAGCTTCGCCTCCCAGGGGGCTCATCCGGTTCTTGCCGCCTCGCCGAGCGGCGCAGCGCGCGTGGCATGGATGCAGGGCGGCCGGCTCATGACCGCGCTCGCTGACAAGAGCGGGCTCGGGGCACAGAGCCAGGTGGCCCGCGTCGTGGGCGTGCAGCCGCCGCCGTCGCTCGCCCCCGGCGTCGCGGCGGGCGAGTGGCTGGTGGCCTGGCTCGACTTCGAGGCCGGCCACCTCGAGCCGTACGTGGCGCGCATCGTCTGCGAATAGCGGTGGGTGCCTACCAGAACCGGGGAGCGCCGCCGGATGAACCGCCAAGACGCCAAGGTCGC
>JACQWT010000251.1 GCA_016209145.1 Deltaproteobacteria bacterium | reverse complement strand
GGTCCCGCGCAGGGGTGCGGCCCTGCGCTCGCGGTAGAGATCCGGACCCTTACCCCTTGCCCCTTGTCCCTTATCCCTTGCACGATGCCGCCCTTTGCAACTTCTGCCCGAATCGGTATCAACTTCGCCGCCAAGAGACTATGGGGCTGGAGCGGGGGTAGGCGGGCGCCCCGGCGCCGCGACCCTTGCACGCCCCGCCGACTTCTGCCATATTCCGCGGCCTCTTACGCCGCCGCGCCGCCGGCACGGAGCCCCAGTTGATCGAGAAGAGCATGCCCCGAGAGACGCCCAGCGAAGCAATCCAGTGCCGACCGCTCGAGGTCCTGGTAGGCGACCGCGGGATCGAGCGCGCCATCAAGCACTTGAAGAGGAAGATGGCCTCAGAGGGCATTCTGCGCGAGCTCAAGCGCCGCCGGCACTACATGAAGCCGTCCGTGAAGCGCCGCAAGAAGGAGTCCGAGGCGGCCCGGCGGCGGCGCAAGCGCCAGCGCATGGACCAGATGTAGGCCCGGCCCCGAGAGGCCGCGGCCCGCCGGCGAGGGCGGCCCATGCGCGTGGTCGTGGTGACGACCTCCTTCCCGCGCGACGAGCAGGACGCCTGTGGCCACTTCGTCGCGGCCCACGCGCGCCAGCTCGCGGCGCAAGGCCACGAGATCCACGTCATCGCGGCAGGTCAGAGCCGCGGTCGCGGCCCGGAAGAGCGGCGCGGGCCGCTGTGCGTCCACTGGGCCGGAGGCGCTCCCCTGTTCTCATGGCCGGGAGCCGCCGCGCGCCTGCGCCGCGCCCCCTGGCAGGCCGTTTGCTTCGCCGATCTGACCTGGGGCGTGCAGCGCAAGCTCCGGGCACTGGGCCGGCCAGATCTCGTGATCGCCCATTGGATCGTCCCCTCGGCCTGGCCCCTGCTCGCCGGCACGCGCCACCCCATCGAGGCCGTCGCGCACGGCGCCGACGTCCGCCTGCTCCTGCGGCTGCCCCCGCCGCTTCGCCGCCACATCCTCGCCGCGCTGCTCGACCGCGGCGCGCGCTTGCGCTTTGTGGCGCACGCGAGCCTGGAGGCGCTGCGCGCCAGTGTAGGCGGGCCGCTCGGGCACCGGCTCGAGGCCCAGAGCGAGGTCGCGCCCCTGCCCTTCGAGCTGCCGCCGATCGATGAGCTGCGCGCACAGCGCGACCGCGTGCGGCGCGAGCTCGGCGTTGGGCTGCACGAGGCCCTCGTGGTGCTCGCCGGCCGGCTCGTGGCCGCGAAGCGGGCGGATCTCGCCGTGCGGGCCGCCGCCGTGCCGTGCGATCGTGCGCTGCGCCTCGTCATCGTGGGCGACGGCCCGGAGCGTCGGGCCCTGGAGCGGCTCGCCCGCGGGCTCGGCGCGCCGGTCGCGTTCGCGGGGCAGCTTCCGCGCGACCGCGCCCTGGCCGTGGTCGCCGCCGCGGACGCCCTCGTTCACGCCGCCGTCGAGGAAGCCGCGCCCACGGTGGTACGGGAGGCCCGCGCCCTGGGCGTGCCGGTGCTGGCCTGCCCCGCCGGCGACCTGGCACGCTGGGCCGAGGACGATCCGCTGCTCGTCCTCGCCCCGAGCGAGCCCGCCGCTTTCGCCGCTGCGCTCGCCGCCTTGCTGCGGCGGCCGACGTAGCCGGTCGGACGCTCGCGCTTGCGCCCCGCAGGCGCCCCGGGCCAGGTTCGGCCTCGGTCTACCCCTGTGACAGCCACATGTGACGGCTGGCCGCCGGTCACATGTGACAGCCCGTCCGCTGCGAGACCCGCTCTCGACATTTCGCGGGATTGCGGAGCGGCCCGCAACTTGCAACCGCCGGCCAGCGACCACAAGTGGAGACGAGCATGACACGCCTCTCGTGCCGCCCGAGGGCGGCCCTCCTGGCTCTGACCGCCCTGGTCGCGGCCTCGGGCTGCGGCGGGGTGGCCAGGCTGGACGACGGCGCGGGCGGGGCTGCGGGCGCGAGCCAGGCCGGCGCAGGCGCCGGAGCTGGCGCGGGCGGCCCCGGCGGGGCCACCGCAGCAGGCGGGACCGGTACGGGCGCCTCGGGCGGAGTTGCGGCCGTAGGCGGGGCCGGCGGCCTGCCCCCCGAGCCGTGCCCACCCGGCCTGACGGGCTGCGGTCAGGCGTGCGCCGACCTGAGCGTGGACCCTGGCAACTGCGGCTCCTGCGGCCAGGCATACTGCCCCGGGGCGCTGTGCTCCGGCGGTCACTGCGTGCTCGGCTGCGGGGCCGGCACGATCGAGTGCGGCCAGAGCTGCGAGGCGCCGGACTGCGACTGCCAGTGCGTAAGCGCGGCGGTGGACCCGAAGAACTGCGGCGGCTGCGACCTCGCCTGCCAGCCCGGTGAGATCTGTCAGGACGGGGGGTGCAAGTGAGCGAGGGGCTGCGATGACGAAGGCTCGATCGTGGACCTGGGCTCTGGCCGGCGTGCTCGCCGCCGCAGCCGGGGCGTGCGACGAGCGGGCGAAGGACGAGAGCCGAGGCGGGGGCGGGGCCGGTGGCTCGGCCACCGGATGCCCGGCAGGCCTCGCGCAGTGCGATGGCAGGTGCGTGAGCCTCGAGCTCGATCCCGCAAGCTGCGGCGGCTGCGGCATCGCCTGTGCGCCGGACGAGGCGTGCTCGGCTGGCAAGTGCTCCTTCGCGTGCCCGGACGGCAGCACCAACTGCGGCGGCGAGTGTGTCGACACCGAGAACGATCCCGCCAACTGCGGCGGCTGCGGCCACGTCTGCAGCTCTTCCGAGGTCTGCTCCCTTGGCCACTGCGGCTCCCACTGCGAGGGTGGCACCGCCAACTGCGGTGGCCTCTGCGTCCACACCACGACCGATCCCGCTCACTGCGGCGGCTGCAACTCTGCTTGCGACGGCGGCGAAGGCTGCTGCAACGGCAAGTGCGTCGACTTCGGGGCGGATCCGGACAACTGCGGCGGCTGCGGCCACACCTGTCCCCACACGACGACGCCGTGCTACATGGGTGAGGTTTGCTCGGCCGGGCAGTGCGGGCTCACGTGCTCGGGCGGAACTTGCCATTGCGGCAACAAGTGCGTCGACACCATGCTCGACCCCGTCAACTGCGGCGGCTGCGGCGTCGCCTGCCAGCAGCCCGGTCAGATCTGTCAGGACGGGATGTGCAAGTGAACGCCCGCCGCTGGTCGCGGCACGCCACAGGCGATGGGCAACATGCTTCGAAGCCGCGTCGATCTGCAACGCAGGCAGGAGTCGCCGCACGCCCTCGACCGCGCAAAGCAGCCGTTCGGCGATGTCATCGCCCTTGCGCCGCCCCCCGTGTCGGCCGTTCACGGTTCTTTGTTCCTTGTTCCTTGTTCCTTGTTCGTTTCGCCGTTCCTCAATCCCCGGTTCTCTGTTCCCTGTTCGCGGTTCACCGGTTAGGGCCTATGCGGGTCAACCGCCGGCCCGGCGGGCAAGGCGCTCCTCGCTTTTTGTGCGGCACGCCACGCCATCGCCGAGCTACTCTTGTAGCCGTGCCCCGCCCGCCCGCCGCCGCCCTTCTGGCTCTCGGCCTCGCCGCCCTGCCCGGCTGCTACGCCGGGGCAGAGCCGCCGCCCTGGCCGCTCGGCGAGGGAGGAGGCAAGGCGCTGTCCGACGCGCCCTATCCGGCCGGCCCGTACGGCGTGGGCGAGGGCTCCATCATCAAGAACTATGCCTTCACCGGCTACGCCAACCCGGCCAAGGCGCACACGCTCGTGCCGATTTCCCTCGGCGACTTCTACAATCCGACCGGCGAAGGCCTCTACGCCGAAGCGTCGCCGTTCGAAGCGGACAAGCCACGGCCCCGGGTGCTGCTCATCGACGTGGCGGCGCGCTGGTGCGCCCCTTGCCAACAGGAGGCGAAGGAAATCCTGCCGGCCGCGCACGCCAAGCTTGCGCCCCTGGGCGCCGAGTTCCTCCTCGATCTCGCCGACGGGATCGAGCCGGGCTCCGTGGCCACGCAGAAGGACCTGGACAAGTGGACCACCGCGTTCGCAGTCGACTACCCCGCTGTCTTCGATCCCGACTACCAGTTGGGCGCCTTGTTCGACGCGAGCTCCTTTCCGGTCAACATCGTCATCGATACACGCGAGATGCGCATCGCCACCGTCGTCAAAGGCATCCTGGACGAGAGCTTCTGGACCGAGATCGAGAGCCTGCTCGACAAGTGAGGGGCCATGAGAACACCTGCCTGCCACGGGGCCAACGTGCCGATCGCCCTCGCCGCCCTGCTGTCGCTCGGCGCCGGCTGCTCATCTACCGACGGCGAGGCCCCAGCCCCGTCCGCCACCGGCCCGGTCGCGCGCTACGACGTGCCCGCCCAGGGGCCGTTCGCCTTCGGTGACGCCCCGTTCCCGAACGACCTGCACCTCGACGCCGCGGGCAAGGTGGACATCGCGGCGCTGCCCGGCGACAAGCCCGTGTGGGAGGACGTGCGCGCCTTGCTCAACACGCGGCGCGGGTTCTGCACGAGCTGCACCGTGCATTTCCCCATCGACGGGGTGGTCGCCCGCGACAGCCTCGGCGAGGATGCGGCGGTGGGCGCCGAGGCCTCGCCGGCCGATCCCGTGGTGATGCTCGACGTGGGCCCCGAGTCGCCGGAGCGCGGCGGGCTCGTTCCCTTGCGCGTCCAGTACGACGACGAGAACGGGCTCGTCACGGTGCGACCCGTGCGCGGAGTCGTGCTCACGCCCCGGCACTCCTACGCGGTGGCCCTGACGAGCCGCGTGCGCGGCCTGGACGGCGCCCCGGTCCAGCCAGCGCCGATGTTCGCCGCGGCGCGCGACGGGGCCGGCGCGGGCGACGGCGCCTTAGGGCGCCTGCACGCGCTCGCGGCCCCGGCCCTGACGGCGCTGGAGCAGGCCGGCGTGCCGCGCGCCGCCGTCGCCTCGCTCGCCGTCTTCACGACCGACGATCCGTCGGAGCACGCCGCCAGTGTGGCGAGCCTCGTGGCCGAGCACTACGGCTCGGGCGCCCCGGCCGCGGCCTTCGACCGGCTCTGGCGGGCGGACGACGGCTCCCTCGACAAGCTCATGGGCACGCCCGCAGAAGGCAGCAAGCCGGGGATGGACGCGGCCCCTGCCCCCGGGGTCGAGGGGACGCGCGCGGTGGCGCACGCCACGACCGCCTTCCTGCTCTCGGGTAGCTTCCCCTCCCCGCGCATCGTTGCCGGCAAGGGGACCGACGTGGGCACCCTGCGGCTAAGCGAGGACGGCAAGCTCGAAGCCGGCCCGGAGGAGCAGGTGCCGTTCTTGCTGACCGTGCCCAAGGGCGCCGACTTGACCAAGCTGCCGGTGGTGATCGTGCACTGGGGCATGGGCGGGAGGCGGCAGAACTCGCTCGTCTTCGCCGACACGTTCGGCCAGCTCGGCGTGGCCGTGCTCGGCATCGACGCGTACCAGCACGGCGCCCGCGCCGACTCGGCCGAGGACAAGGCCCACGACCTGCGCGGCGACGACGGGTTCATGGGCCCGGACGGCCTGGACGAGCACAGCTTCATGGGGGTGATGTCGCGCGCCTTCGGCCTGGCCGGCACCGAGGCCGACGTCGTCGCTTCGCCCCGCTTCGGGCTGGCGGCCCTGAGCCAGATGGCCGCCGACCTCTTGGCCACGGTGCGCTTCGTGCGCCAGGGCGATCTCGCGGCGCTCGCCGCGGCCGATCCGGCGCTCGCCGGTCTGGCCTTCGATCCCGGCCCCGCCATGCTGGTGGGCGAGTCTCTGGGCACGGTCGCGGCCACCACGGCCCTGACGGCCGACTCCGGGGTTGGCGCCGCCGTGCTCGGAGTGGCGCCGGGCTCGCTCATCGACATCTTCTGTGAGTCGCCGGTCTACCGGGCCCAGGCCGAGCTGATCTTCATGCCCGTGCTCGGCGTCGAGGGCGAGCTCGACGAGCACGAGCGGCGCATGTCCATGCACCCGCTGCTCAACCTCTTCCGCTGGGCCCTGGAGCCGGTCGAGGCCCAAGCGCTGGCGCGCCGGCTCCTGCGGGAGGCGACGGCCGAAGGCGCGCGCCCGGACCTGCTCTGGCAGTTCGGCGAGCTCGACGAGTCACTGGGCACGGCCGCGCCCGACGCCCTGCTCGCGGCCGCCGGCGTGCCGGCCGAGGGGAGCTTCGAGTTTGCGGCCCTCCCCGCGGGCGAGCCGCCGTTTCACGAGAACGTGACCACGCCGCAGGGGGCCGTGACCGCGGGCGGCTGGCGCTTTGCGCAGGCGGGCCACGGCATGCTCGGCACGATCCACCAGAGCTCCGGCTATGAGCCGCCCATCGTCCCGCCCTTCGTCTCGCGCGACCACTCGCTCGACTTCGAGAACCCGACGGAGCTCACCCACGCCCAGATTGCCGCCTTCTTCGAGGCGTGGATGAAGACGGGACGCGCCGAGATCCGGGCGCCGAAGTAGGAAGCCGATGCTCTTGGAGGAAACATGAACCGTGCTTTGAAGATCACCTGGGCCGCGAGCGTCGTGCTCGTCGCAGCCGCAGCCACCCTCTTCGCGTGTAGCGGAGCCGAGCCGCAGATCGTACCCACGTCCAGCACCGGGCAAGGCGGCGCCGCGGCCGGGTGCCCCGCCGGCCAGGCCGAGTGCAACGGCACGTGCGTCGTCACCTCCCTCGATCCGGCCAACTGCGGCGGGTGCGGCAAGGCGTGCGCCCAGGGACAGGTCTGCTCCGCGGGCCAGTGCGGCGTCGCGTGCCTCGGGGGCACGAGCCGCTGCGGTGACCTGTGCGTGGACACCAAGACCGATCCGGCCAACTGCGGCGGCTGCAACAGTAGCTGCGGCCTGAGCGAGGTGTGCAGCGCGGGAAGCTGCGGCCTGGTGTGCCTGGGCGGCACCTCCAAGTGCGGCGGCAAGTGCGTCGCGACCGGCTCCGACCCGGCCAACTGCGGGCGCTGCGACGCGGCCTG
>JACQWT010000250.1 GCA_016209145.1 Deltaproteobacteria bacterium | reverse complement strand
TTGTGCCCGTTCACGGCGTTTCCGTGGCAGCGACGACGGCTCGCCGAGTCGGCCGCGATCGCGGCTTGCGTCCTCGGCCCGGATCCTCGCGTACAGGAGTGCGCTGCGGCCCGGGCCTCCGGGCGCGCTTGCGCTCGCGGCCGCCTGACGAGCCGGGTCGGAGAAGGCGTGAGCGCCTACAGGCGCTTGAACCCCGCCGCCGGCGGCCAGCCGCTCGGCCCGCCGCCGAACGGGGTGCCCGTGTCGCGCAGCGCCGCGTGCGTGTCTCATGTGGTGCCCCCTGGGACAGCTCCAGGCTGTCACAGGGGGCGGCCGCTCTGGCGGTGACGCGACCGTGCCTCGTTTCGCGCAACTGGGCGCCCGAGCGGGCTGCCCGCGCGCGGCATGTTTCTTGCGTTGAGCTACAGGTGAGATGAGCGGTCGGGGCAGGCAGAGCAGCTCGTTCGTCGCGCTGGGCTTCGCCGTGCTCGGGTCGGGCTGCGCGAGCATCGTGGTCATCGAGGAGGCGGTGCGCGACACGCGGGAGGCGGGAGCTGCTGGCCATGGTGGCGCGGGTGCGCGAGGCGATGGTGGCAGCGACGGCGGCCGCGCTGCCCCGGAATGCACGGCGCCGGACCAATGCGTCGGCGTCGACACCGACTGCTGCAAGCGCACCTGCGGGCAAGGCAAGTGCGGCTTCGAGAACGAGCCCGAGGGCACGGCGTGCACGGGCCAGAACGACGAGAAGGTGTGCGACGGCAAGGGCCGGTGCGTCGCATGCACCCAGCAGGAGGACTGCACCGGCGACGAGCCGTGCGTGGCCAACAAGTGCGTGCTGCCTGCCTGCCAGAATGCCAAGCAGGACGGCAAGGAGACCGACGTCGACTGCGGGGGCGGCGAGTGCCCGGCGTGCGCCAACGGCAAGAAGTGCGAGCAGTCCGGCGACTGCGAGAGCGGCGTCTGCCAGGCGCCCGGCGGCTCGGGTGGCTCCGGCGTCGGCGGCGAGAGCGGGTGTGCTCCCTGTGCCGGCCACGACGACTGCCAGGCCGACAGCTACTGTGACGCCGGCGCGCAGACGTGCAAGCCCAAGCAGGACGACGGCAAGCCCTGCAGCGACGACGGCGCGCAGTGCAAGAGCGGCCACTGCGCTGACGGCGCGTGCTGCAACACGGCCTGCGACGGCGGCTGCGGCAAGTGCAACGGCAAGGGCAAGGAGGGCACCTGCACGCCGCTGTCCGAGAAGATCCAGTGCCGTGCCGCGGCCGGTGACTGCGACGTGGCCGAGGTGTGCGCCGGCGACAAGACCGACTGCCCGCCCGACAAACTCAAAGTCCACGGCCAGCAGAGCGCCGCCAACAAGTGCGCCCCATACCTGTGCGACGGTCTGAAGGCCACCTGCCCGGCCACGTGCGGCAGTAACAGTGACTGCCTGCCGAGCCATGCGTGCCAGGGCGGCAAGTGCGTGCGGCGGGCCGCTCACGAGCGCGGGGGGCTGGGACATCTTCGTGGCCAAGTTCGACAGCTTCGGGGGGAACCTCTGGAGTCGGCGCTTCGGCGACGCGAGCAGCCAGGCCGGCTCGGCCATCGCGACCGACGCCTGGGGCAACGCGCTCGTGACGGGCTACTTCGACGGCACCGTGGACTTCGGCGGCGGGCCGCTTGCGAGCACGGGGTTCGCCGACGTCTTCGTGGCCAAGCTCGATAGCTCGGGCAACCACGTCTGGAGCAGGCGCTTCGGCAACGCGAGCAAGAGCCAGTACGGCGATGCTATCGCGGCCGACGGCTCGGGGAACGTGCTGGTCACGGGCCACTTCTGGGGCACGGTTGACTTCGGCGGCGGGCCACTGACTAGCGCGGGGGAGCTGGATACCTTCGTGGCCAAGCTCGACAGCTCGGGGGGGCACCTCTGGAGCAAGCGCTTCGGCGACGCAACCTACCAGTACGGCGGTGCCGTAGCGGCCGACGGCTCGGGTAACGCGCTCGTGACGGGCAACTTCAGCGGTACGGTGGACTTCGGCGGCGGGCCGCTCACGAGCGATGACGTCACCACCGACATCTTCGTGGCCAAGCTCGACAGCTCGGGGGGGCACATCTGGAGCAAGAGCTTCGGGGACGTCAACAGCCAGGCCGCCGTGGCCATCGCGACCGACGCCTGGGGCAACGCGCTGGTGACGGGCACCTTCAACGGCACGGTGGACTTCGGCGGCGGGCCGCTCACGTGTGCGTGGGGGGGACTGGATGTCTTCGTGGCCAAGCTCGACAGCTCGGGGGGGCACATCTGGAGCAAGCACTTCGGCGACGTGAGCGATCAGTACGGCGTGGACGTCGCGACCGACGGCTCGGGCAACGCGCTGGTGTTGGGCGAGTTCCGGGGCACGGTGGACTTCGGCGGCGAGCCGCTCACGAGCGCGGGGGACTTCGACATCTTCCTAGCCAAGCTCGACAGCTCGGGGGGGCACATCTGGAGCAAGCGCTTCGGCACCGGAAGCGCTGAGCGCGCCTGGGGCATTGCGGCCGACACCTCAGGGAACGCGTTCGTGATGGGCTCGCTTTGGGGAGGCGCGGTGGACTTCGGCGGTGGCCCGCTTCAGGGCCACATGTTCCTCGCCAAGTTTGCGCCGTGAGCCGCCGCCCACGGCGTCCCGCGCGCCGCACAAGTAGCTCGTGCCGGGCGGACACTTGGGCGCGCACCTGCCCCAGGTGCAGATCCCCGAGAGAAGCTCGGATCCTAGACGTGGCACAGCCCGCCCCAGCACTTGCCGCCGCAGGGACAGGGGTTGCCGCAGACGCCGCAATGGAGCTTGTGGTTCTCGGTCTCGACGCACCCGCCCGAGCAGTCGTCCGTCCAGGCGGGGCAGGTGTCCAGGCACGCGCCGCCAAAGCAGACCTTGCCCGGCGGGCAAGCCTGCCCGCAGCCCCCGCAGTGCTGCGCGTTGGCGCTCGTGTCCACGCACGCGCCCGAGCAGTCGGTGGTGCCGGGGCGGCAGGCACATTGGCCCTCCCAGCACTGCGTCGTCGGCGGGCACTTGGTGAAGCAGCTCCCGCAGGCGCCGCAGGTGCTCTGCAAGTCCGCGCAGAACGAGCCTCAGTCGGTCCAGCCCGGCAGGCAGACGCAACTGCCCTGCTGGCATACCTTCCCGCCCGTGCACCAGTGGTTGCAGCCGCCGCAGTGCTTGGGATCGCTGCCGAGATCGACGCACTTGGCGCCGCACAGGCTCAGGCCCGGCGGGCAGACGCACGCGCCCGCGGCGCAACTCGTGTCGCCGGGGCAGACGTGGTCGCAGGAGCCGCAGTTGAAGCCGTTCTTGGACAGATCCACGCACTTGCCGCCGGGGCACAGGGTCTCGCCGGGTGCGCAGCCGCTCGTGCAGAGCCCCTGGCTGCACACCTGGCCGGGGCCGCACACCACTCCGCAGGCGCCGCAGTCCTGCGCGCCATCGAGGTCGGTGCAGACCGTGCCGCCACACAGCGTCAGCCCATCGAGGCAATGGCACTTCTCGGCGCTGCACCAAGCGCCAGGTGGGCAGGCGATGTTGCACCCGCCGCAGTTGGCCGGGTCGTTCTCCAGGTCCAGGCACTTGCCGCCGCAGCAGGTCGTTCCGCCCGCGCAGCCGCAGGCGCATTGGCCGGCCGTGCACGGCTGGCCCGAGTGCGAAAGTTGGAATTTTCCGCCTTCTCAATCGCCTCTTGAAGCATGGAGAGAAGAATTTCAAGGTTGGTTTGAATGAGCACCCCGCACCCGCCGCAGTTGGCCGGGGCGCTCCCGGTGTCGACGCACTTGCACGCGCAGGCGGGCGCGACGCAGCTTCCTCCACACATCGTTGTGCCGCCCTGGCACGAAAGCGCACACATTCCCGCCGAGCAGACCGCGCCCGGGCAGCACTGGATCCCGCAACCGTCGCAGTTGGCGGGATCGGTCTGCGTGTCGACGCACTAGCCGCTGCACTCGCTGGTGCCGCCCAAGCACTGGAGAACACACTGGCCCACGGAGCAGATCTCGTTGGGCCCGCAGTTCACAGCGCATCCGCCGCAGTTCTCCGCGTCGGTCTGCGTGTCCACGCACTCGCCGTCGCAGCAGGTGCGCCCTGCGGCACACGAGCCGCACGGTGCGGCGCCGGCCGCAGCACCAGAGCCGCCCTGGCCGCCGGCACCTCCCGGACCTCTGCCGCCAGCGCTGTCGACCATCGCGCTCCCGCCGCAGCCCGCCGCCAGGAACAGCGCCGCGAGGCCGAGCACGCCAGCCGCCGCGGCTGCCGCTGCGCCCCAGCGCAGGCGCTCCCTACGCGGGCGCATTGCCGCGGGACGCTCGAAGCTTGTGCCCTTCATCGCGGTGCTCCGTCCCGCCAGCCTTCCCGGCTGGCCCTCCAAGCGTACGCAAGAACCCTGCCACGGCGCCACATCGGCGCGAGCGCCATCGACCGGCGAAGGCCTGAAGGCGCGCCTTGTGCGCGCGCCTGTCCCATGGGGCTGTCCCATGGGGTTACCCCATGGGGCAGTCGCGGCCTGGAGCTACGGCGCCACGGCATCCCGGCGGTCCGCGCCTTGGCACGGCGGTTGCTTGTCGTGGTGGTAGCATGCGCCGTGCCCGCGCTTGCGCGCGGGCGGCAGATGACCGCGGCGCCTGGCACAGGGCTCGCGGCGAGGCTGCGAACCGAGATGAGCGAACAGAGTCCCCAGATGTCCTCGCGCACGCCGACGCGCAGCGCGGCGCCTCCCGTCTCCGACAATGCACCACCGCGTGCTGCCCGTCCCGGCGACTGCCGCCGAGCGGCCCTCCCGGCCGGCATCACTCGTCGCCGCGGTCGCCGGGGAGTCGCGACTGGCCTGCTCCGGAGCCTTGTGACGGGGCTCGGCGTGGCCATCGTCGTCGCGGCGGGCGCGAACTGCGGCGGCGTGGCCGCTGTCGACGGGAGCGGCGGTGGCGCGACCGGCTCGGCCGGCGAGGCGGGCACGGCCGGGTCGGCGGGGGGCGGTGGCGCGACCGGCTCGGCGGGTCAGGCGGGCAGGGCCGGGTGGGCGGGGGGCGGTGGCGCGCCCGGCTCGGCGGGCCAGGCGGGCACGGCCGGCACGGCCGGCGCAGGGGCTTGTGCCTCGTGCGCTGCCGACGGGCTGAGCTGCTGCGATGGCGAGTGCGCCGACACTGCCGTGGACCCGAGCCACTGCGGCGGGTGTGGCAAGATCTGCGCCCCGGGAGAGGGTTGCTCGGCCGGGAAGTGCGTCCCCGAGTGCGCGGGCGACAAGATCCTCTGCGGCAACCAGTGCGTCGACCCTCTCCTGGACCCGAGCAACTGCGGCGGCTGCGAATCGCACTGCGTTCCGGATCTGGTCTGCTCCGGGGGCAAGTGCGGGCCCACGTGTACATGCGGGACGACCAAGTGCGGCGGCAAGTGCGTCGACACCAGCGCCGACCCGGCCAACTGCGGCGCCTGCGCTGCTGCCTGTCCCGGCGGGCAGGTCTGCTCCTTCGACCAGTGCGCCCTGCAGTGTCTCGGCGTCACGACCAAGTGCGGCGGCAAGTGCGTCGACACGCAGACCGACCCGGCCAACTGCGGCGCCTGCGCTGCTGTCTGCCCCGGCGGGCAGGTCTGCTCGCATGGCCAGTGCCAGCTCTCGTGCGGCGGGGGCACGACGCTTTGCTGCGGTCGTTGCGTCGATACGCTCCTCGACCCGGGCAACTGCGGGAGCTGCGGCCATGACTGCTGCGCTGCCTGCGGGTTTCCCCTTTGACGCTCGCGAGAAGTTACCCGGGTCTGCTTGCGAGAAGTTGACCACCCGCGGGAGGGGTGACGACGGCGGGGGCGGAAAGGCTGCGGCGCCGGGGAGAGTCGCCCGGGGTCTGCTCGCCAGAAGTCGGCCAGCG
>JACQWT010000249.1 GCA_016209145.1 Deltaproteobacteria bacterium | reverse complement strand
TGGTGAACGTCCGCATGAAGCGTGCCGGGTCGCGGTTCAACCAGCATGGCGGACAGACCATCCTGACGTATCGCGCTGCCGTTCTCTCCCGTCGCTTCGACAGCCTATCAACCCAGCTTGAACAAACCTACAAGGCCGACCTACGGCTCGCCGCATAGCCGTGACAGCTCCGAACCCATGCCCACGTTGGATATGCACCCTGTTGGTGAGCCGGAGGTCAGCCGCCGGGTAGTCGTCCGCCTCGGAGCGGCTGGCGAAGTAGCGGTGGGGGACGAGCGGGCTCGTGCCGGGCTTGTAGACCAGGTCCCACCTATCCCAGGCCGTGCGCGCCTGGAGCGTCTTGGGGTCGGGAGCGGGGTCGGTCGCGAAGGTGTGCCGGAGGCCGAGGTAGTGCCCGAGCTCGTGCGCCAACGTGTAGCGCGGCTGGGCGCTCATGGTCGTGCCGCTCATGGTCAGCACCCGCCCTTCCTCGGGGAAGTTGCCGGTGCTCCCGCTGCTCTCGTGGCACGGCGAGCCCACGTAGCTGTCGTGGCACTTGATCCAGACCGCAACATCGTTCAACGCGCCCCAGACCGTAGTGGCCGCCTGCAGCCACCGCCCGGGGCCCTTCCATGCGTCGTCGTCCCACGCATCGGCCGGCATCGATGGGAAGACCTGCGCGAGATCCTGCTTGGCGCCGGTCCACCCCACCTGCTGTGCGGCCGGATCGCTCACCGCCGCGAGGTGGGGCATGTAGTAGTGCTCGATGGCGCGGATCCAGAACTGCACGCCCAGCGGCTTGAAGACCTGGTTGGCCTGAGCGGGATGAGCCGCTCCATGCCGCCGTTCATGAGCGGCGCCTCGGCCGTGCCGGTCAGCTCGTCGGCCGGGTCAGGGGGGGGGGGGCGGCCCCATCGGGACGGCACGCGGCGAGCGCCAAGACCGCCAGCGCGCCGCACCAGATCCAACCACCGCTCCGCTCGGCCCCACGCGACTCAGCACGCCCGCGCACCCCTGCTCCGCCCACCATGAAAACAAGATACCGGGCGCGTGCGACGGCGTCAAGGACATCCTGGCTCGGCTGCACCCCGGCCGCCGCTACTGCCGCACGCCCCCGTCGCCCAGCGCCCGGCCGATGACCTCCTCCTGGATGCCCACCGCCTGCTCGAACGCCGCGATCGCCCGCTCGCGCGCCGACGCCGCCGCCTGGAGCTCGCCCCGCTCTTGGAGAGCCTTGGCGCGGCGCTCCTCGATGACGCCGCGCATCTCCACGAGCCGGCCGCGGAAATGCGTGACATCGACCGCCAACTCGAGCCCGGCCTCGACGTCGCGGCCCGCCGCCTCGAAGTCGCCGCGCGCGGAGCGCAGCTCGGCCAGCCGCGCGCGCGTGTCCGCGAGCACCTCGCGTACCTCCGGCGGCGGCGACGCGCCGCCCGGCGCCGGCGTGGCGGCGAGATGGTCCAGCACCTGGATGGCCTGCTCCGGCCTGTCCGCTTTCTCCAGCAGATCCGCTTCGTGGTGCGCTCTTCTCGCCTTGGACAGGAACGCGAGCAGCGCCGCGTCCACGACGCGGGTGGGGCAGGGGCAGGACGGGCAGGTCGCGACGGAGCTGGAGGGCCGATCGTCGGTGCAGCTTGCCAGGAAGGCGAAGGCCAGCAGCGTACCGGCCAACGCCGGCGCGACGAGCAGCGCGTGCCGGCCTCTCAAGGCACCCCCCACGCGGCGAAGCGGTTGGTCCGCAGGTCGGCCGCTCGCGCCGAGGCGATCCGGTCGATTCGCGCCGTCTCTCCCCCGCGTCGTGGGAACGGCTCGGTCGGATCGAACAACGCCTGCGTCGAGCGCACGGGGACGAGATCCGTGGCCGGGGCGAGCAGGGCAGGGGGGGCTGGCGACGCGCGCCCGGCCACGGGCCGCGCCCCGCCGCGCGGCCCGACCGAGGCCAGCGAGCCGACGAACAGGGCGACGCCCGCGCAGAGCGCGCAGAGCGCGCCCACGGCGACCCTCGTGGCCGGCCGCAGTCGCGCGACGCGCCGGGCTCTGGCCCCGGCTCCTGCCCGGCTCATGGCTCGCCATAGAAGCCGCTCGTTCGCGTCGGCTCCCAGCTCGCTCGTGCCTCGCGTGGCGCGCAGGGCGCGGGCCACATCGAGCAGGGGCTCGCTCTGTCCGGGAGTCTCGCCGCCTTCAAGCAGTCGATCCAAGGCAAGCCGCAACTGCTCGGCATCGTGGAGCTCCTGCTCGGTCACACTCGCCGCCTCGTCACCCAGCACGAGGGCGATCAGAGCCTCGTGGTCGGCCGGTTCGAGCTCGGCCTTACCTGATGCGGCGCGCACGAGACTGCCCGTTTGTGCCACGTCGCGCGGCGCGCCGTCCGGCGCTGCCTGCGCCGGGTGGACGAGCCGCAGGAGCTTCCCCTTCTCGCTCATGCCCCTTGCTCCTCGACCGGGGCGGATGCCTCGCCCGCAAGGGCCTGCCGCAGCGCCCGCAGGGCGCGGTGCAGCACCACGTCCAGGGTTCCGACGCTCACGCCGAGCTCGTGGGCCGCCTGTTCCCGCGTGCGCTCCTCGATGATGCGCAGGCGGATGGCCAGCGCGTATCGCTGGTTGATCGCCTGCATGGCATCGCCCAACTTGCGGCGGGCGGCGTCGAGATCCCGCTTCTCGCAGAGCTGGGCGTCGAGGCCCTCGCCCCACTCGCGCTCGGCCGCGTCCGCCGCCCGCGCCAGCTCGTCCGGGGCGAACAGGCTCTCGCGCTTGCGCGCGCGCAGGCCGTCCCAGGCGATACGCATCGCCACGACCCGCAGCCACGGGTATACGCCGCAGCCGCGCCACTCGAACTGGTGGAAGCGTTCGAGCACGCGCACGTAGGTGTCGGCCAGAGCGTCCTGGGCCGCGGCCTCGCTGCCGAGCCGGGGCAGCAGCACGGAGCGGTAGAGCACCGGCCCGTGGGTCCTGAGGATCTCGCCGAGCGCCTGGCGATCGCCGGCCTTGGCGCGCTCGCAAAGCTCGCGCTCGCGTTCGCGCTGCTCCTCTCCGGGCTTCTGGGGCGCTTCGGACACGACCGGCACGAGCCGGATGGTAGCGTCACCCGGGCCGCGCCGCAGCAACGACGGCTCGCCGAGTCGGCCGGTGTTCTTCGGTCGCCCGTGCTCGGCTTCGCCTGCGCGCGGGCGAAGGCGGCTTTCGTCCTCGCGCCGGGTCCTCGCGTACAGGAGTACGCTCCGGCCCGGCGCTGCGGGCGCGCTCGCGCTGTCCGTCCCTGCGGGACGGGGTTCGGGTCCCGACGCGCGCTGTGCGCGCGTCACCCGTGCCCCGGCCGCCTGACGAGCCGTCTGGCAGGGGGCGTGAACGCTTGCGGGCGCCCCGGCCCCCGTCAGGACCACGGCTTCGGCCGTAAGGGCTGCTCCCGCGCGGATCGCCATGCCGCTAGAACGCGGCGCAGGAGCCCGGGCTTACGCCGCTCGCGGCCAGTGGCTGCCGCCTACTGGCAGGGCACCATCTCGCGCATGCCGGTCTTGGCGTTGAGCCGGAAGCACAGACCGCCGGAGCCCGGTTGGACGGACGGGGCAGGTCCCGGCCGCGCCGTGGGCCGTGGCGCTCCCGGGCCGCGCCCGGCCTTGGGCGCGCCGGAGGACGCGCTCGCGGCAGCACGCGCGTCGGCGCTTGCGCTCGTCGCCGGCTCCAGGGCCCGCGCGCTCGACGCCGTGCCGCTGGTGGCCGGCCCGGGCGCGCTCCGGAGGGCGGGCTCCGGGGTCGGGCTGGCCGACCGCAACGCCGGCGCATTGACGGCTGTCCCGGCGGGCCCCGCGCCCGCGTTCACGCGCAGCAGGAAGATGCCGGCGCCCAGTGCGATCAAGGCGCCGATGCCTACGGCCACGAGCGGCGCTCGCGAGCGAGGCGTATCGGCAGTCGTGGCCGTACCGGGCGTCGTGCCGGCCACCGTGACCGCTGCGCCTGCGGGGCCCGTGACGGTCGCCGTCACGGCGGCCGCCACGGCCGACGGACGCAGCGTTCCCGGCTCGATCTGCTGGATCGCCTCGATGAGCGCACGCGCCGGCGGCGAGGCGTAGGGCGCCAGGGCGAGAACGAGCTCGGCCACCGAGCCGTAGCGCTGTGCGCGCTCGCGCGCGTAGGCCCGGGCCGCGATCTGCGCCAGCTCCTCGGGCACGTCGGGACGCAGCGCGCGCAAGGGCGTCGGCGGGTCCATGTTCACCTTCAACACCAGCTCGGAGAAGCTCTCCGCCGTGAAGGGCTGCGTGCCGGTCAGCAGCTCGTACAAGCAGATCCCCAGGGCGTAGATGTCGGTGCGGTAGTCCACGTCGCGCGCCGAGCGCATCTGCTCGGGCGACATGTACAGCCCGGAGCCGAGCACGGCCGATGTCTTGGTCAGCTCCATCTCCTGCTTGTCCTGCGTGAGCTTGGAGATGCCGAAGTCGAGCACCTTGACGCGCGGCGGCCCGGTGGGGAGCTCGGACAGGAACAGGTTGGCCGTCTTGATGTCGCGGTGGATGATGCCGAGCCGGTGGGCCTGGGCCAGCGCCTCGCCTGCCTGCACGACGTGGTCCACGGCCTCCTGCACGGAGAAGCGCCGGCCGCTCTTGACCCAGAAGGACAGGTCCCGGCCCACCAGGTACTCCATCACCATGAAGGGCAGCCCGTCGGGCAGCGTGCCCACGTCGAGCACCCGCGTCACGTGGTCGCTGGTGATCTGGATGGCCGCGCGCGCCTCGCGCAAGAAGCGGTGCACGATGCGCTCGTTGGGCAACAGGCTCGGCAGCAGGAACTTGATGGCCACGCGCGTCTCGAGCGTCATGTGCTCGGCGCAGACGACCACGCCCATGCCGCCGATGCCGATGGTCTGGACCACGCGATACTTGTCGATCAGCACGGTGCCGGGAGCGAGCCGGAGCACGTCGAGGGTCTGGTCCACCGTGGCGCTACTCTACCATACTACACGCGGGCTGCGTTTGCGGCAGAAGGGTGAAACCGATACGCCGGCGCGAACGGAGCGGGCAGACGCGACCGGCAACGCCCCGCGGCCGCTCCGCGCTGTAGCCCTAGGCGAGCCGTCCGCGGCGCTCCTGTTCGGAGTTGACAGCGCGCCCTTTCTGTTGGAGATCCCCCGGCCGTTCGGAGGTCACCGTGCTCACCTACGCCTATGCGTGCGATCGGTGCGGGGAGTTCGAGCACCAGCAGTCCATCAAGGATCCGCCGCTCGGGAGCTGCCCGCAGTGCGGCGCGGCGGTGCAGCGTCTGGTCAGCGGCGGCTCGGGCTTCGTCAGCAAGGGCGGCCGCAGCTCCTTCGGCGGCTCGTGCGCGCAGGCGTCCTCGTGCGGCCAGCGCGGCGCGCACTGCGGCTCGTGCCACCGGTAGCCGGCGGCGGGCGCCGGCCTACGGCGCCAGCTCGACCACCACGATCTGGCAGCCGACGGAGCCGGCGTTGCACACGTAGAGCGTGCCCCCGTCGGTCGCGCACTGCACCGCGAAGTTGTGGGTGCCGGCCCCCACACCAGGGTAGACGCGGGTCTTGTTCCACGGGACCCAGTTGCCGCTCCAGCACGAGGAGCAGGTGAGCCCCTCGCGCCAGTATGGGCTGCCGTAGTCCGGCAGCCCACCGAAGCTGCCCGCCCACTGGCCGTCGATGATGGGCTGGCAGGTCGCGTGCGAGCCGTTCTGGAGGTACGTGTTGACCGTGATCTGGAGCGGCCCGCCGTTGGTCTTGGCGCTGAACGCGCTGCCGGTGATCGTCACCCAGCCGTTGCCGGAGGTCATGGAAGTGCCGCCGCTCCAGCTCTTCTGGCCGACGTTGACGGCGCCGGGCAGTCCCGGGTCGCCCTTGTCGCCCTTCGCCCCCTGGGCGCCGGTCGCCCCTTGCGCTCCTTGCGGCCCGGCCGGTCCCTGCGGACCGGTCAGACCCTGCGGCCCCTGCGGACCGGTCAGACCCTGCGGTCCTTGCGGGCCGGCCGAGCCGGTGTCGCCCTTGGGCCCCGCCGGTCCCTGCGGTCCGGTCAGACCCTGCGGTCCCTGCGGCCCGGGATCGCCCTTGGGACCGGTGGCCCCTTGGGCCCCGACCGGCCCGGGATCGCCCTTCGGCCCCTGCGGACCGATGAGTCCCTGCGCTCCGGTGTCACCCTTGTTGCCCTTGTCGCCTTTGGGGCCCGCCGGACCGACCAGCCCGGTCGGGTCGCCGACCCATTTGCCCTCGCTGTCGATGACCTCGCCGTAGTCGGCGATCGTCACCGAGCTCGGCGTGATGTCGCCGATCGCGTTGTTGGCAACGAGGGCGTAGGGGATGCTGCCGATCTCGACCCGGGGCGCCATCTCGGGGTCGTCCCCGACCTTGACGCCGAGAAAGCGGGTCGAGCCGTCGAAAACGCTCTTCTGGAAGGGCACGAGCGAGCCGAGCGTCACGTCGAAGTAGCCGTCCACGAGTTGGACCGAGTGGATCTCGATCCAGACCGGCTGCGAGGAGAGCTTGTTCTCGTAGATCGCGAACTGGATCGACAGCTCGCCCTCGACGGGCTTGCCGCCGTTCGCCTCGTACAGCCGGCCCTGCTGGTGGATCGTTGCCGGCACGCCCGCCGCGGCCGGCGGCGCGAGCAGCACGAGCGCGAGCGCGCAGAGCACGCCGGCTCCCCAGCTCGGGGCGGGGCATCGGGACCACGCGGCTCGCGCTCCCCGCCTGCTTGTCGTCGACGCGACTCGAGGTCCGACCCGCTTGCGATGATTGACGGTGCTCATGCGCTCTCCTTCTTGCTTCACCCTACGGCTCGCAGACGAACCAGTCGTAGGCGTGGTCCTTGTCCCAGCAGCAGCTCTCGTTGTTGTTCTGGGCCGGGTAGCAGTACGAGCACCCCCACTTGCGGAAGGCGCCGAAGCCGCTGCCGTTGGACGAAGCCACGCAGCCCGGGCTGTCGACGATCACGCCGTAGCCTTCGATCGTGGACGCGTTCTGGTCGGTCTTGATCCCGTAGATCTGCACCCAGGTGTGCCAGTTGTCCAAGCCGTACGCGAAGCTGACGAGCTGCTGCGCGTCGGGCTGCGACTTGGGCCGCCACCACTTGAGCCCGCGCGTGGGGCAGAAGTCCGCGTAGTTCAGCAGGTTCGCGCACTTGGGTGTCTTCCAGATGTACACGGTGCGGCCGGCGGAGTCGTACTTGGCGTACAGCCCGGACAGGTCAATGTTCGTGCACTTGCTGCCGCTGCACACGGGCGTGTTGTTCGGGCAGACGTTGCCACAGGAGCCGCAGTTGTTCTTGTCGCTCGTGAGGTTGATCTCGCAACCGTTGCCCGCGTTCTTGTCGCAGTCGCCGAATCCCTGATTGCAGCTTCCAACGCCGCACACTGAGGCCGTGCACGCAGCCGTGCCGTTCGCCACGGGCGCGCACGGCTTGCCGCAGCCGCCGCAGTGGCTGGCGTTGCTCGTGGTGTCGATCTCGCAGCCGTCGTTCATGTTGGCGTTGCAGTCGCCGTAGCCCTGCTTGCAAACCATGCCGCAGACGCCGGCGCCGCAGGTCGGCGTGGCGTTGGCCGCGACGGGGCAAGGGTTGTTGCACTTGCCGCAGTGCTGTGGGTCGAAGCTCGTGTTGGTGCACACGTTGCCGCAGACGACGAGCGGCGCCGGGCACAGGGCGATGCACTTGCCGCTGCTGCACACCTCGCCCTGCTTGCAGGCAGCAGCGCAGGCGCCGCAGTTGGCGGCGTCGGTTTGCAGGTCGGCGCACTTGCTGCCACACTTGGTGGTGCCGCCGAGGCAGACGAGCGAGCAGGAGCCGGCGGCGCAGACCTGTCCCTGCGGGCAGGCAGCACCGCAGGAGCCGCAGTTGGCCGGGTCGTTGGCCGTGTCGGCGCACTTGCCGCCGCACTTGGTGGTCCCGCCGAGGCAGACGAGCGAGCAGGAGCCGGCGGCGCAGACTTGACCTTGCGGGCAGGCATTGCCGCAGGAGCCGCAGTTGGCG
>JACQWT010000248.1 GCA_016209145.1 Deltaproteobacteria bacterium | reverse complement strand
TGCGTCGACCCGGACGGCGAGGGGCCGCTGGTGGCCGGCGATGGGCAGTTCGGCAAGGTTTGGTACGGCCCGGGGCAGTACGGCATCGCCTTCGACTCGAATGCGAAGCGGCTGTACGTGGCTGACACGATGAACTCCCGCGTGCAGGCCTTCGGCCCGGACGGAACCTTCCTGTTCAAGCTCGGTGAACGGGGCACGGTTCCCGGCAAGTTCTATTACCAACTCGACGTGGCCGTGGACCGCCGCAACGGCCGGCTCGTGGTGCTCGACAGCAACGCGCATCGCGTGCAAGTGTTCGCCGCCCCTGCGCCTGGCGCGCCGCCCGAGCTGGTGTTCGGCTCGCGCTGCGACCTGTACGGCCGCTACTACCCGGATGGCGATCCGAGCTGCCAGGTGCACCCTGGGACGGGCGAGCGCGGCAACGGCCAGTTCCACGAGCCTGGCGGCGCGGCGGTGGACGGGCAGGGTCGCATCTGGGTGGTGGACACGGTGAACTGGCGCGTGCAGGTGTTCGACGAGGCGGGCAACTTCCTGTTCAAGTTCGGCGAGCACGGCACGGGCCCGGGCAAGTTCGAGTATCCGGTGGGTATCGGCATTGATGCCGCGGGCTACGCGTACGTGGCAGACGCGTCCGGCTACGTGCAGAAGTTCGATCCGTCGGGCAGATACGTGACCGAGATATCCACCGCCGGCTACGGGGTGGCCGTGAACCGCGCGACGGGCACGATCTACGTGGCCGCGCGGGATCACGTCAGCATCTGGCGCTCCATGGTCGCCGAGTCGACGGACGCGCAGAGCGGCGCTGGCGTGCATGCCGCCGGAGACGTGGCCACGACCACGGCGGTGAGCGCCGGCGACGGCTTGGCCGCGACCGTGACATCTCGCTCGGAGGGCGGGAGCACGGCGGTTCGCTTCGTGCTCTCGGAAGAGCAGGACGCTCTCCTGTGCGCGGGCGGATGCGTCATTTCGGACAGCGGCGCGCCTGTCGACACCGTGCGCACGACCGGAAGCGTGACGTACTCCGCCATCGTGACCCTCGGGCCGAACGAGACGAGACTCTTCAGCCTGCGCGCGGCCGGCACCAAGGGCCAGCAGCAGGTGCCCATCTGCCACCACCCGCCAGGCAAGCCTGGCAAGAAGCAGAGCATCACAGTGGGCGCGCCGGCGCTGAAGGCACACCTCGCGCACGGCGACTCGCTGGGGCCGTGCCCAAAGTAGCCGGGAGCCCGACCGTGCGCTCGGCCACAAGGGGCATAAGAAGACGGTGGCGGCCTCAGGTTTCGTGCCGCCACGGCTACTTCGTCGCGCTGGCAGCCGCGGCGGCTGCCGCCCTCCTCCTCGGCCTCGCCGGGAGCTGCCGGGAGACGGTCACCCTCGTCGACGGGCGATCTACCGCGGACGCTGGCGCCAGCGGTGCGAGCAGCGGCGGAGCCAACGCCGGGAACGCTGCTGGCGGCGCCCTGGCTCCGGCTGACGCTGCGCCGGACGCGCCAGGCTGCACGCCGCCGGCCGCCAGTGCCTGGAGCCCGGGCGTCGATAGCTGCTGGCGGCCCGTCGACTGGCCGGCGCCCTGCAACATAGAGGTTGCCGAGCAGCCGCAGCTCGCCGTGCCGCCGCTGGAGTGGGTGCCCTGCTCCTGGCAGGAGGGATGCCAGCGAATAGCGATCAAGTGGACGGACCAGCCGGTGCAGTCGCTGAGCGAGGCCAGCGTCGTCCGCTGGGGCAATGGCTATCGCGTCGGCCTGGCTCAGGTGTGGGACAACCCAGGTGGCAAGAACGCGCTCGTCCGTTCGGTCATATATGACGTCGACGGCACCCCTCTCGTAGTCTGGCGTGGCCCCGTCGAGCATTGCAGTGCCGGGAAGCCGTTGCTCGGACACCGGGGTGATGGCCGCGTACGTCGTGGCACCCTACGCACAGCTTGCGAGTGCGAGCACCACCGTTCCTTTCTCCGGCGCAAGCCAGTGGGCGTGGGCTTCCGACGACACGCTGGTGCTCTGGGGCATGGATGGAATGCACGTCACAGTCTACGACCGGCTCTCGGACGTGGCCAAGACCTTCCCCTCGGCTGAGTGGCCGAAGTTCGGGTTCACGTACTGGGTGGGCGCTGACGTGCTAGTTGGCTGCTACAATAAGTACAGTTGGCCCGAGATATGCGTCTGGAGGCGCGCCACGCACAGCATCGAGCCGCTTCTGCCCCCGGCGCCGGGCGAGGTCGTGCCCGACGCCCAGAGCGACGGGCAGACGCTCGTATGGATCCAGGCGCCGCCGGGCAAGCCGCCCTGGGAGCAGGGGCACATTTGGACGAGCCCCTACGCGACGAGCAAGAAGGGGCTGGTGCCGGAGAAGCGGCGCCCTGCTCCGGTGGTCGGATCGTGGCGTATGTCGGTGGCGAACGAGGGGTACTACGCGGTCGGCGACGAGGCGGGGCTCAACATCTATCGGCTCAGCGACATGCACCACTGGGCGTTCCCGATACCGCCCCAGGACGCAGGCGTGGGCGAGCCGCATGCCCTGTCCTACGTGGATGCCGACGAACTGTGGTACTGGACGGACGCGAGCGTCATTCGCCAGCGTCTCGACGCCCTCGGGCCGGGCGATCCGGCGCCAGAGGAGCCTTGAGGCGGATGCGGGTTCAGAGGGCGCTGCGCGGTGTAGGGGCGGCGCGCCGCGACCGGCTGGCTCGGGGGGCGTTGCTTGCGGCCGCGGCGCTGTGGCCGGCGCTGATCGCCTGCGCCTCGCAACGGGCGGCGGTGCCGGGCGCCGCGGCGCCGGTGTGGCTGCCGAGCGCGACGCCGGCGAGCGGCGCCTTGGGCCCCGCTCCGGCTGCGCTCCCGCCGCCATGGCCAGCGCAGGCCCCCGTGGAGCTGGAGCTCGTCGCGCCCAAGGGCGCTGGTCGCTGGACGCTGCGCTCGGCCTGGGGGCAGGTCGTCTGCGAGTTGCCCTGCACCGTGCCGCTGTGGCCGCAGAGCCGCCTGTGGCTGCGCCGGGAGGTAGGGACAGCGGAGGACGAGGAGCGGGTCAGGATCCCCGACTTCTTCACCTACCCGCCGGGCGGCCGGCTTCGCGCGGTGGTGATCCCGGCGCGTGACGCCGCGTGGGCGGAGCTTCCTTTGCTGCTTGGCTTGCTTGCCGCGCAGGTGGGCTGGGTCACGGCAGCAAGCCAGTGTGGCGCGTTCAGCCGCAAGAACGAGGGCCTCTCCCCTCCCGCCTGCGAGCTTGGCTTGGACGTGCTCGCGGCGGGCGGGTTCGTCGCCATGGCGGGCGGCGCGCTGTGGTACTTCTACGACCGGGAGGCGTCGCTGCGGGTGGCGCCGCCGGCAGCCGGCGGGGCCAGAGGGCGCGAGGCCGTGCGTTGGCCGGGGCGCGAGCAGCCGCGCGTGGAGGTGGAGGCGCACGGGGGCATGGCGGTGCCGACCTGTTACCTGGGTGGCTGCGCCGACGTCGGTGTTGGGGCGACGTTGGGCGGCCTGGTGCTGCTGCGCCCACTCCCTCGCTGGGCCTTCGGGGCAGTGGGCGAGCATGCGCAGTACCCATGGGACCTGCG
>JACQWT010000216.1 GCA_016209145.1 Deltaproteobacteria bacterium | reverse complement strand
TTGCCGTCGTCGCAGTCCCCGCCCGCCGCGGTGTAGCCGTCGCCGTCGTAGTCCCCGTCCACGATCCCGTCGCAGTTGTTGTCGATGGCGTCGTCCGGCAGCTCTTTCTGCGCCGGGCTGACGTTGGCGTCGGCGTCGTTGCAGTCGCCCTGGCAAGGGCCGAAGCCGTCGCCGTCGCCGTCCGGCTCGGCCGCGTCCTTTGCTCCGTTGCAGTTGTTGTCGATCCCGTCATCGCAGATCTCGACCGCGCCGGGATGGATGTCGGCGTTCTGGTCGTTGCAGTCGCCCTGCACCTCGGAGTAGCCGTCGCCGTCGTCGTCGGTCGTCAGGCCCGAGCCGCCGCCCGCGCCGGCGCCGGTGCTGGTGCCGCCCCCGCCGCCGCTCGTGCCGCCTGCTCCAGTGGCGCCGCCCATGCCGGTGGCCGTGCCAGAGGGTGGCTTGCTTTCCTCGCCGCCGCAGGCGGCGAGCGACAGCGCGAGGACAACGGTGGCGAGGAGCGGGAGGGAGGTGTTCATGGGAAGGCCATGGCGCAGGTCACCGGTCGCGGCACCAGCCGCCGCCAGGACTGATGATAGCGCTTCGGCGGCGACAAGTCCCCGGCCACTCCTGGATCCTGGGACCGAGGCCAGCCGCGACAATCGCCCGCTCCAACGCCGCAGGGCTTGCATCCGCCGGCGGTTGCGCTACTAGTGTCGGGCTCACGGAACGTTTCCCGGCAAACCACGCCCTCTCGCCCAGGGGATCGGGACTGGTCGCGCCTTCGGCGACGCAACGTGTGGATGCGGCGGGTGATCCGCCGCCTCCTTCCTTCCGATCCTGCGGCTCGTTGGACGGTAGGCAATCGGAAGCTCCCGCGGGAGCCTTCCTTCACGAGCCGCAAGCGAAGAGTATGCATCATGGGTAATCGTCTCTACGTCGGGAATCTGGCCTTCGGCTCCACCGCCGAAGCAGTACGCAGCGCGTTCGCGCAGTTCGGCGAGGTGACTGAGGTTCAGGTGGCGACCGATCGCGAGAGCGGCCGGCCGCGCGGCTTCGGCTTCGTCACCATGGGATCGGCGCAGGATGCGACCAAGGCGATCGAAGGGATGAACGGCGCGATGCTCGATGGCCGCCCGCTGCGCGTCAACGAGGCCGAGGAGCGGCAGGCACGTGGCGGCGGCGGGGGCGACCGGCAGCGTGGCGGCAGGGGCGGCAACGATCGGCGCAACCGCTGGTGAGCGACGCACGGCGGCCACGGCGGATCGAGCCGCCGAACGCCGAGGATCGGCAAGCGCTGCTCGCCGAGGGGGCCCGCGCAGCGGGCAAGCAGTGGGCGCAGCGCTGGCGCGAGACTCTGCGCCAGGATGGCCGTCGCGTCGTGGGAGGCTGGCCTGGCACCCTGTCCGAGGCCCGCGCCCGCGCGCACGCCCACTTCTGCGCGGCGCTGCTTCGCGCGGGCATGGCCGAGCTCACATCCAGCGAGCTCGACCGCGCGGCGCGCGCCACCTATGCTTGCGCGCGCGACGACTGGCTCTCGCGCGACAAGCACGAGGATCCGAGGGACGGCTGAAGTGGAGGACATGCATGCCCCATCCGAGCCATAACAAGCGTCAGAAGGAAAAAAGCCGTCAGGACCGGCAACGCGAGAAGGACGAACGGCGCAAGCGGCGCAAGGAGGAGAAGGCCTCGCGCCGGCCGCTCGAGCCCGGCGAGGATCGGGACCTGGCTGGCATCGTGCCCGGGCCGCAGCCGCCTGCCGAGGAGGACTAGAACTGCGGCGAAGCCAAGTTCCTCGGGATCGCGCTCTCAGCCCGCGTCCGGCGCGCCCGCGTCGGGCGGGGGCTCGGCGCAGGCGCCGGGCTCGGCCACGCCGTACTCGGCGCAGCCCCAGGACTGCACGAACAGCTCCCAGTCCCACTTGCCCAGGCTGACGTCGCCGCCGCGGCGGATCGTCCAGTAGGCGCCGCAGGTCAGCCCGAGCTGCAACCCGAGCGGGATGTGCTGCTGGACGTTGAGCAGGTGGTCGTCCTTGTTCATGGCCAGGGCAGCCGAGGCGATGCCGGCCGCGGCCCCGACCACGGAGAAGACCCAGCCGTAGGGCGCGCCCGAACCGCCAATGTCGCCTGCCCCCTTGCTCACCGCGTCGAGGAGGTTGGTGTACCCGCTGGGATCGTCGGCCTCGATGCAGTCGTACGTAACCAGGATGTCGCTCCCCGGCGTGCGCGGATCGAGCTGCCCCCAGAACACGCCCGCCCCGATCGCCAGCAAAGACTCCTGGCCCTCGCCCAGAGACTGGGTGGGCGGCGTGAGGGCGATCTCGCTGCCGGCCTGCGCCTCGGCCTGGATCAGGCAGTAGATCTCGTCCTTCTCGTCGTCGACGATCGGGAGATCCTCGGGGTTGTGGACCTTGATCTTGAAGAGCCGGATCCGCAGTAGTGGGAGGCCGCATTCCACTGTCCCGCCCGGGAACTCGTCGGCCAGGGGCCGAAGCGGCGCCTCGCCCGGCTCGAGCAGCGGATGGGCCGCACGGTAGGCCGCAGGCGAGCCGAGGCCGGCACCGCGGAGCGCGTCGCGGATCACCGCCGCCTGAGCGGGATAGCCCGCCAGGATCTCGCGCAGTCTGGTCACGAGCGCGTGCTCGCCCGGGAGGCGCTGCGTGTCGAGAGCCGCCGCCAGCAGGCGCACGCCGTCGCCCGAGCGCGCCACTTCGTCCGCGAGCCGGTCCCGCAGCTCCTGGGGCGTGAGCTGGTGCATCCCGGCCATGTCGAGCGAAGCCTCGTGCTTCAAGTTCTGCGGCGGGATCTGCGCCTTCTCACAGGTCGGGGCGATGTCGCAGGGCTTGCAGGGGCCGCAGTCGAACTTGCAACTATGACAGTTCTCGCCCATGACCTCGTCGCACACGCAGTTGCCGCACTGCGGGCCGGACTGGCAGTCGCACTCGTCCCAGCCGCTCCCGTCCTCGAGGCAAATCTGCGTGCCGCAGCCGACCAGGCACTCGCACTCCTGCTCCTCGCCCGCCGTGCACACCCCCGTCCCGCCGTCGACCGGCGGGCCGCCGGGCGGCGCCAGCGACAGATCCGAGTCACTGCCCGAGCACGTGACCCCGGCCCAGACGGACGAGGCAAGCAGCAACGCACCAGCAACGGATCGACGCCACATGACGACCTCCGGGAGCGAGAGGGGCAACGGCAGAGCTAGGATAGCAGCAAACCGCCCCTCGCCGCCAGGTCGCGATCAGCGCCGATCCAGCTCCCTCGTCTCGGACTGGCGCAGCACGAGCACCGGGGCGCCCACGCCCACGGCGATGGCCATGAGAATCAGGCCGGTGCGTCCCGTCACGGCAAACGTCTCGGCGAGCAGCTCCGGCGAGGCAGCCCCGCCTTGGCGCACGAGCCGCAGCATGCCGATCATGGCCTTGAACGCGAGCGCGCCCGGCACCATGGGGATGGCTGCCGTGACCGAGAAGATGCTGACGGGCAGGCGGGAGCCACGGGCGAACCAGAGCGCGATGAAGCCGAGCAGCACGCAAGCCACCAGCGTGGCCGGTTCGATGCCGAGGCCGGCGCCGAGCAGGGCCACGCGCACGGCGTGCGGCAGCCCGCCGGTCAAGAAGCACGGCAGGAGCATGCGCCGGGGCACGTTGAAAAGCAGGGCGAAGCCCACGGCGGCGATGCCCGCCCAGGCGAAGTCGCCCAGGAGAAGCCGCCACAGACTGCCGCTCACAGCAGTCCTCCTAGGCCCGTCAGCTCCATGCCCAGCATGAGCCCGAGCGCAGCCGCAAAGGTCACGAGCACGGCGACGGCCGTCCGTCCGAGCGCGATGATCGCGTGCCCGCGTACGAGCTCCTCGACGGCGTTGATGAGCGGCACTCCCGGCACCAGCAGCAGCACGCAGGCCGCCAGGGCATGCTGCGGGGCCGCGCTCGGCAGCAGGCGCAGGAGCAGGCCGCACAGCCCGCTCGCCGCGAGAGCCGTGGCGAGCACCACCAGGCCCGGGTTGAAGCGGCGGAGCGCGAGCTGTTGGCGCACCGCCATGGCCGCCGCCGCCGCGACCACCGTCGCGCCGAAGCCGGCCCAGTCGGCTCCGAAAATGCGCCCGAACGCCCCGCAGGCGACGCCGACCATGAGCACGACGAGCCAGCGCGGGTAGGCCGGCGCCGCCGCGGCGATGGTCGCGAGCTGCCGGCGCACGCCGCTCCGGCCGATCCTTCCCGCGATCACCGCCCGGACGAGATCGCTCACCGCGACGATGGCGCTCAGGTTGACGCCGACGTGGGCGATGCGGCGTGCCTTGGTGCGGAACTCGTGCCCCTCGGAGGTGGTGATGACGATGACGTTGGGGGAAACCAGAATGTCGAGGTCGTCGACCCCGAGCCCCGTGCCGAGCCGGTAGACGGTCGCCTCGACGCGCGGCGCGGAGGCGCCGTGCTCGAGCAGCAGCTTGCCGCTCCACAAGAGCAGATCGATGACGTCGGTGAGCTCCTCCCAGTCGAGATCGCGCGCCCCGCCGAGGGACTTGGCGCGCACCGACACGACCGGCGAGTCCATCCGCGGCATGCTAGCCGCCTCTCTGCTTGAGCGCGGCGAGCACCTTCTCCGGCGTGAAGGGCCAGTCTCGCAGCCAGATCCCCACGGCGTCGTGAATGGCCACGGCGATGGCCGGCGCCCCGCCGTTGCAGGCGATCTCCGAGCAGCTCTTGGCCCCGAACGGTCCCAGCGGATCGTCTACCGGAACGAGCTCGGCGTGACAGCGGCAGGGGTGATCCTTGATGAAGGGGATCTTGTAGTCGAAGAAGCTCGGGTTGAGCATGCGCCCGTCGCCGTCGAACACTATCTCTTCGGTCAAGGCGTGGCCCATGGCCTTGGAGACGCCGCCGTAGATCTGGCCGAGCGCGAGCTCCGGGTTGATGGGCGTGCCCGCGTCGTGCACGGCGGCGAAGCGGTCCACGCTCACCTTGCCCGTGCGCACGTCGACCCGCACCTGGGCGAAGTGCGCGGCATAGGGGATGGGCGCACTCTCGGTGGTAAAGCTTGCGTGGGCCACGAGCTGGCCCGAGCCCCTACCGGACTGCGTGCGGTTGGCGAGCCGGGCGAAGCTGAGCTCGCCGCGGCGGCCGCGCACGAGCGCCGGGTAGACGAGCTCCAGATCCGCCACTGGCTCGCCCAGGATGGCCGCCGCCTGCTCGAGGATCATGGCACGCATCCGCTCGGCGGCGCGGTAGACGGCGCCACCCGAGAAGTACGTACCGCTCGAGGCGTAGGCGCCGACGTCGAAGGGGCTCACGTCCGTGTCGGCCGCGATGTAGCTCACGTCGGACAGTGGGATGTGGAGCAGCTCGGCCGCGATCTTGATGGCCACGGTGTCCAGGCCGGTGCCGAGGTCGGTGCCGCCCAAGAGCAGCATGAAGGTGCCGTCGCCCTCCATCTTGAGCGTGGCATTGGCCGAATCGATGCCGGGCAGCCCCGAGCCCTGCTGCACGATGCACCCGCCCTTGCCGACCTCCACGTCCGGATCACCCGAGGCGACGGGGCGGCCCCACTCGATCAGCTCGCCGGCGCGCGCCAGGCATGCCTCGAGGCCGCAAGAGCTCACGCACTGCGGGATCCCCTCCTGACCCTCGCCCAGGCACCTCAAGATGTCGAGCCGGTAGCCCTGGTGCACCATGTTCTTGCGGTGCAGGTCCACGAGGTCGAGGCCAAGCTCGCCGGCCAGCTCGGCCATGGCGGTCTGCAGCGCGAACGAGCCCTGGGGCGCGCCGTAGCCCTGGTATGCCCCGGCAACGGGCAGGGTCGTGTAGTACACGGTCACGTCGAAGCGCATGTTGGGGCAGCGGTAGAGAGGCAGCGTCTTGGAGCAGGCGTTCATCGGAACCGTGAGGCAGTGCACGCCGTAGGCTCCGGTGTCGGCCTCGTTCGTCATCTCGATGGCCGTGAGCGTGCCGTCGCGCTTGGCGCCGAGCTTGACCCGGAACTGCATGAAGTGCCGCTGCCGCGTGGCGACGAAGACCTCCTCGCGCGTCAGGCGGATGAAGCAGGGCCGCCCCGTGGTCCAGGCGAACCAGGCCGCCAGATCTTCCACCACCACGTCCTGCTTGGTGCCGAAGCCGCCGCCCATGCGCTCCTTGATGATCCGGATCCGGTTCTCCTTGATGCCAAGGATGCGGGCGAGAATGCGCCGCATGTGCCACGGCACCTGGGTCGAGGCGCGCACGACGAGGCGGCCTTCCTCGACATACGCGAGCGCAAGGTGGGGCTCGACCGGACAGGCGTGCACGCGCGTACAACTGTAGGAGCGCTCGATCACGACGTCGGCCTCGGCGACGCCGCGCTCCGCGTCGCCTATGCCGCCGTGGTTGTGGGCCGCGACATTGCGCTTGGCGTCGGCGTGGATGGGCAGCGGGTACTCGATCTCGTCCGGGCGATGGATGGCGGGCGCGCCCGCGGCCTTGGCCTGCGCGATGCTCAGCACGGGCGGCAAGAGCTCGTAGTCGACGGCGATCTTCGCCAACGCTTGGGCCGCCGCCTCCTCGCTCTCGGCGGCCACCGCCGCGACCCGGTCGCCCACGAAGCGCACAGTCGAGTCGACCAGGCGCCGGTCGTAGGGCGAGGGCTCGGGGAAACCCTGCCCGGCGCCGCTGTAGAGCACCTTGGGGCCGTTCTCGGGCGTGAGCACCGCCACGACGCCCGGCACCCGCTCGGCCGCCGTCGTGTCGATGCTTCGGATGCGCGCGTGGGCGTGAGGGCTGCAGAGCACCTTGACGACCAGCGCTCCGGGCGGGACCTTGTCCTCCACGAAAACGCGCTCGCCGCGCACCAGAGCCGGCCCGTCGACGCGCGGGGCCGCCTTGCCCACGAAGCGAAGGTCCTCGCGAAAGCGCGGTACCTCGGCCCGGGCCGATGGGTCCCGGAGCTTGCGCGCGGCCAGGAACACGGTATCGAAGATCTGCTCGTAGCCGGTGCAGCGGCAGTAGATCCCGGACAGGGCGTCCCGCACGTCCTCGCGCGTGGGCTCGGCCGTGCGATCGAGCAGCTCCTTGACCGCCAGAATCATGGCCGGCGTGCAGTAGCCGCACTGCACGATGCCCGTCTCCAGGAACGCCTCCTGGATGGGGTGCAGGGCGCGGTCAGAGGCCGAGCTCAGTGCTTCGACGGTCTCGATCCGGCGCCCCTCGATCTGCGGCGCCACGAGCAGGCACGAGGGCACAAGCCGGCCGTCGAGCAGGATGGAGCAGGCGCCGCAGGCGCCCTCCGCGTCGCAGCCCCGGCGCACCGAGGAGATCCCGAGCCGGCGCAACAGATCGAGCGCCGGCTCCAGGGGCCCGGCCTGGGCCGCCGTGGGCATGCCATTGAGCGTGAAGCGGATCTGCATGGCTAGCGCGCCTCCTCGTTGAGGCAGGCGCCGAGGGCCCGGCAAGCCAGCACGGCCGCCAGCTCGCGCTTGAAGTCGGCGCTGCCGCGCAGATCGGAGATGGGGTGCACCGAACAACGCACCGCCTCGTCCAGCCGCCCAAGCAGAGCGTCGCAGCCCGCCGACAGATCTGCGCCCGTCAGGACCGCCTCGGCCCCGGGCAGACGCACGACGCGCGGGGCCACGCCGCCGAGGGCGAGCCGCGCCTCGGCTAGCCTCGTGCCGTCGAGCCGCACCAAGAGCGCGACGTTGACAAGGGCAAGGTCGTTGGCCGTCCGGCTGAAGCGCTGCCGGCCGAGGCGCACGCCCGGGCGCGGCCGCGGCACCCGCACCGCGAGAATGAGCGCTGCGCGATCGGGGGCTGACAGGTGCCCGTCCAGCGCGACCTCACGCTCGCCCTCGGGCCCGAGCAGCACGAGCGAGGCGCCTAGCACGAGCAGCGACGGAATGAGGTCCGCGCAGGACTTGTTCGCGGCAATGTTGCCACCCAGCGTGGCCAGGTTGCGGATGGACCGGTTGCCGACCGCGCGCGCCGCCTCGCACAGGATGCCGAGGCCGGGGCTGGGCAGCCCCGCGGCGATCTCCTGGAGCGTGAGCATGGGCCCGAGGAGCACGGCACCGCCCTCCGCGCGGACAAAGCGCAGCGGCAGGGCGGCCAGCGATATCAGCGTGGAGGCTCGCGGCGTGCCCCCCCGGTTGAGCTCCGTGCCTCCGGCAAGGAAGACGGCGCCGCTCCGGGCGCGAAGCGCCACGGCCTCGGCCGGCGAGGACGGTCTGAGGAACTGCTCTACGGTCATCGCGGCCGGTCTCTCCTTGGTGACTGAGCGCGCGCCATTCGCGCAGCGACCGCAGCGTCGCCAAGGCCCGGCGCGACGTCAAGATGCGCGGGCTGCCCGGGCTGCCGTTCTGGGTGTGAGCGCCGGGCTCCCGGTTCACTCGCCGCCCTGGGCCACCGCGCGCGCCGCGGCCACTACCCGGTCGGCGCCGGCACCGGCGGGGGCGATCCAGCGCACCACGCCCTGCGCGTCGAGGACCACGCTCGCCGGCAGCGCGTCCACGCCGCACTCGCGGCGCAGCGCCTCGCCACGGTCGAGCAGGAACGGCGCCTCGGCACCCCAGCTCCGCAGGGCGGCCCGGGCGTCGTCGGTGCTCTCGCCCTCAGCGAGCACGGAGACGAGCACGAGCCGGCCGCCGGCGGACTCGATCTCGCCCTGCCTGGCCAGTAGCGCCGGCACCTTCTCGCGGCAGGGCTCGCAGGTGGGCGCGAAGGCGTCGAGCAGGGTGGCGCGCACGCCCGCCAGGGGCAGCGACACGAGCGCGCCGTCATGGCTTGGCAGCGCCAGCGCCACCACGCGACCGAGCGCCGGGCTCGGCGCGCTCGGCACGGGCGCGGCCGCGCTGCCGCAGCCGAGGGCGGAGGCCAGCAGGAGCGCCAGGCCGACACCGCGCCGGATCGGCGGCCGTGCGGCGGACGGGCCTCGCCGTGCGGGCGCAGCGGAAGCGGAGGTTGCTGTTGCGCGGCGCATTCCTATTGCGGTTCGCGGCGCGAACGTTCCTGGCGTCGTCGTTGTTCCAGCTTCCACCGCGGTTGACGCGGGCTGCCTGCCCGGGCAGCCGCAGCCTACCATTTCGCGCACTGGAAGCACGCCGACACCTACCGGCTGCGCACGGAAACGCTGCGCGAGCTGGGCATCCTCGCGGGCGATGTCTCGTTGGATGACGAATCAGAAAAAGTGAAAAAAGAATAAAAGTTAAAGTAAAATCTTATCGGGCGCAGCGAAGGCCGAGGTTGTCGTCGACGTAGTAGCCTGGAACGACGCTGCTGCGGAAGGCGGCGCGCACGTCGGACGCGACGTCGATGCGCCAGCTCCCACCGCGGATGACGCGGGCTTCGTTGGCACAATTCTTGCTTGAGTATGGGCAGTAGCGGCTGGCGGTCCACTCCCAGACGTTGCCGGCCATGTCGAACAGGCCGAACGGGCTCCTGCCAGCGAGATAGGCGCCCACCGGGCAGGTCGACCGGCGGTTGCCCCGGCCGAGGTCGTTGCCCTCGCCGTTCCAGCATAGCTGCGAGCCGGGCGCGGAGTTGCCCCAGGGATAGGTGCGGCCCTCGCTCCCGCGCGCCGCGTACTCCCACTCTTCCTCGGTCGGGAGCCGCTTGCCCGCAAAGGAGCAGTACGCCGTGGCCTGGCCCCAATCAACGCAGTTGACCGGGTGGCGGTAGCGGCCGGCGACGCCCCAGTTGCAGAGCTCGCCGGTGTCCGGCGCCGAGCAGCCCGTGCAGCGGCGGTAGCCCTCCACTGTCACCTCGTACAGGTCCATGCAGTAGGCCCCGAGGCTCACCCGGTGCACCGGCTTCTCGTCCTCGTAGCCGCCGTCCGAGCCCATCATGAACGAGCCGGCCGGGATGTAGGCCATGCCCGCAGGGCAAGAGCCGCCCGCGGCTGCGCGAGCGGGCGGCGGCGAGACCGAGGCCGGCTGCGGGGCCACAACGTTCGCGACGCAGCCGCGTCCCTCCTCGAAGTGCATCCCTGCCTTGCAGCTCCTGTCCACCGCGGCCACGCACTTGCCGCCCTGCAGCGTCGTGCCCGCGGGGCACTCGACCTCGGTCACCACCTGTTTCTGCACGCACTGCGCGCCGTCCCAGCTCGATCCTTGCGGGCAGCCGCCCTGGGCGCGGCCCTCGATGGGCACGAGCCCGATGCGCAGGGGGACGCCGCACGTCGGCTCGCGCTTGGCCTCCTTCTGGGCTCGCGCGCACGCCTCCGCGTCGCCCTCCTCCGTGATGCGCTCCGCGCTCCGGTCGCGCTCGCCGCCCGCGCCCACGCCGAACAGGCTCGCGCCTGCCGCCAGTCGCTCGCGCTCGCCCGCGGCCATGGCGAAGCCGCCGACGTACATCTTCGCGACCACGTGCGTGGCCCGGTCGCAGTCGCCGCTGAGCTCGCCCGCCGGGAAGCTCTTCATCACGGGCAGCGTCAGCACGCCGGCCAGCATGTAGTCGGTCCGGAGCGCGCGGCCGCCCGCGAGCTTGCCGCCGAGCTTGGCCGCGCCGATGGGCAGCTCGGTGTAGAGCTCCTGCGCGCTGCGGGCGAGCTTGGTCTCGGTGGCCTTGTAGGGCGAGAAGCGGTACTCGCCCTTGCCCACGCAGCTCAGCACCTCGAGCTCGACGTTGCAGCCCTCGGCCCGGTAGCGCACGGCCACGACCCCGGACTCCTGCAGCGACTTGAGGTTGAGCCGGCTGCCCGAGTCCCAGCCCATCAAGTCCGGCTCGGTGGGCGGCCGGATGGCGCTGCACTGCACGCCCCCGAACGCCTCGCCCGCCTTGGCCGGCTCGAGCAGCGCCGGCGCCGTCGCGCTCTGCGACCCGCAGCCGGCCGCCCCGAGCCCGATGGCGAAGGCCAGCCCGGCCGCGGGGCCCCGCCATCTCCCGGCGCCGCTCGTCACGGGCCGCAGCGTACACCGGCAGGCCGGCGCCTGTCCAGGCGAGGGAGAGCTGGGGCCGGGGAGCCGGGCCACGTTTGTCGCGAGGATCGGGCCCGTGCTAGCGTGTGGATTGTGGGTGCCGAACTGACGACCCAGATCCTGATCCAGATCCGCGACGAGATCCGCCGCACGAACGAGCGGCTCGACGGCATGAGCGAGCGGCTCGACGGCATGAGCGAGCGAATCGACGGCACGAACGAGCGGCTCGATCGCCTCGAGAGGCGTCAGACGGAGGCCGATGTCCGCCTCGCCACCGAGATCGTCGCGGTGGCCAGTGCCGTGCGCGAGGTCAAGGATCTGCTGGCGCGGGACCGGGACACGCGCACGCGGATCGCCAAGCAGGAGGCCCGCGTCGGCAAGCTTGAGAAGCGCGTGAGCGCGATCGAGCGCAAGGCGGGCTAGCGCGGCTCCGCCGCAAGCCGACAAGACGCGGCCCTGTGCTCGGCCCTTGCGCCAGAGGCGGCGCTGGCCGATGTTGGCCGCCTGCCCCTCGGAGGCGCGGGCGCGTGCGCGGATTCTGGTGGACAATGCGGGCGATACGGCTGGCGGTGCGCGCTCGGCGCCGCCGGCGCGGGCCCCTGCGCGCGGGCTGGGACGAGAACTACGAGACCTGGGCCGCGGTGCTGCACCACTACACCAAGCGCTCGATCCACCTGCCTGTTCGCCAGCTTCTTCCCGGCCGGCCAGGCGGCCATCGACGAAGTCGGCGCCTTCGTGCGCCGCGTGACCCCGCCGCCGGACGCGCCGGCATGACGCCGGCTACGGCTTCTTCTCTTCCGGCTTGCCCTCGGGCGGCTTGCCCTCGGGCGGCTCACCGTCGAACTTGCCGTCCATGCAGCCGTCGAAGCGCTCGATGGTGTCGGCCTTCTCGGCGCACTTGATGCGGCTGCGGACCTGGATCGTCCCGACGATGCCGCCGCACTGGTTGCGCCAACTGGCCGTGCCCTGCACGACCACCTCCTCGACCTGCTCCTTGGCGCGCTCGTACACCTTCTTGGGGAGCTTCTTCTTCTCGAGCTTGGCCACCTCGTCGCGGCGCAGAAGCTTCTCGTAGTTGGCGGTGAGCGTGTCGCAGTCCCGGAAGGTCATCTCGTAGTCCTCCGGCGTCCCCGGGGGCGGAGCGCCGAAGGTGGCGATGGGCGCGGCCGTCCGGGGGGGCTCGGGGGTCGGCTTCGGCGCCGGCGTGGGAGCCGCGGTCGGCTGGGAGGATGGCGCGGGTTGCGCGACAGTGGAGGCTGGCTCGGGCGTCTTGGGGCTCTCCCCGCTGCCGCCGCAGGCAAGCAGCCCGAGCGCTGCAAGGGGGCACAGGACTCGGATAGGTGGTGTCATGGCCCTAGCTTGGCGCATCGCGGCCGACACGTCGAGATCCTTGCACCAGGTCGCCAAGCTGTTCCGTGGCGACCTCGCCGGGGAGCTGCTACGGTTTCGCATTGCGCCATGGCTCAGCCCGACACGGCAGCACGCGAGAAGAGGGGCGTTGCCCTGAGCTCCGTCGTTGCCGCGGTGCTGCTCGCGGGCACGAAGATCGTGGTGGGCGTGACCACCGGCAGCCTCGGGATCCTCTCCGAGGCCGCCCATTCCGGCCTCGACTTGGCGGCGGCCGCCATGACCTGGTGGGCGGTGCGCGCCGCGGCCGATCCTCCCGACCGCCGGCACCCCTACGGGCACGGCAAGTTCGAGAACCTCTCAGCCCTGTTCGAGACGCTCCTGCTGCTCGGCACTTGCCTGTGGATAGTCTACGAGGCCACCCTGCGGCTCTTCTTCAAGTGGGTGCCGGTCGAGGTCACCTTCTGGGGCTTCGCCGTGATGGCCGGCTCCATCGTCATCAACCACTCGCGCGCGCGCGCGCTTGGCCGGGTCGCCCGCAAGTACCAGAGCCAGGCGCTCGAAGCCGACGCCCTGCACTTCTCGAGCGATATCTGGTCCTCCTGGGTCGTCATCGGAGGTCTGGTGGCCGTGGCTCTGGCCCAACGGCTCGGCCTGCCGTGGCTGGAGAGGGCCGACGCGCTGGCCGCTCTGGGCGTGGCCGGCATCGTGGTCTGGGTGAGCATGAAGCTCGGCAAGAAGACGGTGGACGATCTGGTCGATGCCGTGCCGGAGGATCTGCCCGGCAAGGTCGCGGCCGCGGCACGGGTGGATGGGGTCCTTGACGTGCGCGCCGTGCGCCTGCGCCGCAGCGGGCCAGAGCTCTTCGTCGAGATGACGCTCGCGGTCGCCCGGGACGCCTCGTTCGAGAAGGCGCACGACATCGCCCACCGGGCCGAGGCCGCCGTGCGGCAGGAGCTGGCGGCCACCGACGTGGTCGTGCACGTCGAGCCGGCGCCGATCGAGGGGGAAAGCCTGCTCACCACCAGCCGCCTGCTGGCGGCGCGCCACGGCCTAGGCGCGCACGCCATACGCATCTACGAGCAGCCGGAAGGCGCGTCCGTGGAGCTGCACCTCGAGGTCGACGACAAGCTGCGCCTGGACGAGGCACACGATCGGGCCGACCGGTTCGAGGCGGCGCTGCACGAGGCCATCCCCTCGCTGCGGCGCGTGGTCACGCACCTGGAGCCCACGGGCGACGGCTCCGCGACGTGCCGGGGCGCAAGCCTCGACGACGCGTCGGTCGGCCGGGCCCTGGACGAGATTTGTGCCCGGAGCGAGCCGTTGCTGTTTCCCCACGAAGTCGTCGTCCAGCACGTGGACGGCGCCCTGGACGTGTCCTTCCACTGCACGCTGGCGCCCGACACGTCCATCGTCGATGCTCATGCGCTGACCGAGCGCGTGGAGAAGGAGTTGCGGGCGCGCGTGTCGCACGTCGGGCGCGTGGTCATCCACCTGGAGCCCGCGGCGGACGCGGCGGACGCGGCAAACGGCGGGCCAAGCGACGCGGACTCGGGCGCGTAGGGCTGGACATTCCCGCCCGAAACGCGCAAGAAATGGCCCGGCACCATGGAGCAACGCCGCGCCGCCGGCATCCTGCTGCACCCGACCTCGCTGCCCGGGCCCCACGGCATCGGGAGCTTGGGCCGAGACGCCCGGCGCTTCGTCGACTTCCTGGCCGAGGCCAAGCTGTCGCTCTGGCAGGTGCTGCCGCTCGGCCCGACCGGCTTCGGCGACTCGCCCTACAACTCGCCCTCGTCGTTCGCGGGCAATCCCCTGCTCGTGGATCTGGAGGAACTGGTCGCGAGCGGCGATCTCGATCCGTCCGATCTCGATGGCGCCCCGGCGCTGCCGCCCGCCGCCGTCGACTACGTGCGCGTGGCCGCCTGGAAGCTCCCGCTTCTCGGCACAGCGGCCCGCCGCTTCCTCGCGCACGCTTCGCCCGAGCGCCGGGAAGGCTTCGCGGCGTTCTGTCGCGCGCAGGCCGGGTGGCTCGACGACTGGGCGCTGTTCGCCGCCCTGCAAGAATGGCACGAGGCTCAGGCGCGGGCGGCGGGGCGGACACCGGATGCCTGGTACGAATGCTGGGAGGACGATCTACGCCGGCACCGGCCCGAGGCCCTGGCGCGCTGGCAGCAGGAGCACGCCGAAGCGATCGCGGTGCACAAGGCATGGCAGTACTTCTTCTTCACGCAGTGGCGCGCCCTGCGCCGGTACGCTCAGGCGCGGGGTGTGCGCATCATCGGCGATTTGCCCATCTTCGCCGCCCGTGACAGCGCCGACGTCTGGGCACACCGGGAGCTGTTCCACGTGGACGAGCACGGCCGGCCCACGGTCGTGGCCGGCGTGCCGCCCGACTACTTCAGCCGCACGGGCCAGCTCTGGGGCAACCCGCTCTATGACTGGAAGGCGATGGCCGCCCAGGGCTTCGCCTGGTGGAAGGCACGGCTGCGCGCGACGCTGGAGCTGGCGCACCTGGTGCGGGTGGATCACTTCCGCGGCTTCGAGGCCTACTGGGAGGTCCCGGCCGGCCACCGGAGTGCCCTGCACGGCCGCTGGGTCAAGGCGCCCGGCGCCGAGTTGTTCGCCACGCTGCGCCAGGATCTGGGCGCCCTGCCGCTCATCGCCGAGGATCTCGGGGTCATCACGCCCGAGGTCGAAGCGCTGCGCAGCTCCCTGGGCATGCCGGGCATGAAGGTGCTGCAGTTCGCGTTCGAGCTCACCGACCAGGGCAAGCCGAACGCGGCCAATCCCTTCCTGCCCCACAACTACCGCGAGGACTGCGCCGTCTACACCGGCACCCACGACAACGACACCACGGCGGGCTGGTTCTACGGGCTGCGCGCCGAGCAGCAGGAGCTCTGCGAGCGCTACCTGCCGTGGCGCGAGCTGGACATCGCCTGGCGCTTTGTGAGGCTGGCGCTGGCCTCCGTCGCCAGGCTGGCGGTGGTGCCGATGCAGGACGTGCTCTCGCTCGGGAGCGAGGCGCGCATGAACACCCCGGGGGTGGCGCTGGGCAACTGGCGCTGGCGCCTGGGCGCCGACGCACTCAGCGCCGAGCTCGCCGCCCGGCTGCGCGCGCTCTGCGAGCTCTATGGCCGCGAGCCCGAGCCCAATTCTGGTACACTGGGGGGGTGAGACAGTATCTCGTTCGCGTCGGGGGCGGAGCGCTGGCAGCGCTGCTCGGCGCCGCCGCGTCGCTGGGAGCTTGCGGCGACGAATTCACGAGCTTCGGGACCGAACCGGGCCAGGGCGCCGCGGCCGCCTCCACGGGCGGGTGGGTGGGAGGCGGCGGGGCAGGCGGCGCGCACAGTGGGGGCGGCGGGGGCGCGGGGGCCGCCGCCGGCAGCAGTGCGACGGGCGGGGCCGCAGGCGCAGGCACGGCGGGCGCCGGCGCCGCTGCCGGCGGGGCGGGCGCCGGCGGCGCCACCTCCAGCGGCGCAGGCGGCGAGGCCGGGGCAGGCGGGGCCAAGCCCTGTGGCGACGACTGCGGGGCGTGCGGCGCGGGCGACTGCTGCGTGGACGACTGCGGCAAGAGCTGCGTGTGCGCGGGCGGCTGCGCCTGCAACCTCGGCTGCCCGGCCGCGCCCTGCGCCGTCACCTGCGCGGGCAATGACACGAGCTGCGAGGCACAGTGCGCCGCCGGAGGCTGCACCTGCCAGCAAGGCGCCCAGTGCGAGCTCACCTGCAAGTCGGCCCCCTGCTCGCTGGAGTGCGAGGGGCTGAGCCAGTGCGAGGGCGAGTGCGCCGCGCAGAGCTGCACCTGTCAGAGCGGGAGCCAGTGCAGCATGACCTGCAAGTCGGCGCCTTGCGCCGCGACGTGCCAGGGCGCCGGCACCCAGTGCACCGCCCAGTGCGCGGCACAGAGCTGCACCTGCGAGGCGGGCGCCAAGTGCAAGATGAGCTGTAAGTCGTCGCCTTGCGCCGCGGCCTGCCAGGGCGCCGGCACCGAGTGCTCCGCCCAGTGCGCCGCGCAGAGCTGCACCTGCGAAGCGGGCGCCAAGTGCAAGATGAGCTGCAACTCCTCGCCCTGCGCCGCGGCCTGCGCGGGCGCCGGCACCGAGTGCACGGCCGAGTGCGCCGCGAAGAGCTGCACCTGTGAAGCGGGCGCCAACTGCATCATGACCTGCAAGTCGTCGCCCTGCGCCGTCTCGTGCAAAGGCGTCGGCACGAAGTGCCAGGCCGAGATCGCCGCCAGCAGCGGCACTTGCGAGGCCGGGACGAGCTGCGCTCTGGCGTGCAAGAGCTCGCCCTGCACCCTCGTGTGCAAGAAGGACGCCGCCTGCACGCTCGACTGCGCCGGCTACGGCCAGCAGACGTCCAACTGCAAGCTCAACTGCGAGGACGCGCCCAAGCTGGTCGTGTGCAACGACGGCAAGAGCGTCGCCTGCAACGCGAACTGCCCCTGAGCAGCCCCGAGGAGCGCGAGCGCGGCCTACTTCGGCGGCACCACGGGCGCGCAGGTCGACACGCCGGCGCCGACGACGATCAGCCCCGTGTTCTGGATGTAGGGCTGGAGCGTGCCGTCGTACTCGAGCTTGTAGACCCAGGTTGAGGCGTTCAGCGGGAAGACGTGGTAGAAAATGTAGAACGAGCCGCCCCAGAAGGCGAAGGCCCAGGCCGCCATCGTCCCCTGGCTCACGTCGGGCAGGGTGGGCAGCTTGAGGGTCTGCAACGCCGCGCCGTTCGCCTTGTCGATCTTCACGGCGCTCGGCGGCTGCTCGTAGGGAAAGAAGCCCCAGAGCTCGCCGTTGGCGTTGCCGGTGAACTCCGGGCCCTGGTTGGGCAGGGTCCCGAGCAACCCGACCGCGCCCGTGGCGGGATCGAGCGTGCCGAGCTTCGCGTCGAGCGAGCTGCCGATGAACAGCGTCTCGGCGCTGGTGTCGGGCCCGTTCGTGGCATAGCCCATGCCGAACTTGCTGAACCCCTGGCTGCCGCAGGCAAAGGGCGTGGCGCCGATGCAGGCCGCGTTGTTGGTGTCGACCCGGTAGACCGCCACGCAGGCGAAGGAGTCGGGCGCCATCGGGTCGTTGTTGCCGTACAGGACGTACGCGAAGCCATCGCGCGCCACCGCCATGGAGTTCGGCCCATCGCCGGCGCAGCCGAGCACGCCGACCTTCTGGAAGGCGGAGACGTTCGGGATGCTCGGATCGAAGCGATACAGAGCCTTGTTCTGATCGACGACGTAGACGAGCTTCGAGGTCTCGGCGCAGTCGCTCGAGCCGGAGCTACTCCCGCTGCCGCCGCCGTCGAACTCGATCCCGCCGCCGCCCGAGCTCGAGCCGCTGCTGCTGCCGCTGCTGCTGTGCTTGCCGCTGCCCAGGCCGGAGTCGTCGCCGGTCGCGCAGCCGGCCAGGAGACTTCCGGCGGCCACCAGCCAGCCCACCCACCGTGCCGCCCCGAGCGCCCATCTGTCTTCGCACGCTAGCATGTAGGAAGAATAGCCCAGCCCTGCGCCGCGTGTCAGCTCCTGGCCACCGTTCCCGTTGCGCGAACGCGGGGCCGGCTGATAGCCTATTTTGTATTGTCGAGGATGCGCCGGCACGAGCCGGGGCGGCGAAGGAGGACAGCGCAATGCGACGGCACGTTCGGGCGGTTGGGAGGTTGGCTGCTGGCAGCGCCGCGGCAGGGCTGACGCTGGGGCTCGGCGCGATGCTGGGCGCGTGCTCCGGGGGCGGCGAGGCTACCCAGGCCGCGCCGTCGCCCACCACCACGGTCGTGGGCGACTGCCCGGCCGGGCTCACCAAGTGCGGCGAGCAGTGCGTGCAGACGGCGCTCGATCCCGCCAACTGCGGAAGCTGCGGCAAGGCGTGCCAGGAGGGTGAGGTTTGCTCGGCCGGCCAGTGCGCCCTGGAGTGCGTGGGCGGCACCACCAAGTGCGCCGGCCTGTGCGTCGACACGGGAGTCGACAAGACGCACTGCGGCGGCTGCGAGAACGCCTGCGGCAGCGCCGAGGTCTGCTCGCAAGGGAAGTGCGCCGTGCAGTGCCTCGGGGGCACGACCACGTGCGGGGGCTCCTGCGTCGATACGAAGCTCGATCCGGTCAACTGCGGGAGCTGCGGCAAGGCGTGCGCGGCCGGCGAGGTGTGCTCCGGCGGCGAGTGCGCGCTCGACTGCGGCGGGGGCATGACCAAGTGCGGGGCCTCTTGCGTCGATACGGGCCTCGATCCGGCCAACTGCGGCGGCTGCGGCAGCATCTGCGGCGTAGGCGGGGTGTGCTCGGCCGCCCAGTGCGGGCTCAAGTGCGTGGGCGCCACGACGAAGTGCGGCAGCATGTGCGTCAACACCCAGAGCGACGCGGCCAACTGCGGCGGCTGCGGCGTGGCGTGCCTGCCCGGGCAGGTGTGCGCGGCGGGCACTTGCGCGCTCGAGTGCGTGGGCGGGACGATCAAGTGTGGCGACAAGTGCGTGAACACGGAAAACGACCCGGCGCACTGCGGCGGCTGCAACAAGCCGTGCGGGCCGGGCGAGGTGTGCTCGGCCGAGCAGTGTGGCCTGGAGTGCGCCGGCGGCACGACCAAGTGCGGCAAGCTGTGCGTCGATACGGCCCGGAGCCCGGCCAACTGCGGCGGCTGCGGCGTCGCCTGCCAGGGCGGCCAGGTGTGCTCTGCGGGCCAGTGCGGCCTCGTGTGCCTGGGCGGCAGCACCAAGTGCGGCGAGCAGTGTGTGAACGTCCAGGGCGACCCGGCCAACTGCGGCGGCTGCGGCAAGGCTTGCCCGCAGGGCGAGGTGTGCTCCGCCGGGCAGTGCGGCCTGCAGTGCCTGGGCGGCAGCACCAAGTGCGGCGACAAGTGCGTCGACACGATCGTCGACGCG
>JACQWT010000215.1 GCA_016209145.1 Deltaproteobacteria bacterium | reverse complement strand
GTCCCGAAGGGACGGACTTTCGTCCTCGGCCCGGGTCCTCGCGTACAGGAGTACGCTGCGGCCCGGGCCTCCGGAGCGCTGCTCCGCTAGCCAGTCCCGCCGCGCGCTCGCGGCCGCCTGACGAGCCGGGTGGGAGAAGGCGTGAACGCATACGCCGCGGGCAAGGCCGTGACGGGGACGAATCGTCGTCGTGACCCCGGGCATCATGCCTCCTCGTCCTTCTCGGCCGGCGCCGGCGCCTTGTCCTTGGCGCGGGGCAGCGCCTTGGGCTCGTCGCCGCGCAGCCCCCGGCGGAAGTTGCGGATCCCTTCGCCCAGGCCCTTGCCGATGTCGGCCAGACGGCCGGCGCCGAAGAGCAAGAGCGCTATGGCAAGGATGAGGAGTATCTCGGTCAGTCCCGGACGCATGTTCGCCTCCCCGCCCCTCGCGGGGCGCGGGCACCCGGAGCGTAGCCGCAGCCCCGGCCGGCGAGCAGTACCACCCGGCACGGCCAGCCGCAATCAATCGGGGGGGATCTCAAGTTGCTCTGGGAGCATGCCCGTCCAGCAGGTTCGGCCCCAGCCACTTCTCGATGTCGCGCGGCGACATGCCCTTGCGCAGGGCGAACAGCTCCACCTGATCGCGCCCCACCTTGCCCACCGCGAAGTAGCGCGCCTCGGGGTGGGCGAAGTACAGGCCGCTGACGCTCGCGGCGGGCGTCATGGCGAAGTTGTCGGTCAGGCCAAGGCCCGCGTCCGCCGCGCCGAGCAACTCGAAGAGCTTGGCCCGCTGCGTGTGGTCGGGGCAGGCCGGGTAGCCGAAGGCCGGCCGGATGCCGCGGTACTTCTCGGCAAAGAGCTCCTCCTTGGAGAGCCGCTCCGGAAGCCCATAGCCCCACTCGCGCCGGGCGCGCAGATGCAGTAGCTCGGCGAAGGCCTCGGCGAGACGATCGGCCAGCACCTTGGCCATGATGGCGCTGTAGTCGTCGAGATCGTCCTGGAAGCGGCGGCACAGCTCGTCGCACCCCAGGCCCGCCGTGACGGCGAACGCGCCCATGTAGTCACGCAGGCCGCTCTGCAGAGGGGCCACGTAGTCGCTCAGCGAGCGGCAGGGCGCGTCAGGACCGACCTGCTGCTGGCGCAGCATCTGGAAGCGCATCCGCTCCTCGCGCCGCGACTCGTCGGTGTACAAAACGATGTCGTCGCCGGCGCTCGCCGCCGGCCAGAAGCCGTAGACGCCGTTGGCGCGCACGAGGCGCTCGTCGACCATGCGGCCGAGCAGGCGCTTGCCGGCCGCGTACAGCTCCCGCGCCGCCTCCCCGTACTCGGGGCTCTCCAAGATCTTGGGAAAGGTGCCCTTCAACTCCCAGTAGAAGAAGAAGAAGCTCCAGTCGATGTAGCGGCTCACCTGCTCCAGCGGGAAGTCGCACAGGAGCCGCCGGCCGACGAAGCTCGGCGCGGCCACGTCCTCGCGCCGCCACTCGATGGGGGTGCGCCGGGCAAGGGCCTCCTCGTACGCGACGAGGGGCCGTGCCTTGAGCCTCCCGCGCTCCTCGCGCAGCCGGCGCTGCTCCTCGCGCACGTGGCGCACGAACTCTGCGCTACGCTCCGGGTCGAGCAAGGCCGAGACCACGCCGGAGGCACGCGAGGCGTCGCGCACGTGCACGACCGGACCTGCGTAGCGGGGCGCGATCTTGATCGCCGTGTGCGCCGGGCTGGTCGTCGCGCCGCCGATGAGCAGCGGGAGCTTCAGGCCCTGGTGCTGCATCTGCTCGGCCACGTGCACCATCTCGTCGAGGCTGGGAGTGATGAGGCCGCTCAGGCCGACGAGATCTGCCTGCTCGCGCCGGGCCGCGTCGAGGATGCTCTGGCAGGAGGCCATCGTGCCGAGATCGACCACGCGGTACCCGGCGCAGCCCAGCACCACGGCCACGATGTTCTTGCCGATGTCGTGGACATCGCCCTTGACCGTGGCCATGGCAAGGCAGCCTCGCCGTCCGGCGCCGCTGTCCGGCCCGTCCTGGGCCCCAAACGGCCCGAGGTGGGCCACCGCCCGCTTCATCACGCGCGCGCTCTTGACCACCTGGGGCAGAAACATCTTGCCCGCGCCGAAGAGGTCGCCCACACGCTTCATCCCGTCCATCAGCGGCCCCTCGATCACGTCGATGGGCCGCGGGTACTTGCCCAGCGCCTCGTCCACGTCCTGGACCACGAAGTCGAGCACGCCGTGGACCATGGCATGGGCCAGGCGCTGCTCGACGGGAGCCTCGCGCCAGCCGAGATCTGCGCCGCGCTCCTTGGCCGTGCCCTTGACCCCGGCGGCCATGGCCACGAGCCGCTCGGTCGCGTCGGGCCTGCGGCACAGGAGCACGTCCTCGACCCGCTCCCGCAAGTCCGCCGGGATCTCCTCGTAGACGGCAAGCTGCCCGGCATTGACTATGCCCATGCCCATGCCGGCCGCGATGGCGTGATAGAGGAAAGCCGCGTGCATGGCCTCGCGCACCGTGTCGTTGCCGCGAAAGGAGAACGACAGGTTGCTCACGCCGCCGCTGATGCAGGCGCGCGGCAGCCGTTCCCGGAGAAGGCGCGTCGCCTCGATGAAGCTCAAGGCGAAGCGGTCGTGCTCGGCAATGCCGGTCGCCACGGCCAGCACGCCGGGATCGAGGATGATGTCTTCGGGCACGAGGCTCGCCTTCTCGGCAAGAAGCCGATACGTCCGCTCGCCTATGTCCACTTTGCGCGCGGCGGTCTCGGCCTGGCCCTGCTCGTCGCAGGCCATCACCACCACGGCCGCGCCGTAGCGCCGGATCCGCTCGGCCCGGCGCAAGAGCTCCTCCTCCCCGTCCTTCAAGCTCACGGAGTTCACGATGGCCTTGCCCTGCACGCACTTGAGGCCCGCCTCGATCACGCTGAAGCGCGAACTGTCGATCATGACCGGCAGCCGCGCGATCTCGGGCTCGCTCGCCACCAGGTTGAGGAATGTCGTCATGGCCGCCTCGGCGTCGAGCAGGGGATCGTCCATGCTGACGTCGATGACGTTGGCGCCACCGCGCACCTGCGCCAGGGCCACCTCGATCGCGCCCGCCCAGTCGCCCTCCTTGACCAGCCGGGCGAAGCGGCGCGACCCGGCGACGTTGGTGCGCTCGCCCACGACGATGAAGGTTTCGGGACGGATGGTCAGCGTCTCCAGGCCGCTCAGGCGCGTGGCGCGGGGCGCGGGCGCGGGGATGGGGCGGGGCGCGTACGGGCGCATCCGCTCGGCAATGGCGCGGATGTGCCGCGGGGTCGTGCCGCAGCAGCCGCCGACGACATTGAGCAGGCCGCTCTGGGCGTACGCGGCGAGCTCGGCCGCGGTTGTTTCCGGCGTCTCGTCGTACTGCCCGAAGGCGTTGGGCAGGCCGGCGTTGGGGTAGCACCAGGCGAGCACGGGCAGGGCGGCGCAGAGCTCGGCGAAGTGCGGCCGGATCTGGGCCGCGCCCAGGGCGCAGTTGATGCCCACGCCCAGGGGCCGGGCGTGCTCCACCGAGGTCCAGAATGCCTCCAGCGTCTGCCCCGACAGGGTCCGGCCGCTGCGGTCGGTGATCGTTGCGCTCAGGACCACCGGCACCCGCTGGCCACGCGCGGCGAACGCGTCCTCGCAGGCCACGATGGCGGCCTTGGCGTTCAACGTGTCGAAGATCGTCTCGACGAGCAAGAGGTCTACGCCGCCCTCGATGAGGCCGCGGATCTGCTCGGCGTAGCTGTGGCACAGCTCGTCGAAGGTGATGGCGCGCCGGGCCGGGTCGTCGATGTCGGGCGAGATGCTCAGGGTGCGGCCGGTCGGACCGATGGCGCCGGCGACGAAGCGGGGCTTCTCGGGCGTGCGCTCGGACTGCTCGGCCGCCAGGCGCCTGGCGAGCCGGGCGGCGGCCACGTTGAGCTCGTAGGCGGCGCCTTGCAGCCCGTAGTCGGCCTGCGCCACCGAGGTGGCGGTGAAGGTGTTGGTCTCGATGATGTCGGCCCCGGCGCCGAGATACTCGCGGTGGATGCGCTCCACGAGCTCGGGGCGCGAGAGGGTCAGCGCGTCGTGGTTGCCCTTGAGCGGGCGGCCATGGGAAGCGAAGCGCTCGCCCCGGAAGGCGCCCTCGTCCAGGCCCAGGCTCTGCAGGTACGTGCCCATGGCGCCGTCCAGGATGAGGATGCGCTCGCGGGCGAGCTTCTGGATGATCGGGAGGGTGGCGGGCTCGGCCGGGCTCGGGGTCATGGCGTCCAGGCTGACTCTTTTGGCCGATGCGGTCGAGCTGTCAAGGGCATCGGTCTATGGTCAAGTATGGATGCACCGGCCCTGTCACGCCCCCGGCCGGAGCTCGGGACAGCCAAGCAGACGCGGGGCGTAGTTGCGGCGGCGCGCCTCGGGGGTGCTGCCGTAGTAGCCAAGCTGCGCGGCTACCTGCGCGCCGAGCAGCCGCTCCAGACGCGCGGCCACCTCGCCCTGCCGGTCGAAGAGGTTGTCCAGCTCACCCGGGTCGCGCTCGAGATGAAACAGGTAGCGGCGGTGGCGGGTGCGATCGACGACCAGCTTGTAGGGCCAGCAGACCACGGCATCGGCAAAGCGCATGCCCTGGTTGTTGAGCAGGACGGCCCGCCCCGGCACGGCGGCGGGTCGCGCGAAGCTCGTGCCCTGGAAGGCCGGGTGCGGGGGCAGGCCGATCAGCTCGAGGAGCGTGGGCAGGATATCGAGGTGCGAGACGGGCTCGTCGCGGTCGGCCGGCTCGACGTGCCCCGGCCAATGCAGCACGAGCGGCACGCGCGCCTCTGAGTCGTACAGGGTCCAGCCGTGGGTGACCCGGCCGTGGTCCTCGAACTGCTCGCCGTGGTCGCTGGTGATGACCCAGAGCGTGCGCCCGAGCTGTCCGGTTTGCTCCAGGTAGCGGCGGATCCTGCCCGCCTGCTCGTCGGCGTAGCGCAGCGCGTTGTCGAAACGGTTGCGCACGATGGACGCAAGCGCGTGGGGGTAGCCCCAGTAGTGCTCGGCGCGCGAGCTGGGCTCGCACGGCACGAAGGGCCGCGCGGCGCCCTCGGGCAGCCGGTACGGGAAGTGCGTGGCCTGCAGGTTGACATACAGGGCCCAGGGGCCGTCGCCCTGCGCGGCGAGCCAGTCGAGGGCGTGGTCCACCGTGACAGCGTCGGGCACAATCTGCTCGGGTCCGGTGTCGATCTTCGCTCCGGCGTAGTCGCGCGCGTGCCAGAAGTGCGTGGGCGTCCCCGTGTCTTGAAACCGCCGCATGCCCTGCCAGCTCTCGTCTTGGCTGGAGATCGTGGCCGTGGCCGAGCCGAGTTGGTGGAAGAGGTCGTGCAGCAGCACGCGCGGATAGTCGAGCCGCTGGTACAGATCGAGCACCTCGCCACGGCGCGGGAAGAGCGACGAGAGCACGGCCATCTGCGCGTAGTTCGAGTGCGTGGCCGTGGCCCAGGCGCGGCGCATGCGCAGCCCGGCCCGAGCCAGCCGATCGATCTCGGGCGACACGTCGCGATGGTACCCGCCGTAGCCGAGCTGCCCGGGAGAGACCGACTCCAGCATCAGGAGCAGGACGTTGGGCCGACGGGCGCTCACCAGGCTCGCCGCCGCAGTCCACGATCGTCCCGCGACGAGCGGCAAGCCACTGCTCGCCGGGCCGGCGGCCTGGGCCGGCCGCGCTAGGACCTGGGCGTCGAGAGAGCTAGCGAGCGCGAGCAACGGCGCGCTGTCGAGCACGGCGCCAGCGAAACGGCTGCGATCGCGCCGGGCAAAGAGCCCGCCCAGCGCCGGGCCGAGGGCGAGGACAAGCACGAGCACCCAGCGCGGGCTGTGCGCCGGGCGGCGGGCGGCCGGGCGCAGCAGGCGGCCGAAGAGCACGCCCAGGCCGGCGGCCAGGGCCAGAGCCAAGGCCAGCCAGGCCCGGTAGCGGCCGAGCGCGGCATGGGCGACGTGCTCGCCCGCGCCCGAGCAGAACTGCACGGCGCCCCACGTCAAGTAGCTGCCGGACATGGCCCGCGTGGCCACGCCGGCCACGCAAAGGAGCGTCAGGAGCGACAGCACGCCGACGCTCAGGGCGACGGCCGCCGCGCGGCCGGGCCGCCAGGAGAGCCAGCTTCCCGACAGCAGGGCCAGGACGAGCGCGGTCCAGACGAAGAGGGCCACGGAGCAGCCGGCAGCGGCCAGACGCTCGGCCGCTGACTCCTCCACGACGCCGCGTCCGGCAAGGCCGACGACGAGCTCCCCGCCAAGCGCGAGGCCGAGCGCGAGGGTGGCCGCGAGCACGGCATGCCGGGCGTGCCACGACGGCTCGCGTACCCGTTCACGGCCCTTCCGTGCCAGCGACGACGGCTCGCCGAGTCGCCCGCGATCGCGGCTTACGTCCTCGGCCCGGCTCCTCACGTACAGGAGTACGCTCCGGGCCGGGCCTCCGGGCGCGCTCGCGCTCGCGGCCGCCTGACGAGCCGGGTGGGAGGGGGCGTGAACGCCTACTGGCTCACGCTTCTCCCAGCGCTGCCGCAGCCTGCGAAGGACGGCCACCCCGAGCATCGGGCATGACTGTAGCACTGCCGCAGCGGCGGCCAGAAGTCCTCGGCGGCGACGCGACGACGGGGCCACTCGGTTGGCCGGGGCCAGCCCCGCTCAGTACAGCGCCCCACAAGTTGGGGATCAGTGCCTACGGGCGCTGTACGCGGGTGGGGGTCCGGGGGAGGGCGCGCCGCCCTCCCCCGGTAGGGCCCGCGGGGAGGGCCCGCCGCTTGCGCGTCCCGCAGGGACGCAACTGCAAGCGGCGGGGCCTTCCCCGCGAAGTACAGCTCCCCGCAAGTCAAGCCAAACGGCCCCCCGAAACAGGACTGGTCACTGACTTGCGGGGAGCTGTACTCAGCCTGGCTCCGCCGCAAGCCAGGCGGGGATCAGCGGCGAGGGCCGGCTCGTCGAAATCACCCAGAGCTGGTGGGCGGCGCGCGTCGCGCCGATGTGCAGTAGATGGCGCGCCCGGTCCTCGGCCGGGAAGGTGGCGGCGTTGACGTCGACCAGCACGACGTAGTCGTACTCCAGGCCCTTGACCTGGTGGATCTCGGTCACCTCCACGCCGGGACGGAAGAGGAAGTCGTAGTCGCGCACCCGGCGCAGCAGCGGCACCTCGGCCATGCGCAGGGCCTCGTAGTAGGCGTCGGCCTGCTCGGCGTGGCGTGCCAGCACCGCCACGGTGGCACACGGCTCGCGCACGCTCAGCGGCCGCAGCGCCTCGGCGAGGAAGGCGGCGGCGGCTCCCTGGGCGGGGAAGTGGTGGTGCTCGACGGGCGCGCCCGAGCGAGGCACGGTGGGTGGCTCCTCTTCGGCGAGCGGCCCCAGCACCGCGCGCGCGAAGGCCAGCACCTCGCGGGTCGAGCGGTAGGCGATGCGCAGGAGCTCGATCTGCGCGCCGCCCCGGCTGATCTGGGGCAGAACGCCGCTCCAGTCCGAGAAGCCCGTGTCGGTGCTCATGCGTTGCGCCGTGTCGCCGGCCAGCGTGACGCTCTGCGGCTCGCCCGCGATGCCGAGCAGCACCGCGAGATCGACCGGCGCGAGATCCTGCGCCTCGTCGACAAACAGGTGCGCGCAGCGCGCCAGGCGCCGCTCTACGCGGTGCGGCTCGCACAGGAGCTGGTAGACGCGCAAGAGCAGGGCGTCGTCCTCGGGGTCGAGCCGGGCGTGCTCGTCCGGCTCGTCGAGCCGGCCGTCCGCGCCGACGATGGGGTTGCCGTCCTCGTCCGCGGGGCGGACGGCCCTGTCATCCTCGCTCCCCCAGTCGAGCACGGCGGGACAGCGCTGTGCGCAGTAGCGCCAGGCCTGATCGATCTGCGCCGGCGCAAGCGCGCGCGAGCCGTGCGCGGCGAAGGCCCGCTGCAGGGCTTCGCGGTCGGTCAGCAACTCGGCCCAGAGCCACAGGGCCCGGCGCGGGTCCGCGCGCGCCGGGCTCATGCCCAGCTCGCGCGCGCGCGCCTCGAGCGGGCCGAGCAGGGCCGCGTCGGTCTTCAAGCGCGTCACGACCGGGGGGGTGGCCTGCTCCGCGCGCACCGTGAGCCAGGGATAGCAGCGCAGCCGCGCGCGCCGGGCCCACTCGGCGAAGGTCAGCACGCGCACCGCCCCGATGCCGAGCGCGGGCAACAGCTCGCTGATGTAGGCGCGCAGGGCCGGAGTACCCACGATGACCAGCATCTTCTCGGGGGCAAAGCGCTCCGGAGCCTGGAAGTTGAGGACTGCCATCCGATGCACGCCGATCGTGGTCTTGCCGCTTCCGGCCGCGCCCTGGACGGCCACCAGCCCCGCCTCGGGACGCGCGATAAGCTCGAACTGCCGCGGATCGAGCAGCGCGGCGATCTCGGGCAGATGCCGGTTCTCGCGCTGCTCGATGGGGCTCGTGGCGCCAAGCACGCCCCGGCGCGCGACGCCGCCTGCCGTGGGCGCTTCGGAGCCGTCGCGCCGGTAGTACTGGTCGGGGCGGACGGCAACGCCCTCGCCGCCGGCGAGATGAGCGCTTCTTCCGGGCACGCGGCGCCAGTGGCCGGCGGCGTCGCGCACCAGGGTCCCCTGGGGACAGGCCACGCGCACCAGCTCTCCCTGCGCGATCGTGACCGTGCGGCGCGCCACGATCCGGCCCTGCACCTCGCGATCGCCGAACTCCTCCTCGTAGCTCGCGCCCTCCGCATAGCGGTAGTAGAGCTGGCTGATGGGAGCGTGCCGCCAGTCGACGATGCGAATGTCGTGGCGCGGATCGAGGTAGGTGGCCTTGCCGACGAGCACGTCACGACAGCCGCGCCCGGCTTCATCCAGCCGCAGGTGGCCGAAGTACGGACAGTCCGGATCGACCGACTCCACCACGTGCCGGGCGCGCTGGTCGAGGATAGCCTGGACCTGTTGCATCTGCGTCACCAGGGCGGGCACGTCCTCCAACCGGGCCGTGGCGAGCTGGTCGCGTAGCGAGATGAGATCGGCGTCGTCGTTCCAGCGCGGCGGCCCGGGCGGCCGCACGGCGCGAAGCTGGCCGACCACCCGGCGGCACAGCGCCCGCTCCTGCTGCGCGATGCGCAGCCACGGCTGGCGCTGCTGGCGCGGACGCTGGCGTTGGTGCGGCGGTGGCACGGAAGGGGATCGGCGTGGTGAGACGCGAGGGACTCGCCCGGGCCGCTCGGGATTGGGCCCGCCGCTTGGGGTGGGCCTGCTATGATGATCGGGTGGATGTAGCATGAAAGGGC
>JACQWT010000060.1:14747-19268 GCA_016209145.1 Deltaproteobacteria bacterium | reverse complement strand
ACCCTCGCGCCGCAGGCGCAGCCCGCGCGTGGTATAGAGCAGCCGCCGTGCCCCACCCCTTTCCACCGTTCCGGCCGCGGCCGGTCGCCGCGCAGACCGGCGAGGGGTTCGCCCGTCTGGTCGAGCTGATGCAGCGCCTGCTCGGGCCGGGCGGCTGCCCGTGGGACCGGGAGCAGAGCTTCGCGAGCCTGCGCCCGTACGTGCTCGAAGAAGCCTGCGAGGTGATGGACGCCATCGCCGCGGGCGACCGGGCGGCGCTGCGGGACGAGCTCGGCGACGTGCTCATGCACGTGACGTTTCTCGCGGAGCTGGGCCGCGCCGAGGGCAGCTTCGGCCCGGACGACGTGGCCGCGGCCATCATCGAGAAGCTGGTGCGCCGGCACCCGCACGTGTTTGGCTCCGCGCAGGTGGACGGCGCCGAGCAGGTGCGCCGCAACTGGGAGAGTATCAAGGCCGGCGAGCGCGGCGAGGGGGGAGAGAGGGCCGGCCTGCTCGGTCGCCTGCCGCGTTCTCTCCCGGCGCTCGCGCGCGCGCAGCGCCTGGGCGAGCTCGCGGCCAAGGTGGGCTTCGACTGGCCGGACGCCGCCGGCGTGCGCCGCAAGGTCGACGAGGAGCTCGGCGAGCTCGATGCGGTCGTGGCGGCACCTGGCGCCGCGCCGGGCCCCGCGGTGTCTGCGGAGCGCAGCGAGCGGGTCCAAGCGGAGCTCGGGGACGTACTCTTCGCCATGGTCAACCTGGCGCGGCACCTGGGCATCGACGCCGAGGCGGCGCTCTGCGGGGCGGGCGAGAGATTCGCCGCGCGCTTCGCCCACGTCGAGCGCCGCGTGCGCGAGCGTCACGGGGACTGGCCCGAGGGCGCGCCGCTGTGCCTCGAGGAGCTCGAGGGCTACTGGCAGGAGGCCAAGGGCGCGCGCTAATCTACCAGGTTGGAGAATCGATGCACTTTGGCACGGAAGACCGGCCGGTCAGGGCGAACGGGGTTGGGGCCCCGTTCGCGGGGTCTGGGGCGAAGCCCCAGCGTGGAATTCTCGCCGCGGACGGCTCGCCTGCGGCTACACCGCGCAACGGCCGCGAGGCGTTGCTGCTTGCTTCGGCCCGCTCGGTTCCCGCGGGCGCATCCGTTCCGCCGCTGGGTTGCGGGCGAAGCGCGCGCTATGCGGTCAGAGCAGGAGCACCACGATGCCCAGGGCGATCCTGTACAGGCCGAACGGCGTCATGCCGATGCGACCGACGTAGCGCAGGAAGACGGCGACGACGAGCCAGGCCACGACGAACGAGACGCCGAGGCCGACCCCGAGCGCGGTCATGGCTCCGGGGCTGGCGAGCAGCAGCTCGCGGTGGATGGCGAAGTCGTAGACGGTGGCCGCGCCCAGCGTGGGGATGGCGAGCAGGAAGGAGAACTCCGCGGCCGTCTTCGTGGCAAGGCCGCAGAGCTGCCCGCCCACGATGGTGGTCATCGATCGCGAGGCGCCCGGCCAGAGCGACAGGCACTGGCACAGGCCAATGGCGCAGGCGCGCGGCAGTGTGACGTGCTCGATCCCCTCGCTTGCGACGCGCCCGCGCCGGCGCAGCGCGGCTTCCACCAGGACCATGGCGACGCCGCCGGCGATGAGCGCGGCGGCGACAGGCAGGGGGCCAAAGAGCCGCTCTTTGATCTCCCGGTGCGCGGCGAGGCCGGCGATGGCCGCCGGAGCGAAGGCCAGCAAAAGCGCGCCGGCGAGCCTCAGGCTGCCCCGCTCGCGGCGCACCACGCCGCGCGCCAGCGCCGCAAGACGCGCGCGGAAGTAGCCCGCCACGGCCAGCACCGCGCCAAGCTGGATCACGATCTCCAGCGTCTTCGCCGTCTCGTCCGCCTGGCCCCGCAGCCGGTCCACGAGAATCAAGTGCCCCGTCGACGAGACGGGCAGCAGCTCGGTCAGCCCCTCCACGATGCCGAGCAGGACGGCGTCGGCCACGCTCATCGGCTCGGCCCTACTGGCACTTGCCGATGGCTCCTTGCGAGGAGCACGTCTTGCCCTTGGGGCAGTCCTTCTGCTCGTAGCAGCCCACCATGCATGTCCCGAAGGCCTGGCAGACGTGCTCGGCGCCCTCGATGCCGAGGTTGCACTCCCAGTCCTCCTTGCACTCCGTGCCCTCGGGCGGGAATGCGAGCTCGGCGCCCCAGTCGGCGCAGATCTTCACACCCCAGTCGTCCACGGCCTTGCCATAGCCGCAAGCGCTGCACACGCTCTCCTCGGCACAGCCGTACTTCTTGCAGTCCTCCTGCGTCTTGCAGACCGGCCGGCAGACCGTTTCCCCGCCGAAGGACACGCACTCGGCCACGCCCAGCTCGCAGTCCGTCACCTGGGCGCAGTCCTTGGTGCAGTAGCCCATGGGGCACTTGCCGCTCGCGCACTCGCCATCCTGCTCGCACGGCTCGTACAGCGGCACGTTTCCCTGGCCTCCGCCCCCGCCGCTCGTGCTGGAGCTGGAGCTCGAGGAGCTCGAGGAGCTCGCGCTCGTGCTCGAGGATGCCGACGACGAGCTCGGCCGCCCTTCGCACGGCTCGCACGGGCCGGAGCCCTTGCCGTCCTCGTTGCAGGTTTTGGTCCCGGATCCCTCGCCGCCCGGGCAGCGGCAGAAGATCACCTGTCCGGGCGGGCAGATCTCTTCCTCCGCCGGCTCCGGCTCGCTGGAGCAGGCGAAGAAGGCGATGGCGCCGCCCGAGGCGACAAGCGTGAAGAAGGCCCCGAATCGCATGCTGCCATCATAGCAGCTTGTCACGGCGCCGGCGCGACGCGAGCCAGAGCCCAAGCACCGCCGCGCCGGCCGCCCACGCGCCGCGCGGTTCCCCGTGGCCGCCGGCGGCGGCGCCCGCCCCGGCGCAGTTGCAGCCACCGGCATCCGCGGCGGCGACGCCACCGCCGCAGTCGGAGATCCACCCGCCGCGGGGGGTCGGGCTGCACGCCGCCTGCCGCTCGGGCGGGTACGCCGCGCACAGGGCGCCGACGTCGTCTGCCTCGACGGTGCGGCGGAAAACGGTGCCCTCCTCGTACGTGGCGTTCATGGTGGCGTCGTAGTCGAGCGTGTGGTCCAGGCCGATGAAGTGGCCGACCTCGTGCGTGAAGATCGACTGCATGTCGAAGACCACGTAGTCGTCGGTCCAAGTCAGCTCGTTGTACGCGTGGTTCATCTGCATGTCGGCGTCGAAGATCTCGCCGGTCTCGGAGTCGTACGTGACCGTGGTCTTGGCCAGGGTGTTGCACGAGTCGGAGTACGTCCACTTGTAGTCCTCGAACATGACCGCGTTGGCGTTGGCGCCGTCGGGGTTGTACTCGATCTCGTGGCAGGCAACGTCCTTCAACTCGGTGAAGGCCATGGTGGCCAGCCCGCCCTCCGGGCACTCCCGATCGGACCAGGCGACGAAGGAGTCCTGCACCACGCCCCGGACGATCGGCATATCGATGTTGACGCTGCCGTTCTGCTGCAAGCTGAAGCCCACGCACATCGTAGGCCAGTACAGGGGGTGGCCCTGGGTCTTGCAGCCGTCGGCGTTGCGCCCGCACTCGCCCACGCAGGTCGTGCTCCGGCAGAAGGCATGCACCGGAGCGGCCGCGAGGCTCGCGATGGCGAGCACCGTGGCTGCCAGAGCAGCCCGGCCCAGAGAACGCCGTTGGGACGCGGACATCTGACCCGTCAACGAGAGTACCGCGTCCCGGGCGCCAGGTCACGCCGTCACTTCGGCGGCGTGAGCTTGCAGCAACCCGTGATGCAGTAGTAGCCGGCCGCGCAGGGCTGCTGGCCGGGCAGGCCGCAGGGCTCGACGCCCGGGGGGCACTGGCCGCCGGGCTCGCCGCCGTCTGCCCCGCCGCCGCCGTCGGGCAAGCCAGCGTCCGCGTCGAAGCACTCGGGCGGCAGATCCTCGGGCTTCTTGCCGATGCACAGCTCGCACTTGCCGCACGCGTTGCCGCAGCCCGGTACGAAGGTGCAGGGCTTGCACTTCGCGGGGTCCTTGACGGCGTCGATGGTGCAAGTCCCGTTCTTCGCCTCGTCCATCGAGCCCAGCCAGACGTACTTGCCGCTTCCGGAAGGCAGCTCGCAGCAGCCGAAGCAGTCGCAGCCGTTCGGCACGAGCGGCGCGCAGTAGTCGAGGCACTTCGTCGACTGGCCGCCGAAAGCGTCCTCGCAGCTCATCCCGGGCTTGGGCTTGGCCCCGGGGTCATAGGCGCAGTCGATGCCCTCGGGCGGGTAGTCGGGCGCCTTCTCCAGCGGATCGCAGCGGTGGTCCCAGTAGCAGTCGTCGTTGCCGGGGCCGTTGCCCTGGTCCCAGAAGCAGTCGAGGGAACACGGATCGCCGGTCATGCCGGGCAGATCCGGGAAGTAGCTGTCCTCGGTGTTGTCGCAGGGGCCAAGGCAGTCCGGATCCTGCGAGTCGATGAGGCCGTCCTTGTCGTTGTCGGCGAGATCGCCGCACTGGTAGGGGGGCTTGCCCCCGCACGAGGCCGGCTGTGTCGGAACCCCGCCGTCGCCGCCGCCCGTGCC
>JACQWT010000060.1:0-14728 GCA_016209145.1 Deltaproteobacteria bacterium | reverse complement strand
CGGCGCCGGCCGCGCCGGCAGTGCCTCCCGTGCGGGCCGCTCCCGAGCTAGCGGACGTGGACGTGGACGCGGGCGGCGTGCCGGTCGGCGCCGTCTCGCTGCTGCTGCACGCCAAGGGCGAGGCTGCCGCTATCGCCGCGGCCGAGATCAGCATCGCGATGCGGATGAGTGGGTTGTTCATGGTGATCTCCTTGGCTCCCGGTCATTCACGAACTGCGCCAACCGCTGTGCTGGCCCGCCGGCAGGCTTGCTGCGGCCCAGCCTCAAGATACTCTACCATTTCGGCAGCATCGCCGGCAGCCCGGCGCAGCCCGGGCTGCGGCAGCGAGCCACAGACGTCGGGCGGCGTGACTCAGCACGGCGTGCAGTTGCAGGAGCTTCCGCACGTCGGGATCGGCTTCTCCCCACCCTGGCAGGTCGCGCTGCAGGCGTTGTTCCCGCAGACGAGCTTCGTGTCCTTGCACGCCTGGCTGGCGCCGCAGGTCAGGCTGCACGGGCCCTGCGCCGAGCACGAGATGGTTGCGCCCTGGCAGCTCTGGTCCTGGGCGTTCGCAAACTCGCAGCTCACGCTGCACTTGTGCAGTTCGGGGCACTTGATTGTGGCGCCCTTGCACGCCTGGCTGCCGGTGCACTTGACCACGCAGTCCTGGCCCGGCGGACATGTGATGGTCTTGTCCTTGCATGCCTGGCTTCCGCTACAGGTGATGGTGCAGGTCTTGCTGCCGCAGCTCCCCGGGACCCCTGCCGGGGGGCACCCGCCGGGGCACTGCTGCGACGGCTCAACCGCCTCCCCGCAGCACTTGCCGCCGACACACGAACCCTGACATGCGCCGCAGGCGCCGTCGACCTTGCCGCTCCACTTCTGCACGCAGGCCACGCACGCACCGTCGCAGGCCTTGTCGCAGCAGACGCCGTCCTGGCAGTACCCGCTCAGGCAGACGGCAGCCGAGCTGCACGGTTGCCCGCTCGCTTTCTTCACGAGGCACTTCTGGCTGCCGCAGTAGTGGCCGCTGGCGCACTGCGCGTGCTCGAAGCAGCCGTCCAGGCAGGCGTTCCCGTCCTTGTTGCAGGTGTAGGCGCCACAGCCCTTGGTCCCCGCAACGCAGCTCCCCAGCCCGTCGCACTTCCCCGCCTCGGTCAGGGTTCCGTCCTCGCAGGCGGCCGGCGAGCACACCGTCTCGTTCGAGTACAGAATGCAGCCGGGGTTGTTGGCGTTGCCGTTGCAGCCTTCCCCGGTTGACTTGCAGGTTTCGGCGTCGTCCTTGGGGCAGTCCTTGTCGGGATCGGACTTCGCGGGAATGGGTAGGCACGCGCCGTTCTCGCCGCCCGTCTTGGCCCCGAGGCAGGCCCGGCATTTGACCAGGCAGGGGAAGTTGCAGCACACGCCGTCCTGCGCCGGACAGCTGCCGTTCTGGCACTCGGTGCCCGCCTTGCACGTGTCGCCGTTCTGCTTGCGGGGCGCGCACACGCCTTCGTCGCAGTACTCGTCCCCGGAGCAGTCCTCGATCTTCCCGCATGCCGCGCACGTCGCCGATGGCGTGCAGAAGTGGCTGATGCAGTCCGTGGCTTGCTTGCACGCCCTGTCGTTGGGGCAGGGGGCGCACTCCAGGCCGCCGCAGTCGACGTCGGTCTCATCGCCATTCACGATCCCGTCGGCGCACGTGGGCGGCACGCACTTGCGCCGCTGGCAGAGGTTGCCGCCGCAGTCGGCTGGCCCAAGGCACTGGACGCACTTCCCCAGGCCGTCGCAGAGCTTGGCGCCGGCTTCAGGCCCGGTGCACGCCGTCCCCGCGGCGGCGTTGGCGAAGCCGCACGCGCCGGCCGTGCAGGCGCGTTCCTGGCACGGCAGATCCGGGCCCGGGCAGTCGCCAGGCGCGGTGCAGCCCGTCGGCGCGCCGCCGCCCCCGTCGGCCGCGGGCTCCCCGAATGACAGGGCCGTGCCAGACCGATCGAGGCCGCAGGCTGGACCGGCGGCCGCCAGCACCGCGAGCGCTGCTGCCGCGGCCGCGTTGGCGCGGGTGATGGGGAGAGCGAAAGACCAGAACACCGTCCCGCGATGATAGCGCCTTCTTGGGCGAAATGGGGGCCGCGCTACGGATCGCCCGTCCCCAGCCCATCGAAGCGCACGAAGATCTCGTGGCCGTCCGAGGGCCGCCAGTAGACGGCGGCGTAGCCCGAGCCGTCGGCGTCGAGCGCCGCTTCCGGGAAGAACTCCGAGGGCTCGTCGAGGCATACCCATGGGCCGAGCGGCTCCAGGCTCGCGCCGAAGGGGCGGAACTCGGTCTCGCCGCTCGCCCGATGGGCGAGCACGCCAAGCTCAGTTTCCTGCGCGGCGAGATCCCACGGCAGAAGGGCGCCAACCAGGCGGCGCGCCGGACCGACGAGCTGACCCGCCTCGCCCAGCAGGGCGAGGTGGGGCACGCGATCGGGCGCCGGGCCGGCGAGCAGCAGGGCGTAGCCGGAAGGGGTGGCGGCGAGGCGCACGGCCTCGAAGGGGATCGCGCCGCGTGCCAGCTCGACGACGCTGCCGTCGAGGCCCGCGTCGCCGATGCGCGCGAACCACAGGCTGTACGAATCGGCCGTGCCGTCGCCGGACCATGCCAGCGCGAAGCCGCCAGGCCGCGGGGCGAGGGCGAGGCGCAGGAAGTAGTGGAAGGTCCCCTCTCCGATCGCGAAGGCCTTGCCGGCGGGCTTGCCCGCCTCGCCCACGTGCCGGCCGCGCAGCACGGCGGCGGCGCCCCAGACGACCAGCGCGCGGCCATCGGCACCGGCGATGGCGATCGCGGCGGGCTTCTCGTCCGGGGCCAGCGCCACGAGCTCGCCGAGCGGCGCGTCCTGGGCGTCGAAGCGCCGGTAGACCACGCCTTCGTCTGTCACGGCCACCGCGCCGATGCTCGATCCCTCCGGGGCGCTGTGGTTGTTGGCGCCGAGCACCGTGGGCGCGGCGCTTGCGCCGGAGCCGTCGGCCGCGAAGGTGACGAAGCCCTCGATGCCCAGCCCCTCGCTGGCCACGCGCCTCGTGCCCACGCTCCCAAGCCTGGCGAACAAGGGCACGGCCGAGCTCTCGGCGTAGAGCGTGACGCTCTTGCCGCCGCGCTTCTCGCAGGGGCTGTCCGCGACGTCCACCACCTCCAGCTCCGGCGCGGCGCCGGCCAGGCCGCCCCCGGCCCCGCCCCCGCCGCCGGCGCCGCCGCCGGCGCCGCCCGAGCTCGAGCCCGTGGGCGTGATGCCCGTCGTGCCAGGCCCGCTTTTCCCCGACGACTGTTCCTCGAAGCAGGCCGCGACGAGCGCCGCCAGGGCGAGCGCCGGCGCTGCCAGCCGCGGCAGACGCATCCAGGTCACTCCGCGGGCGGGCACGAGTAGGTGATCTCCCACTCGTTGATCGTGGCCGTCTGGAGCTTGTCTTTCGTGGGCACGATGTACATGTCGAGCTGGAGGTACTTGGCGTTCGCCTGGGGCTCCTTGCCCAGGGCCGTGTAGAGGTCGGCGGGGCAGGGCGCCGGCCCGCTCATCAGGCAGTCCTCGGCGCCCAACTTGGCCGTACCGAGCTTGACGAGGGTGGCGGTCGGCAAGTCCTCGACAACGAAGGCCGTCTTGACGCTGAAGGTCACGTTCGAGTCGCCCGGGCAGGCCGTGTCCCAGGACATGTAGCCCCACTGCACCTGCGTGCCGGGCGGGCACTCGGCCGTGTAGTAGAACGTGAGCGTCCTGGGATAGTAGGGGCAGTTGGCGATGATCTCGACGTTGCCGCCCACGGTGCGGATGCCGGAGCAGGTGTTCGGGCAGAGGATGACCGCGGTCGGGCACTCGTTGTTGTCGAAGTACCAGCCGCCGGCGTTGCACGCTGTAGCGTCCGCAACCTTCACCAGATTCACGCCGTTGTGCCGCACCGCCATCATCTCGCCGACCAGGAACGGCGCGCTGTCGAGCTTGAAAGAGCACGGCTTGGGAATGCCGAGCTCGGTGCGGATGTCCTGGAGCGATTTGAGCACGAAGGCTTGCGCCGTCGCCGCGTCGCTCGTCGAGAGGTAGCGCGCCGCGGTGGTGCCGCCCGCCGCGGCGATCTTGTCGAGATCGGCCTGCACCGGGCCGTCGCTGGCGAGCGGGTTCTGCAGGGCGATGATGTGCGTCTTGATGCCGTCGTTCTTGAGCGCGTCGGCCGCGAACTTAGCGATAAGCGCGATGTCGGTCTCGCAGCCGTAGAGGCTGGCGGCCAGGATCCAGATGACCGCCTCGGTGCCGCCCAGGTTGGCCTTGGAGTAGGCGCTGGCCCAGCTCGTCGTGCCCTCGACGATGGCCCGGTAGGGCCGGCCCACGCCTTGGGCCACGGTTGCGTCGATGAGCGTGATGAGCTTCTCTTCCTGCGCGTCCCCAGGGGCGGCCGCGGCAGTCAGCCGGGCCGGGCCCACCTTGGGCGTACCGCAGGCCGTGGCGTCGCAGGCCGAGTAGTTGCAGCCCGCCGCCGGGTCGTCGCCCGTGAAGCGCAGCGCCGCGTTCAGACCCTCGCTCGCGGCCTCCTGCACGAAGGCGCGCAGGCCCGCCTTGGCCGGCGCGAACAGCTTCTGCGTGCTGTCCGAGACCATGGACTTGTCGTGAAACACGTACGCCGTCACGTCGAACGAGATCTTCTGGTACGAGTAGCGGCAGCTCTCGCAGTCGGGCAGACCGAGGGTCTCGGCCGATACGCTCCAGTTGTCCTCGCACAGCGTCTCGGCGAAGAGGGGCGGCGCATAGTCGGCGAAGTTGATGACCATGCTCTGCGTGCCCTTGAGCAGCTTGCCCCCACCGGGAATGCACTGGCACTCGCCCGGGTTGAGCGGCGTGGGCGTGTACACCTGGCCGGCGATCGTGCCCTCGCCCGCGGCGCAGAGGCCGAGGTTCTCCTGCATCTGCTTGCTGTTGCCGTTCAGGACCGTGACCTTGGCGCCCGCCGGCGCCACGGCCCCGCCGCGGTTGCAGGCGATGATCTTGGTGCAGGGGACGGCCAGCGTGTAGTTGGGCAGCACGCTCGTCTTGTCGTACTCGCCCATACCGTAGGGCTTGCACATGCCGCAGTTCATGTCCGGCCCGCAGCAAGTGGTCTTGTCGCAGTAGTGGTCGAACTGGCAGTCGCCGGGCCCGGTGCAGCCCTCGTAGCCGGGCGGGTGGTTGCAGTCCTTCACGCCCTTGTTGGTGAAGCCGCCCGGCAGGAGCTCGGGGTTGGCGCCGGCGAACGCCCCGCCGCCGGGCGGGGGCGTCATGCCGCCGTCCGGGAGCTCGTCCCAGTTCATGCAGCTCGGATCGCAGATGTCGTTGCAGCTCCCGGCGTCGGACAGGGCCATGGGGTAGAAACCGCTGTGGCCCGTGTAGTAGTTGGCGATTGTGCCCCCTTCGCACGGCCCCCATTTGCCGCCGGTGCAGGTGCTCTCACCCTGGAAGCAAGAAAGTACCCCACTATGCTCGCCGATGGTCTTGCCGCACGTCTTGGTGGCGCCCTCGGTGCAGGGGCCGGCCGGCTCGACGCTGGGCGGCGCGGCAGGCGCGCCGTGGGGTGAGTCCGGACCGCCGCAGGCTGCCGCGAGAGCGATCCCGGCTGCGCCAGCGAGGGCAAGCCACAGCCACCCGCGCGACGGTTTGATGAGACTAGGGGCACGGTTCATGAAGGGCACCTCTGCCGGCAGGGCCGGTGGCCGAGACACGCCTGCCTGCCGCGCTACCGCTATTCTAGCAAACCGCATGCCCGCTGGATAACTGGCTGCCACCGCGGATCGCGCCGCCCGCGGGCCCTCGGCCGGAGAAAAAAGGTGCAGCGCTGCGCAACGGTTGCGTACCCCGGCCGGGCTATCACCGGCGCGCCGGCCGCTGCCAGTTCTCCACGCCTGAGGCCGGGAACGCGCGCGAAGTGGCGCACGGGGATCCAGACTACCCAGGCTGGCCGCGCCCTCGGCCCGGGGCCGCTGCCCGCCGCAGCCGCCCGACGAGATCCACCACGAAGGCGCGCAGCTCCGCGGCAGAGACTGCGCCCGGCAGCTTCGCACCGTCGGGGATCCGGATCTCGGAGAGCAGCCAGGCGAGCGTCGCCGCCGTGCAGCCGCCGTCCTTGGCCAGCGCGGCGTCCAGGGCCTGCTCCACGCGATAGCCGGCCCGCTCGAGGTAGAGAACGTCCACGAGATCGCGCTCCTCCATGCGGCCTACCAGGGTCGTGAGCTTGTTGGCGAGGATCTCCTCGGGCGGGTCGACCCGCACGCCGTCGTGCTCGGGCTTCTCCGGAAAGAGCTGCCGGGCCCGCTCGCGCACGAGATCGACGATCACTGCCTCGTCGCCGCGCGTCAGGGCGAATCGCTCGAACCCAGGCGCGTCTTGCCGCACTTCGAGCGTGGCGCCGAGCGCCGCCGCCACGTCGGCGACGACGTGCCGACCGCGCTCGAACGCCGCATCGTCGAGCGTGAACAGATCGAGGTTCGTCGTCGTGCGGTGCCGCAGGCCGACGAGAGCGCCGCCGCCGGTGAGGAAGAAGCCGCGCTCGCGCGCGAAGAAGGCCCCCAGGACATCGCGCTGCAGCGGGCTCAGCCCCGCGCTAGGAGGCGAGCAGGCCATCGTGGCGCCACCCCTCGATCAAGAACTCCCAGAAGGCACGACGCCGCCCCAGCCGGCGCCCGAGCAGGGGCAGTGCCTCGGCGACATGGCGCGGCGTGACGAACTGCCACACGTCCAGATCGCGCGCCTCGCGCAGCATCTTGCCGAGCAGCCGCAAGCGTTCGTGCTCGTCGGCGCCTTGGAGGATGGCGCGCAGCTCGTCGCCGGAGATGTCCTCGTCCCAGAGGAAGTACGGGCGGCAATCGCCACGGCTGAGGTCCGTCGTGAGCCGGCGCATGCCTGCAGGATACCACGCCCGCGCCGCGGCCGGCAGCGCGCGGGATGCACCCGCAGCGTCGCCGGGGCCCGGCCAACGTGGCGCCCACGCTCCGGTGAGCAGGACGGCGGGGGACAAGCCCCCGCCCCACCTCCGGAAGCTAGCAGCCGCAGGTGCCGGCCTTCTTGGCCCCGTCGACGCAGTATTTGTCCCACTCGGTGTCGCAGCAGAACGGGTCGTCGCCGCAGACCTTGTCCGTGCAGCCCGGCTTGCAGTTGCTCGGGAGCTTGGCGCCCTCGCTGCACGGGCTGTGGGCGCAGCCGCCCGCGCACTCGGAGGCGCACTTGGGCTCGGCCTTGGCCTCGCCGACGCAGATGTCGTCCCACTTGCCGCTGCAGCAGTAGCCGTCCGCCTTGCACACGGCCTCGACGCAAGCGCTGCAGCCGGGCTTCATGGCGTCGCCCTGCTGGCAGGGGCTGTGGCACCCGCCGCCGCCGCCGCCGCACGGGCTGGAGCAGAACTTGTCGACCTCGGCGACGCAGGTCTGGTCCCACTCGGTATCGCAGCAGTAGCTGTCCTGCTCGCACACCGCCTTGGCGCACTCGCCGCAGCTCGGATCGAGCTTGTCGCCCTTCTCGCAGACGTTGTGGGCGTTGGGCGGGCACTTGCCGCTGCCGCCGCCGCCGCTCTTGCCGCACTTCTGCAGGGGGTTGCCGCAGGGGATGCACACGCCGTAGCCGGCTACCACCGGCTGGCACCAGAAGTTGAGGTTGTGCGCCTCCTCGTCGCCGTAGAGCAGGTCGATGAGCACGGCCGCGGCGATCTGCGCCAGCGGCTCGCCCTTGAACAGGTCGGAGAAGAGCGGATCGACCGGGATGGGCTGGCAGTCGCCGTCCTCCTTGCAGGGCACGCACACGCCGCACTTCTTGTCCTTCACCTCGAACACGACGGCGCAGTAGGGCATCGGGTAGAGCACGTTGGCGTCATGGATCTTGACCTTGGCAAACCCGAGGTTGAGCTCGTCGGCCCCGACCAGATCGCGGATGGCCTTACCCACGTTGTACTGTAGCCCGATGTTCTTGCAGTCGTTGTCGACCGAGCAGAGCTGCGTGTAGTTGGAGTAGGGCGGAGGCAGCACCACGACTTTGTTGCCCAGGTCAGAGCACCCCTCGGCCGGGGGCATGCAGTTGCCGTGGTCCTCCGGCTTGTTGGCGTTCAGCGGCTTCTTGCAGTCCCACTTCACCGGCGCCTTGGGATCGCCGCAGTACATGCAGTCCTCCTTGTTGGTGCAGGTGCCGGCCACCGGCCCGGGGATGCCGCAGGGCGGCACGCACACGCCGTTGACGCACTCCATGCCAAGCTCGCACTTCCAGGTGTCGGAGCACTGGCTGCACTTGTGCTGGAAGCAGCCGTTCGCCTTGTTGCCCGGCGCGCCGCAGTTCTTGCAGTCGTTGTCGATGTTGCAGCTCTTCGGGCACTTGGGCGAGCACTTGCCGTTGAGACAGATGTCGCTCTGCAGGCAGTGGCTCGTGTTCGTGTCGGTGCAGGCCTGGCACTTGCCGGTCTTGGTGTCGCAGACCTGGTGCATCGGGTCGCAGGCCATGCAGTCGGCGTTCGCGGCGCACTTGACGGTCGGGTTGCCGTCCTTGTCCGTCTCGCAGCTCAGGTCCTTGGGCACGCACACGCCCCAGGAGGAGCACTTCTCGCCGTCCTTGCAGCCCTGCTGGCCCTCGGGCTTGGTCGGATCGCAGGCCACGCAGCGGTTCTCGTCGAGCTTGCAGGTCGTGCGGCCCTCGGAGCAGCCCTTGCAGTGCTCGTCGCTCTTGCAGTTGTTGAGCAGGCACACGCCTTCGCCCCCGCTGGTGCTCGAGCTGCTGCTGGAGCTGGTGGACGTGCTCCCGCCTCCCGAGCTGGACGGGGGCTGCGAGATGTCCGTCTTGTCGTCGCCGCCGCACGACGCCGACAGAAGCAGGGCCGGCGGCAACAGGCCGAGCGCGAGCGCGACGTAGAAGGTCTGGATCTTTCTGCTGAGCACGGTGGCCTCCGTTGGCTGGGCCGGCAACGCCGGCAACCTCAAGCTACGCGCCCCAGACTACCCAAGAGCCGCTGGCAAGCCAAGGGATACTTTCCGGCGCGGCGCAAAGGCGCTCACCACAACTGCTTGATCTCGCTCGGCCGCTCGACGCTGGGCTCGTCCGCCAACCGCCAGACGCCGGCACGGAGCTTGAGCACGACGATGCCGAGACGCTCACCCAGCGTGTCGCTCACCAACACCTGGCGAATCACCGGATTGATGACGACATCCGCCGTCTCGACCGGAAGGTTCCGATCCGGCACCTGGATGCCCACGCTCGCCCCTTGCAGCACGCGATAGAGCCTGGCCGGCCCGCCCGCGGTGGCGTACGTCTGCACGCAGGCGCCCTCCGGGAGCGACGGCCAGAGGCCCAAGCGCTCCGCCAGACGCACGGGCACGATGATTTCAGGAGCGTCCGCCTCGTACCCCGAGTTGACCGTCGCGACGGCCTCAATCGAGCTTGCGGGAGCCGGCGTCCCCACGATCGGCTGGATCTTCAGACGCAACCGGACGGCCACGTTGCCCCTCCTCTCCATGGCCGCTGACCTCGGGTGCCTCGATCCAGCCGATGAAGGACTCAGGCTCGGCTGGCTCGATCCACCCGATGAACGGCAGCTCGTCTTCCATGTCTTGCAGCCTACGACCTGCCGCGCCGGACGGCAAGCGCTCGGAGCACCGATGAGGTCTTGCTCGGCGGTCGCCGGTCGAGTTACAACACCTCCGGCGGCCCCGAGCTGCCCAGGGAGCGGCATGAGCGCAGCGAGCAGATCGATCGAGCGGACGTGGGCGGCGGTTTTCGCCGCGAGCATGATCGCGGCAGGCTGCGGCGGCGAGCAGGCCCCGGTGCAGGCGCCGGCCGAGCCGGCGGCGGAAGCCGAGCCCGAGGCCGAGCCGGAAGAAGCGGCCGACGCCGGCCGGCGCGGTGACGCCGCGGCGCCGGCGCCCGCGGCCAAGCCGGAGATCGCGGCCGAGCCGGCCGGGCCGAGCCGGCCGGCGGTGCTGATGGAGGATCCGGACAAGCTCTCCAGCACCTTCGGGACCCAGGCCGCGCTTCTCGCCTTGAAGCCGAGCAAGCAGGAGACGGCGATGCTCAGGCTGCCGGAGTTCGGGCTGCGCTATAGTACGAACGTCACCTGGGAGGTGGCCAAGCAGGGCAAGAGCACCCGGCTCAAGCTCGGCCGCGTCTACCAGCTCCTCGTGCAGAACCCGAGCGGCAGCACCCGGCCCGTCAAGCGGGAGTCGGGCGGGCCGCCCTTCGAGATCGCGACCGGCACCTTCGGCAAGCCGACCGTCAACCTGGCCATCGGCGAGATCGTCGCGGCCGAGGAGGGCGAGGGGCAGCTCGGGGCCTGGCGGATCATCGCCCCGAAACGAGTCGAGCAGATTGTCGATCAGAACGGCAGGGTGACCGAGAGGATCGCTCACTTCGAGCTGACGGAGCTGCCGAGCGCGTTCATCCACGTGACCACCGCGCCGCCGACAGAGGGCGACGCGCAAACTCGCTAGTTCGAGTCCTCAAACTCCGCGTCGATCACGCCGTCGTCCGGCTTCCCGCCCGGCGTGCCGCCCGCGCCCGCGCCCGCGCCGCCCGCCTTCCCGCCGTCGCCGCCGGCCTCCGCCTTCGGCCCGGCGCTGCCCGCCGCGGCGCGCTCGTACATCACGCTGGCGATGCGGTGGGCCTCGGTCTCCAGCTTCTCGGTCGCGCTCTTGATCTCGGCGTCGTCGTGCGACTCGACGGCCTTGCGGCCCGCGGCGATGGCGTCCTCGACGGCTTTGCGATCCGAGTCGCCGATCTTGTCCTTGTTGTCCTTGATCGTTTTCTCCATGGTGTAGCAGAGGTTGTCGAGGCGGTTGCGGCGCTCGATCTCCTCGCGCCTGCGCTTGTCCTCCTCCTCGTGGTCCTTGGCCTCGCCCACCATGCGCTCTATCTCGGTTTCCGACAGGCCGGAGCCCTCCTTGATGGTGACCTTCTGCTCCTTGCCCGTGGCCATGTCCCGCGCGTTGACCGAGAGGATGCCGTTGGCGTCGATGTCGAAGGTGACTTCGATCTTCGGCACGCCGCGCGGCGCTGGCAGGATGCCGTCCAGGTGGAAGTTGCCGATCTTGCGGTTGTAGCGCGCCTCGGTGCGCTCCCCTTGCAGCACCACGACCTCGACCGAGGGCTGGTTGTCGGCCGCGGTCGAGAAGATCTCCTTCTTCTGGGTGGGAATGGTGGTGTTGCGCGTGATCATCACGGTCGTGACGCCGCCCAGCGTCTCGATGCCAAGCGAGAGCGGCGTCACGTCGAGCAGCACCATGTCGCGCACGTCGCCGGCGAGCACGCCCGCCTGCACCGCGGCGCCGATGCCCACGACCTCGTCGGGGTTGACGCCCTTGTGCGGCTCCCTGCCGAAGAACTTCTTGACGGTTTCGTACACGAGCGGGATGCGGATCGAGCCGCCGACCAGGACGACCTCGTTGATGTCCTCGGGCTTCTTCTTGGCGTCGGCCATGGCCTTGCGCACCGGCCCCATGGTCTTGTCGACCAGTGGCTGGATCATCTGCTCCAGCTTCGCGCGGCTGAGCTGCTTCTGCAGATGCTTGGGCCCGCTCGCGTCGGCGGTGAGGAAGGGCAGGTTGATGGTCGTCTCCTGCACCGTCGACAGCTCGATCTTGGCCTGCTCGGCCGCGTCCCGGAGCCGCTGCAGCACCATCTTGTCCTTGGAGAGGTCCAGGTCGGTGTCCTTCTTGAACTCGGAGACGAGCCAGTCCATGACGAGCCGGTCGATGTCGTCGCCGCCCAGGTGCGTGTCGCCGTTGACGGCGACCACCTGCACCACGTTGTCGCCGACCTCCAGGATGGAGATGTCGAACGTGCCGCCGCCGAAGTCGTAGACGGCAATGACCTCATCCTTCTGCTTGTCCAGGCCGTAGGCCAGGGCCGCGGCGGTGGGTTCGTTGACGATGCGCTTGACGTCCAGGCCAGCCACGCGCCCCGCGTCCTTGGTGGCCTGGCGCTGCGAGTCGTTGAAGTAGGCCGGCACCGTGATCACCGCTTCGGCTACCTTCTCGCCCAGGTATTCCTCCGCGGCCTGCTTGAGCTTCTGCAAGACCTTGGCCGACACCTCGGGCGGCGCCACGCGCTTGCCGCGCACCTCGAACAGCACGTCCCCGTTGCTGCCCCGCAGGCACTTGAACGGGGCGCGCTCGATGTCGTACTTGGCCTCGTCGTAGCGCATGCCGATGAAGCGCTTGGCCGAGAAGACGGTGTTCTCGGGGTTGGTGACCGCCTGGCGCTTGGCGATTTGCCCGACCAGGATCTCGCCCTTGTCGTCCCAAGCCACGACCGAGGGAGTGGTGCGGGCGCCCTCGGAGTTGACGAGCACCTTGGGCTCCTTGCCCTCCATGATGGCGACTACGCTGTTGGTGGTGCCGAGGTCGATGCCAATGATCTTTCCCATGGCCGGGAAGCTAACCACCCGGGCGCGGGCAGGCAAGGGCAGGGCGCCGCCGGGCAGAGCGCGGATGGGGCTTGCGCGAGCGGGGGCGGCGCGCTAGAAAGAGGCTGCCCCGGGCGCTTCCCTCGCGCGGGGCGCACGCGGCGCCGCCTTCGTGGCGGCGCTGCCAGGAGGAGCCGTGAAAGCCGGCATCCACCCCGAGTACAAGAAGGCCACCATAAGCTCCGATCCACGCCGCCTGGATCTGGTCGCGCCGGTAGGTCAGGGCCACGCCAGCGTCGGTGGCCGCCGCGGGGTCGTTTACCGCCACGTCTCCGTCCGCGGTGACTCACCGCACCACCAGCAGGGGAGGACCGGGAGGCACTTGAGGATCCCGAGTTGCGTGAGCTGGCTCACGCGGAGCTGGCCGACCTCGAGACCGAGCGCCGCGGCCTCGAGCGGCGCTTGCAGCAGCTCCTGCTGCCCAAGGATCCGAACGACGAGCGCAACGCCGTCGTGGAGATCCGCAGCGGCGAGGGCGGCGAGGAGGCGGCCCTTTTCGCGGCCGACCTGTTCCGCATGATCTCCCGGTACGCCGAGCGCCGTCGCTGGGCGGTGGAGCTGTTGAGCTCGAGCGCCGCCTCGGCCGGCGGGTACAAGGAGGTCATCGCGCTCGTCAAGGGCGAGCGCGTCTACTCCTTCCTGCGCTACGAGGCGGGGGTGCACCGCGTGCAGCGGGTGCCCGTCACCGAGGCGCAGGGGCGGATCCACACCTCCACGGCCACGGTGGCCGTGCTGCCGGAGGCCGACGACGTAGACGTGCAGATCGGCGAGGGCGATCTGGAGATCTCCATCGCCGCGTCGGGGGGGCCGGGCGGGCAGGGCGTGAACACGACGAACAGCGCCGTGCAGATCCGGCACTTGCCCACGGGGATCATCGTGCGCTGCCAGGACGAGCGCTCGCAGATCAAGAACAAGGCCCGCGCCCTCAAGGTGCTGCGCGCCCGGCTCCTGGAGATGGAGCAGCGCAAGCGGGACGCGGCGCTGTGCGCGGAGCGGCGGACGATGGTGGGCGGCGGCGAGCGGGCCGAGAAGATCCGCACCTACAACTTCCCGCAGAACCGCGTCACCGACCACCGCGTGGGCCTGACCCTGCACCGGCTGGGCGGCGTGCTCGACGGCGATCTGGAGGAACTGACCGCGGCCCTCCAGGCACACCGGCAAGCCGAGCTGCTCGGGCAGGCGCCGGCGCAGGCCCGCCAGGGCTGATTCCTCCCATGGCTCGCACGCCCCCGCCGCAGCCTCCTGGTCGCCGGGCCGCAACCGCGGCGATCGGGCGCGCGGCAGAGACGGCCGCCGAGCCGTGGCACGAGCGCGTCGATCTCGATGGCCTGCTCGTGGCCCTCGTGCTGGTGCCGGGCTCCTATTCGCGCAACCGCTTTTCCGGCCTGTACGAATGGCCGCCGGCGCGCCGCGTCCGCCGCCGCGCCGCGCGGCTGCGCGCCATCGCGCGGGAGCTCGCGAGCGTGCTCGGCGCGGCGGGCGGTCGCGTGGAGCGCCGTGCCGTGGGGGCAGACGTCGTGCTGGGCTACCGGCTTCCCAAGCTCGGGCTACGCTGCCGCAGCCTTCTCACCGCGCTGGAGGCCGATCATCCGTGCTGGCTGCCGGCGGGGGAGCCGGATCTCGGCGCGGCCTGGCTGCTCGACGCGCTGCTGCGGCTCTTGGGGCCGGAGCGGCGGGGCCGGCGCGGGCCGGCGAAGTGACTGCGCATAGGGAGCCAGGCCGTGTGTCCGTTTTGCGAGATCGTAGGCCACCGCATGGGCGCCAACGTCGTGCTCGAGGACGACGACGTCATGGCGTTCCACGACATCAGCCCCCAGGCACCGGTGCACGTGCTGGTCGTGCCCAAGCGTCATCTGGAGTCGCTGCGTCACGCCGCGCCGGCGGATGAGGCCCTGCTCGGCAAGCTCCTGTTGGCGGCGCAGCGCGCTGCCGGGCGGCTGGGGCTGTTCGGCGACGGCTTCAGAGTCGTGATCAACAGCGGTCCCAAGGCCGGCCAGAGCGTGATGCACCTGCACGTGCACCTGCTGGGTGGCCGCCCCATGGCCTGGCCGCCGGGTTGACTCCGGACCTCCTGGCCTGCCCGGCCCCGGGAATGCCCAGCCCTCTGGGCGAAGGCCAATGGAACAAGGAACAAGGAACAAAGAACAGGGAACGATCGTCGCCCTTGCGCCGCCCGTTGACGGTTCCTAGTTCCTAGTTCCTCTACGGCGTCAAACGTCGGTTGGAACGGTCTAGGGCGGCGAAGTTGCTAGGGAATTCCGTGCAGCGCCGGTCCTGATTGTACCGCCTGGGGCGGGAACGGTGGCGGAGAAGTCCGCAGAATCTCGCGAGTCGAACTGGTGT
>JACQWT010000214.1 GCA_016209145.1 Deltaproteobacteria bacterium | reverse complement strand
CTGCCGCTCCATTCTGTTGGAGTAAGGACTACGCCCGCCGGAAAACTGTCAGTCAGATCAAGCGACTACAGCCGGCAACCGTTTCGTGACGCGGTAGCGGCTTCCCGAAGAAGTAGATGAGAAATCAAGAGCTTCCCTGAAAACTGGCCGGGTGTTTCTTTGGTTCTGCTACGCTTGGTGGGATCATGAACACGACGAGCATCGTGAAGGGGTTGACGATCATCGGCATTGCTGCGGCAGTCGCGTGCAGCAGCAAGAGCGGCGGCGGAGGCGGCGAGGGCGGATCGAGCAGCTCGAGCAGCGGCGACGCTGTCACTTGCTCCTCGGTCTGCGCCAAGTTTGTAGCCGCGAAGTGCGAAGACGAGTGCGAGGAGGGGTGCAGCCAGTTCGAGGGGCTTGCGAGCCTGTTCGGCTGCTCGAACGGGTTCGAGGCCTTCCTCGAATGCTGGGGCGGCGCTCCCGACGTGTGCAAGTACAATGACGCCTGCAAGTCCGAGGACGACGCCCTGAGCGCCTGCATCGGGAAGTACTGCGTCGAGCACCCGCAGGAGTGCGCCTGCAATGAGCACCCGTACGAGTGCGGGAAGTACTGCGACGCGCACCCGCAGGAGTGCGGGCTGACGGCTGCAACGTGACCTCAACCTGGTTGCCGCCCGCCAAGTGTGCGATTCTCCTTGCTCCGGCCCGGCCACATCGTAAACGAGGCTATCCGTCAACTTCGGGCGGAGCCTGGCCAATCCCATTCTTCGTTGGTCAACGAACGGCTCCAGCACATGGGTAGACGGGTCTACATGCTCGGCGTCTCAAATTCGTTGACACGTTCCGACCCGACGCGGCGCCCCCACGGGCGAGGGCCCCGTCCTTCGCCGGGATGATCCGGGTGGTCGCCTACCCGGTCGCGGAATTCCGCCGGCAGACGCGCCGGACGCGTCGGTCGTGGGCAGTCGCTCCGGCGTGGAGGGGTCAGCCGAAGTTCCGGGGGCGCCGGACGTCCGAGGAGCTGCCCCAGGATTAGCTTGCCGAGGAGCTCGCCGAGGGCGCTGGGCACGGCGTTGCCGATGAGGCGCTGCCCCGTGGCGTGCGGACAGTCCAGCTCGCAGGCGAGCGGCAGGGTCTGTAGAGCGGCAAGCTCCGGGACCGAGAGCCGCCGGTTGTCCCAGTGAAAAGGGCCGTCGCCGGGCCCAGGCCGGGCGGCGAGTGTCCACGACGGCGCGCTCCGAGCCAGCTTCAACAGGAAGCTCCAATACCGGGTCCGCCACCCGAAGAGCGGGGGGCCACCGCCACGCGCCGTGAAGTGAAGGTAGTTCGCCCCTTCGGGGACGCTCGGGAGCAACCGCGCCCACCGACCGCGAGGGCGCAGCGCCTCCGGCACGCCCGGGAGTCGCAGGCCGCCGATGGCGTCCCACGCGGTGGCAACGGAACGCAAGCCTGGCCCCGCACCGTGGGTCGCCGGTGGCGGAACGACGCGCCTACCGTCGCGCTCGGCCACGAGAAACACCCGCAGGCGCCGCTGCGGAACGCCGTAGTCCGCAGCCTGCAGCGGAAGCGCTGCGAAGGCATAGGCAGTTCCGATCGCGTGGTTTACCCGTGCGAGGCGCCGCTCAAGCTCGCGCAAGTGACGTGCTGTGAAGCCCGGCACGTTCTCGATGAGGACGACGCGCGGCGCGAGCGCCTGCACGATCCGGAAGAGCGCGTCGATCGTCCTCGCGCGAGGGTCGGAGAAGCCGGAGGGCCAGCCTCGCCAGGAGGCGGCACGCGAGAACGGCTGACACGGAGGGCCCGCAGACAGAACGTCGACGTCGCCATGCCGAGCGCCCGCCATCTCGAGGATCTCCGGTCCCTTCAGGCGGCAAGCATCACCCTCACCCAGGAGAGGCCAGTGCGGCCGGTTCCGGGACAGCGCGAGCCTCGCCTGGTGGTCTATCTCGACGCAGGCGCGCACGCTGAAGCCCGCGGCCTCCAGGCCCAGGTCCAGGCCCCCGATGCCAGTGAAAAGGGAGACGAGCGACGGCGACCGTCCGCTCATGACGAGACGCCTGCGTCGCGAACGTCGGAGAGCGTCGCGAGTTCGTCCTTCGTCGTCGCCTTGAGGCCGGCCGTGAGACGAAGGCGGTCGATAATGACTCCGTCAACCTCGGCCGCCAGCCAGCGCAGGTGCTCGCGCTCGGCGTGATGCGGGACCGCGAGAGCGGGCACTACCGCTCCTGGCTCGCCCAGGATGCGGCCCCAGTGTTTCGGCGAGGGGTCGCCCAGCTTCTTCTTCCAGCCGTCGGTGGCCTCGCAGGTGGCCTGAGCCAGCAGGACCAGTGTACCTGGACGGTCGTCGCGTGGCGCGCGCGGTCCCCAGGGCGAGGCGGCGAGCACGTCGACGCCCTCATCCCTGGCCCGCCGGCGGATCGCTTGGCCCTTGACGCGCGCCCAAAGGCCTAGGGGCAACGTGGCGCGGCGGAGACGTGCCCCGAATCCCCCGGGCCCCGCTTGCGTCGACATCAAGTCGGCGTGCCAACCGCAGTCGAGGAGGAAGCGCTTCACAGTTCTCTCAAGGAGGTCCTCCACGCGCCGGCCGGGAGGAACCGGCAGGTGCCAGGCGTGGGCGACCGTCATCGCGAGTAGAACCAAGTAGACGTCGCCGTCTGGTGCGCTTCGGACCTTCCAGCCGTTGCGATCCCACGTGAACGGGTAGAGATCGCCAAGGACACGCAGGCGCTCGTCGGCGATCAGCGCAACTCGTTCCGCGCCCCGCACCGGCTCTGCGACCAAGTCTGGCTCCATGTCGCCTTGAGGGTCGCCGTCCCGAAGGTGAGGGAGAAGCTGCGGGCCCCAGGCGTAGTGACGAATCAGGTTCTCGATGTCGGCCAGCGTGGACTGGTCGTGGACAAGCGCCGACAGCTCGGCGTAGTCCGCCAGCGCGGAGGCACGGGCCCATGAGCCGTACGCGTCCACGTCGGGCTCGATAGTCGTGGGTGTCATCACGATCCGCTGCGAACGATGCCGTCCAGCGCCTTGGCGGCTCCCAGCAACTCCTTGACCGCTTGGACGAGGTCGTCGTCCGTACGGTCAAGGCGGCGTGCCTCCTCTCCAAGTGCGTCTACCTTGGCCGCCAGCCTTCGGACGCGCTCGGGCAGGGCCGCCTCGTCCACGATGGCCCTTGCGGCCTCGAGGCTGCCAGTCTTGCGCAAGACCTTGCGAGCCGCCTCGTTGGCGAGCACGCGGCCGTAGGCCGTGACGTTCCGGGAGTCGTCGAGGACTGGACTGCGGTCGCCAGCCGGGGCGATGTGCCCGACTACCTCCCGGAGGCGCTCTGCGCGAATCCGCCGCAGCGCCCCTTCACATTCCGCATACGTCCACGGCGAACCCACGCCGATGTACTCGCGGATTTTCGGCGACTGGAGCGCGCGGACCCAAACGCCAAAGCGGCGCTCGTCGTGCGCCTCCATCTTGGCGACGTCCACGCCGAGCTCCCGCTGGCCCCACCGCAGGATTGCGCTGGCGAGGAAGGCCGTGCGCACGGCTGGCTTCTCGATGCCAACCCGGCGGGAGACGGCGACGAACGGGTCGTCGGCAGTCTTCTCGCGCTCCACCTCCTTGAGAAGGTAGCGCGCTCTCGCCTCGGCGCTCCACGCCTTGATCCCGCCGATGTGCCGGAAACCGAGGAACTTGTGGACGTTGTCGCGGTTGGGCGCTTCGAAGCAGGGTACACGTTGGAGCGAACGGAGCCGCTTGGCGTCGAGCTCGACATCCAACGACAGACCCTCAGCCTCAGGACGTCCCAGGAGGATCATCAGCGCCGCAAGCCGTCGATTGCCCTCAACAACCACGAAGCAGCCGCTCTCGGCAACGACGATAAGTGGCTCGTGCTTGAAGAAACCGTTGTCGGCGAATGATCGCGCAAGCTCTCCCAGCGTGCCTTGCTCGCAGATGTGGTGCAGGATCGCGGATTGGGTGGCTCCGAGCAGCTTCTCGGGAAGTCGCGGGTTGCGGTCGTCGAGGCGAAGGTCGCTGACCGGGACATCGTGGCTGTCGTTCATCGTCCTCCCCTCGCGGCGGCTCGAGCGGCGGGGAAGCGCCACACGATCGGCACCGCCGGACGGCGCTTGACGATCCGCTCGATGAAGTGGGCGACCGCCTTGGGGGCGGCGACCACATCGGACTCCCAAACCCGGACGACGCAGAACCCCAGGCTGAGTAGCGCGACGTTCCGTCGGTCGTCGCGGGCGACGTTGGCCCGGAGCTTGGCGGTCCAGTAAGCGGCGTTGTGGCCGCGCCCAAGGCGGCGCAGGCGGACGGCAAGATCCCGGCCATGCCAGAAGTCGCCGTCGCAGAACACGACGACGCGAGCGCCGCGGAAGGCCACATCGGGGCGCCCAGGTAGGCTTGTGTCGTCGACACGGTAGCGCAGGCCACGGGCGAACAGCGCGCGCCGCAGCGTCCGCTCTGGCCGGGTGTCGCGCTTGGCGCTGGTGGCCCGCGCTAGTCTCGCAGCCTGCTGGTCGCGGGGCTTGAGCCCGTCGAAGCGCGGCGTGGTCGGCGGGGCCACACGGGCGGCACATCTTGCCGGAGTGCGGCGCGCAGCACGGTCGGGGGTGGAGGGGTGCTGGGCGGGCGGCGGTGGAGAGGCCACGCGCGGATTGTGCACCGCAGGGGTGTTTGTGTCCAGGGTGAAGGCTCCCGTGTGGGCGGAGCGAGTGCGACGTCGCGACCGATCCGGATGGCGGTTCGAGTGGCGCCGATGCGGGTGCAGTGCTTCGTGGCAGCGACCGTGCTTCCTGACGCCGCGGTTGCAGCTCTCCCTGGACCCGGCTAATTGTCCTGATCCTGCACGTCTTGCCGCCCAATTCCGCAAGCGGTCGGACGGTGGCGGGCGCGGAAAACGCCCGGCACGGAAGAGTGTAGCAGGGCCGGTAGCGGTCGCACAGCGAGTTGGTGGCTGTGTTGTGGCCCGAGCGAGCTCGCGCAGGACGAGGCGCTCGACGGCGTCCACGCCGTGCGGTCCGAGCCGGTCGAGTGCTGAGGAGCGCCAGGCGAGGAGCACGCCCCGCGCGAGGTCGGCGGCGGCAAGGCTGCCGTGGAGCTCGAGCAGCCGCCGCAGCGC
>JACQWT010000213.1 GCA_016209145.1 Deltaproteobacteria bacterium | reverse complement strand
TGGCCGGCGAGCCGGTGCGGGCGCGCATCGGCGGCATGATTCGCGGCCTCAAGCTCACCGGCGTCGAGGTCGGGGCGGGGCACAAGGTCGGCGACGTCGATCCGCGGCAAGACCGCGCCCTGCTCACCGAGATGACCGACAAGGCGCGGGCCGTCGGCCGCGCGGCCGTGCGCGCGGCCGAGAGCGGCGGCCTCTTGCCCGCCGGCGCCGGCCGTGCTCTTTCATCCCCTGCGTCTGTGCGGGAGGAGGTGCCCTGATGGACGGTGCAGTGGGATTCGCGCGGGCGAGGCTCATGCTTCCGCTCTCGGACGAGCGGGGCCGGAGCGAGCGCATCGAGGACGGCTACGTTGTCTACCGGCCCGACGAGATCATCGAGGTCGGCGCCTACGATGCCGAGATCGGGCGGCGCCTGCTCGCCCAGCACGGCCGGCTCCAGGTGCTCGGCGGCACCGAGGCCGGCGCCGCTCAGGAGCTGCTCTGCCACGACGGCGTGCTCTTGCCCGGGTTCGTCAAGGCTCACGGCCACGATCACGAGTCGCCCATCATCGGCCTGGTCAAGGACGTGCCGCTCACGGCCTGGCTCGACGGCGCGGTCAACGTCTTCACGCGCTTCCTGGAGGAGCGCCAAGAGAAGCTGTGCGCCGAGCTCGGGGAGTCGCCGCACTATCTCACGTACTTGAAGGCCAAGCTCGACGACCTCTCCTACGGCATCACCTCGGCCATGACGCACCACTGCAACTTCAGCAAGTACCGCGTCGCGGAGCTCGTGCGCGCCTGCGAGACGGCGGGCACCCGCGTCATCGTGGCCGTGGGCAGTCAGGACCGGCACTACTACGAGGGAGTGCTCGACCGGCCGCACACCGTGGCCGTAGAGCGCCTCGACCGGGCCGCCCGGGAGCACGCGGGCCGGGAGCGCGTGACCATCGTGCCCGGCCCGGACCAGCTCTTCTCGAATGGCCCTGAGATGCTCCGGGCCCTCAAGGCATGGGCCCGCGAGCACGGCACGCTTCTTCACTGCCACAGCTCCGAGGAGCTCGGCACGACCGAGTGGTTCAAGCGCGAGTACGGCATGACCGAGGTGCAGTACGCCCATGGCCTCGGCATCCTCGACGCGCGCACCGTGCTTGCCCATCAGGTCCAGACCACCGACGAGGATCTCGCCATCCTGCGTGATACCGGCACGCGCGTAGTGCACAACCCGCTGGCCAACACTATCCTCGGCTCGGGCATGCCGCCCGTCGTCAAGATGCTCGAGCTCGGCATCCCTGTCGCCATCTCCACCGATGGATCCGGCAGCGCCGACAGCCAGAACATCCTGGCCGCGGCGCGCCTGGCCTCGCAGTACCAGAAGGCCCTGCACCGGCGCGCCGAGGAGCTCCCCGCGCAGCAGGTGCTGGAGATGATTACGGTCGAGGCGGCGCGCGTGCTGGGGTTGCGCGCCGGCTCGCTCGCGGTCGGCAAGGCGGCCGATCTCGTGCTCGTGGATCTGCGCCGGCCCAACCTCGTGCCCACGCGCAAGACCAACGTGGTCGAGAACCTCATCTGGGCGAGCGACGGCAGCGAGGTGCGCTTCGTCGTGGCGGGCGGCAAGGTCGTCAAGGACGACTACCGCATCACGACGCTCGACGCGGGCGAGCTGTGTGAGAAGATCCAGCGGCTCGCCACCGAGCTCGACGCCTACAAGCGCGAGGTGGGCGAGCTGCGCGGCACGGGCGCGCACCAGTGAAGGAGGCGCGATGTACCGGGACAAGGAGCAGGCGGGCAGGGATCTCGTCGTGGTAGCCGTGGCGGGGCGCGTCGCGGCGCTCGACCGGCACAGCGGCGCCGAGCGCTGGCGCAGCGATCTCCCGGGGGGCTCCTGGGGCGAGGTGGCCGTGGCGGTTACCGAGCAGCACGTGCTGGCAAGCGCCGCTGGCAACGTGCTCTTCTGTCTCGACTACCGCACCGGCGAGCAGCTCTGGACCGCGCAGACGTCGTGCACCGGCCGGGCGAGCATTCTGGTCGATGGCGAGCAGATCTTCGTGGCAAGGAGCGGTGAGATCGAATGCTTCAGCTCGACCGGCAAGAGGCTCTGGCACAGTCCGCTCAAGGGCATGGGGACTGGGGCGATGGCTCTTGGGCTTCCCGGAGGCGTGGTGCAGGCTGACGCCGCATCGAGCGGCTGACGGGCCGGTGACGGCGGGCAAACCGAGCGGCGGTACGGGTGGCCGGGGCGCCCTCAGTCGGTGCACATCCCCTGCGGCACGCCGGTCTCGTCGATGAACCAGCACAAGCACCCGACCGTGATCGAAACGGGCGAGCAGTGTCCCGCGACCACGCCCTCGCAGTCGAACACCCCGTCCACGGGGTCGGCCACGCAGGCCGAAAGGCACTGGGACAGTCGGTTGCAGGGGCAGCCGCCCTGGCCGGTCGGGCACAGGCACCTGGGCTCGTGGTCCAGGCCCACGATCGTCCAGCTCCCGCCCGCAGCCTCGCAGGAGCTCTGGTCGCCGGCGCTGGCGCATGCCGGGTAGTGGGCCAGAGCGACGGGATCGCCGCAGGCCTGGCCCCCGCCCTGGCCGCCCTGTCCCGTCGCGCCGGCGCCCGAGCCAGCCGCGCCGCCGCCACCCGCGGCGCCCGCTCCGCCCGTGCCGTCGCCGGCGCCGTCGATCACTGCCGTGCCGCTGCAATCCTGGGCGGCCAGGCCCATCCCGATCAGCACCAGCCTGGCCGCCCGGCCGAGGCCCACCTGGGTGTGTCTGTCGCGCATGCCCTATCGTAGCGCGGCGCGCGCAGCACGGGAACGGCTGGCCGAGAGTGCTCCTGCGCGTAGATGAGGTTGCCCGTGCGTTCGCGCGCGCGTACAATTCGGCCTCACGCGGGATTGAGCGGGAGGTAGGACAATGCGTCAGTACATGCGAGTTCTTTTGGGGCTCTGTCTTGGTGGAGCGCTGGCCTTCGCAGCGGATGTGGCGTGGCGGCCGGCGCCGGTGGCGCACGCCGCCGAGGTGAGCAAGAACCCGGCGCACGCTGCCGGTGCGCCCTCGGCCTGCAAGGACGAGGACGGCGACGGCTACGGCCTGGGCTGCGCGCTCGGGCCGGACTGCAACGACTGGGACGGGGCGATCCATCCCGGCCAGAGGGAGCGCTGCAACTTCCGCGACGACGACTGCGACGGCGCGGTCGACGACGCGCCCGAGTGCCGCGCGCCGGCGCCCGACGAGTCGCGGGTGCGCGTGCCGACCGGCGCGTTCCTGATGGGCAGCTTGCCCGGCGAGGGCGCGGCCGACGAGCGGCCGCGGCACACCGTGGCAGTGGGCAGCTTCGAGCTGGATCGACACGAGGTGACGGTGCGGCGCTACCGGGTCTGCGAGCAGGCGGGCGCCTGCACGCCGCCGGCGCTGCGCTCCTCGCACCGGCGCGAGCGCTACTACGACGAGCCGCGCTACCTCGACTACCCGGTGATCTTCGTCGGCTGGCACCAGGCGGCGGCGTTCTGCCGCTGGGCCGGTGGCCGGCTGCCGACCGAGGCACAGTGGGAGAAAGCCGCGCGGGGCCCGGCACCCTCGGTGGCGGCGTTCCCGTGGGGAAGCGAGCCGGCCGACTGCTCGCGGGCGAACATGGGTGGCCCGGGGAGCTGCGTGGGAGACACGGATCTCGTGGGCCGGCGGCCGCTGGGAGCGAGCGCGTACGGCGCCCTCGATCTCGCCGGCAACGTCTGGGAGTGGGTCGCCGACTGGTACGACCCGGGCTACTACGAGCGCTCGCCGGCGGCCGATCCGCGCGGGCCAGGCGCGGGCCGGCTCAAGGTGATGCGCGGGGGCTGCTGGCAGAGCGGAGCGGACACGCTGCGCGTCTCGTGCCGCAAGGCGGAGTTGCCGACGGCGTGGGGCTACAACGTGGGCTTCCGGTGCGCTTATCCATTGTCGATTCCGCCCAAGGGCGGAATCGGGGGAGGGAGGAGCTAGCCATGCATCGCACAGTTGCATTCCTGTTGCTCTGCGGTCTCGTCCTTTGGGCGCGGCCGGCGCTGCCCTGTGGGGGCGGCTTCGGCGACGAGCTGGCGGTCGGCCCGTCGCAGAAGATCGTGGTCGTGCACCGCGATGGAACGCAGACGTACATCTTCCGGCCGCACTTCTGCGGCGCGGCGGCCGACTTCGGGCTGATCTTGCCGGTTCCGGGCAAGCTCGTGAACGATCCGCAGCTTGGCGACAAGGATCTCGTCGCCCAGCTCGAGCAGGTCACGGCGCCCACCGTCAAGACCGAGCAGATCTGCGAGGGGCTGAGCAACGGCGGCTGGGGCGGCGCCGGCGCCGGCGGCGGGGAGGACGGCTTGGACGGCGGCGTACAGGTGGTCGACGCGGGCCAGGTGGGCATCTTCGACTGGGTGCTGCTCAAGGCGGACAGCGCCGCGGCCTTCACCGACTGGCTCGACGCCAACGGCTATCCCTATGACGCCGGCTCGGAGAAGGTCTTCGCCCACTACGTGGCCGCGGCCTGGTACTTCGTGGCGTTCAAGGTGACGGCCGCCAAGGAGGCGCCCCCGGATGGGCTGCTCCTGTGCGGCGATCTCGGGCCGATCCAGCTTGCGTTTTCTTCTCAGGGCCTGGTGATCCCGGCCCGGATCGCGACGGCCGGGCCCGGCGCCGCCGAGCTCGACTACGCCTGGCGGGTGTTCGCCGTCACCAAGGCACAGGTACGTAGTCAGAATGATGGCGAGATCTCCTCGGAGCTGCGCTTCTCGGGCGCGCTCGGGCAGCAGGATCTGTCGCCGCACCAGGCCGTGGCGAAGATCGCCAAGCAGGGCGAGTGGCTGACCGAGCTCCAGCTCGGCTTCTACGGCGGCGAGCTCAGCGATGACATCGCGCTCGGTGCCCACCCCAACCCGGCGGCGTTCCGCCGCACCGAGTACAAGTACGTCGAGGTTCCGTGCCCGGACGGCGGCGTCGGCGGGGCGGGTGCGTCCGGCGCGGCAGGCCCGGGCGGGGCCGGCACGGGCGGCGCCGCGGCGAGTCCGGCCGAGCCGGAGGAGGACGGCTGCGCCATTGGCGCCGGCGCCCGCGGCGGCCTTCCGGCCGGGGCCGTGCTGCTCGCCCTGCTCGGGCTCGGCTGGCGCTGGCGGCGTAGGGACAGGCGCCTGCGCTGAAGGCTTGCCGCCTTGCCACCTTGCGGGCTCGCCCGCGGGCCTGATAGCGGCGGCACCGCCGGCAGCGGGTTTTGCGGCGACCTGAGCTCGGCGAGCGGCACGGGCGGCCGCGGGCTGGACGACTGCGCCATGGAGCTCGTCGGCACGATCCGCGACTTCAAGATCGAGCACCCCGACTTCGAGTACGCGATCGCCGTCGACCCCGGCATCGTGCAGCAGGATCTCGGCCCCGACGGCAAGCCCGTCTACGCCGGCAACCCGACGACGCCGACCACGAACGGCAAGGAGTACTTCGATCAGTGGTATCGGGACGTGCCCGGAGTCAACATCTCCATCCCGCTTGCCATCGGCCTCGTGGACAAGGGCAGCGGCGTCTACGCCTACGACAGCGCCGCTTTCTTCCCGATTGACGACCAGGGCTGGGGCAACGAGGGCAACCCCCACAACTACCACTTCACCTACGAGCTCCACACGCAGTTCGAGTACGAGGGAGGCGAGGTCTTCAGCTTCAGCGGCGACGACGACCTGTTCGTCTTCATCAACGGCAAGCTGGCGCTGGACCTCGGAGGCGTGCACGGCGCCATGACCGACCAAGCCGATCTCGACGCCGACGCGGTCTACCTCGGCATCAGCCCGGGCAAGAAGTATCCGCTCGACTTCTTCTTCGCCGAGCGCCACACGAGCGAGTCGAACTTCCACATCGAGACGACCATCGGCTGCTTCGTCCCGCCCCCGCCGCCGACATGAGCAGCGCGCACCGTGCGCTCAGCCCGGCCCGAACAGCCGCCGGTGCTCCGCCTTGGTGCAGGTGCCCGAGAACACCTCGAGCCCGAGCTCGCGCGCGCGCATCTCCGCTGCCGGGTGCTCGGCCCCCGGCTGGAACCAGACGACCTTGGCGCCGATGCGGGCGGCCTGCTCGACGATGGGCAAGGTGCGCTCCGGCGCGACGAAGATGTCCACGATCTCGACGCCCGCGGCCGCCGGGATGGCGCCCAGGTCCCGCTCGACGCGCAGCCCAGCGATCTCGGTGGCCTTGGGATGCACCGGGATCACCGTGAAGCCGCGCTCGCGCAGGTACAGCCCCACATCGTAGCTCGGCCGCGCGGGATCGGGCGACATGCCCACGACCGCCACCACGCGCGGCCGGCCCAGCCACTCGCGCACGCGCGCGTCCGCGGATCTGTCCGGCACGGGGCAGGCTGCCCCCGGTGCCCCTTCGTTCTCGCGTGCATCGCTCATGGCTGCCGAATCACATATCATGCGCGGGCTGCGTCTGCGGCTCAAGGGTGAAACCAATACGCCTGCACGAACGGAGCGGGCAGACGCGACCGGCACCGCCCCGCGGCCGTTCCGCGCTGTAGCACTAGGCGAGCCGTCCGCGGCGAGAATACCACGCTGGGGCTTCGCCCCAGACTCCCCCAACCCCGTTCGCCCTGACCGGCAAGTCCTTGGCGGAACCGCATACTACCACCGCGCGCAGCATAGCACCGACCACCCGCGTGTCGGGCCTTCCCTTTCTGCCGCAACTCGCGTAACGGGGCGGCGGCGTTTCGCCGCCCCGGAGGTCCGATGCCGCCCCAAGCCAGCCCCGCGCTCGTCAAGCAAGCCGTTCACACCATCCAGATGCTCGCCGTCGACGCCATCGAGCAGGCGCGCTCCGGGCACCCCGGCGCGCCGATGGGTCTCGCCTCGGTCGCCTACGAGATCTGGATGCGCGAGCTTCGCTTCGATCCCGCGGATCCCGGCTGGCCCGGCCGCGACCGCTTCGTCCTGTCGTGCGGCCACGCCTCGATGCTGCTCTACGCGCTCTTGCACCTGAGCGGCTACGCACTGTCGCTGGACGAGCTCAAGCGTTTCCGGCAGTGGGGCTCGAAGACCCCGGGCCATCCCGAGGCGCGCCACACCCCGGGCGTCGAGGTCACGACCGGGCCGCTTGGCCAGGGGATCGCTACCGCCGTGGGCATAGCCGCCGGCGCCAGGATGCTGGGGGCGCGCTTCAACCCGCACGAGCCGGGGCTGTTCGCGGCGCGCGTGTTCGTGCTGGCCTCCGACGGCGACATGATGGAGGGGCTGAGCGGCGAGGCGAGCAGCCTGGCCGGGCACCTTGGCCTGGGCAACCTCGTCGTCTTCTACGACGACAACCGCGTCAGCATCGACGGGCCCACCTCGCTCTCGTTCTCGGAGGACGTCGGCCGGCGCTTCGAAGCCTACGGCTGGCACGTCCAGCACGTCGACGGCCACGATCACGCCGCGATCGGGCTCGCGCTCGAACGCGCGGTGGCCGAAGAGGGGCGGCCGTCGCTCGTCGTCGCCCGCACGCATATCGCCATGGGCGCGCCGCGGCTCCAGGATAGCTCCGAGGCGCACGGCGCCCCGCTCGGTCCCGAGGAGACCGCGGCCACCAAGCGCAGCATCGGCTGGCCCCAGGAGCCGACGTTCCTCGTGCCCGAGCCCGTGCGCGCCCACTTCACCCAGCGCGCGGCCGAGGGCGCGGCGGCGCGCGCCGCCTGGCTCGTGAAGGAGCGGGCCTTGCTCGGGCGCGGCGGGGAGCCGGCCGAGCTGTACCGCAAGCTTACTCGGCGCGAGCTGCCGGACGGCGTGCTCCGGCAGCTTATCGAGGCCGTGCCGGTCAAGGACGAGGCCACGCGCGTGCTTTCCGGCATCGTCGAGCAGCGCGCCGCCGCGCTTGTGCCCTCGCTCGTAGGCGGCTCGGCCGATCTGACGCCGTCGAACAAGACCTACATCAAGGGCGCGCCGGCCATCGCCAGGGGCCGGTTCGACGGCCGCAACCTGCACTTCGGCATCCGTGAGCACGCCATGGCCGCGTTCGCCAACGGGCTCGCGCTGACGGATGCGTTCGTCCCCTTCGTCGCCACCTTCCTCGTCTTCTGCGACTACCTGCGGCCGGCAGTGCGCTTGTCCGCTCTCTCGAGGCTCCAGGTGGTCTACGTGTTCACCCACGACAGCCTCTACGTGGGCGAGGACGGGCCGACGCACCAGCCGGTCGAGCACCTCTGGGCGCTGCGCGCCATTCCCAACCTGGACGTGATCCGTCCGGCCGACGGGATCGAGTGCGCTGCCGCCTGGGCCCACGCCCTGGGCCGTCGCGACGGCCCGACCGCCCTCGTGCTTTCCCGCCAGAGCTTGCCCAGCCTACCGCGTGCGTCCGGCTTCGACCCGGACCTGGTGCTGCGCGGCGGCTACGTGCTCCTCGAACCGGCGCACGCCCAGCCCGAGGCCGTGCTCGTGGCCACGGGCTCGGAGGTGAGTGTGGCGCTCGCGGCCGCACAGAAGCTGCAGGCCGAGGGCCGGCGGCTACGCGTGGTCTCGCTGCCCTGCCTCGAAGCGTTTCGGCGCCAGGATTCGGGCTACCGCGACGCCGTGCTGCCGCCCAGCGTGCCGCGCGCCGCCATCGAGCTCGGGCTCGGGTGGCCGTGGCGCGCGCTGGTAGGCGAAGACGGCCTCGTGCTCGGGCACGACAGCTTCGGCATGTCCGCGCCCTGGGAAGTCATCCGCGACAAGCTCGGGTTCGACGCCGAGGCCGTGGCGGAGAAGATCCGGCGGTGGCTAGCGTCCTAACCCGGCGTAGCCGGAACCAAAGACGTGCCCAGGGGGCAAGTGGCAAGGGGCATGGGGCAAGGGCTCGGAGCAGTCCGGCGCGCGGGCAACATGCTATCCTCTGCGTATGGCCGACGGCGACGCGCCCACCGAGACAAACCGGATCCTGCTGCTCATCTGGAACGAGATGAAGGCCCTGAACGGCCGGATCGACCAGACCAACGCTCGCCTGGACCAGACCAATGCTCGTCTGGAGCAGGGATTCCGCGAGCTTCGCCAAGAGATCGACAGCAAGCTCGACGAGCTGCGGCACCACATGGTGGAGGCGGACGTCCGCGTCGCCACAGCCGTGACCGATCTCGCTGGCGATGTGCGCGTGCTCAGCAGGATCTTGCGGGAGGGGCGCCCGCAGCTCAACGAGCACGAAGAGCGCATCGGCCGGCTGGAGCAGCGCGTGGAGGCGCTGGAGACCAGGCCCTCAGCCGACCGGCCGTAGCTACGGATTTCTGTTCGACGCGCAAGCCGGTTGTCCCCGCGACTTCCGGGAGGGCCTACTACACCGAGCGGTTTGGATCGTGAACAGGTTTCTTCCGAGGAAACGTGGCACGCGATACCGCTTGTCGCTCTAGCTCAGCCCCAGCACGAGCCTGAGCACCCGGTCGAGCTTGGCCAGCGTGGCTGCCTTGAGCCGGCCGACGGCCGCCGGGGCGAAGCGCTCCAGAGCGATGGTGCACGGATGGGTCGCCACGGCCACGTACGCGACCCGGGCGCCCGCCTCCTCGGCGCTGACCGGCACGGCCCATGGGCTGCGCTCGTACAGTGCCGTGGCCGAGTCGAGCGGGAGGGCGATGGTCGTCGGCAGCAGCGAGTCGCCGAGCCGATCGTCCTGCACCACGACGAAGAGCTCGCCATCGCCGCGCGCCGCGAAGCCCAGGCGCCCCTTGAGCAGGAGGACCTCACCGCGCCTGGCCATGGAGCTTCTCCAAGGCGTGGGCGAGCTCGAGCTCGCGCCGGCGCAGCTCCGGCGTCTGCGCCGCGGCCGCCTGGCGGAAGAACTCGTCGCGCTCGGCGGCGGAGATTGCGCCGAGGAGCAGCTCCCGAGCGTACTCGCCTTCGCGCCGGCGAGCGCTTCTCGCCATCCGTCTCAGGGTTTGGCGCGCATCCGACGGCAGGTTCAAGTTCAGACGTTCCATGGCATCCTCCGTGAGGATATCATGGAGGATGCGCGGAGGGATGTCAAGCGGGTGCGCGCGGCCGGCGTCCTACGGCCCCTTGCCCGCGAAGAGCGCGGACATGATGACGCTGCCCCAGATGGCGAACGCCACGCCGTAGCAGGCGCAGCAGCAGAGCACGGGCGCAAACATGGCCGCCAGCGCTTTGCCCGCGCCGCAGTGGTGCACTTCGTCGTAGCCCTGCACCAGATTCTTGATGGCGAAGACGAGCGCGATGATGCCGCCCACGCCGGGGATCGCGACCCACGGCATGGCGGCGCCCATGCCGTAGCCGAACGCGCGCACCGTGTGGCCGTAGGTGCGACCCGGGCCGATGCCGGCGAAGAGCATGAGCAGGACATGGTGAATGCCGCCGCCCAACCATGGGGCAATGAAGCCGTTGAATGCCTGCCCGCCGGTCATCGCCACGAGGTAGAATATGCCGATGCCCACGCTCATGCCGGCGGCGGCCGCCCCGGCGCCAGCCGCCTTACCGGAGATGCCGCTGACGAGCGACGTGGCGCCGGCCACGACGGTGAGCAGGAAGTAGAACAGGCCGACGGCGAAGCCGAAGATGGCGCCCGAGACGGCGTTGAAGGTGGCGGCCGGGATGCCGTTGTCGGTCTGCACCGTGGCGGCGAAGAAGGGCCGGCCCTCGAAGTCGGCGGCCTTCAGCGTGCCCCACCAGCGGCCAAAGACGTTGCCTTGGCCCGACTCCCACGGCACGCCCCCCATCCTGGGCGCCGCGCCGCCGCCGTCGGGCACGTGGCCGGGAGGCATGCCCGGGGGCGGCATGGGGGCGCCCCAGCCGCCGCCCGGTGGCTGGCCCCATCCGCCGGGCGGCGCGTTGCTCATCAGAACATGAAGACCGGGGCGACCGTGGGCGAGACGGAGAAGCCGAAGGTGGGCAAGAGGAACATCAGCTTGACCTCAGCCTTGACCGCGATGCGCTCGTGGAAGACGTACATGATGCCCGGGCCGAAGCCTACGAAGCCCATGCCGGAAACCTGGTAGGCGGTAAGATCGCGCTTGTCGCGCTGGTTGGTCTTGTCGCTGCAGTCCCCGTCCTTGCTGCACAGCTTACCGTCCTCGTCGACCTGGTCCCACGCCCGCACGTCCACGCCGGCGCTCATGTGCGCGAAGCCGCCGTCGATGAAGGCGTAGGGCCGGTAGGGGCGCTCGAACGGGCGCGGCAGGAAGTAGTACGATGCCTGCGCCTCGGCGTGGACGGGGATGAACGAGATGGTCCGCGGATCGAGTTGCTTGCCCTTCTTCTCGACGTCGGAGCCCGGGTAGCCGCCGATGGCGAAGCCGAGCTTGGCGCCCGCGACCAGCCCCTGCCAGATGACGCGCTCGTAGCCGGCCATCAGGCGGAAGCTCGCGAAGCCGAGGCCGCCCTGGACCTCGTTGTCCGGCCGCTCCAACGGCACGCCGAGAAACTCGCCGCTATCGTCGAAGCAGAAGTAGTTGTCCAGCGTCTCGACGTCGGTGCTGCCCTTCTTGGCGCTGCCGCACACGCCCTTGGCACTGTCGAGGTTCATGATGTCGAACTGGCCCGTGAGGTTCACCCAGTTCTTGTGCAGGGCGCCGGGCGCCGCGGGCCCGGCCGGCGCGCCCGGACCCGCCGCCTCCTCGCCCTGCTCGCAGCTCCCGTTCAGGCAGATGAAGCCCGCCTTGCACTCCTCGGTCTTTTCGCAGCTATCGCCCCAGCCCTTCTCGCCACGCTGCTCCGTGCCCTTGGCCGGCCCGCAGCCCGGGAACCCCGGCGGGCAGTCCTCCTTGGCGACGCACGTCTTGGGCGGCTTCTCGCCCGGCAGGGTCGGCTGCTCGCCCTCCAGCTCGTTCTTGATGGCCACCGAGAAGGGGTTGTCGAGCGAGCCGGCGGTGGCGACCGGGTCGCCTTCCTCGTCGGTGAGAACGATGTAGAAGCGGACCTTGCCCGTGGTCGTGAGATCGGCGCACGGGATGACGCCGCCGAAGCCGCCTTCCATCTTCTTCATCGCGGCCGCGAGCCACTTCGTCCCGCCGAAGGGCTTGTAGCGGAGCTTCACCTTGGTCGCCCCGAGCTCCTCCGCCACCCGGATGAAGATGGACAGCGGCGTGTTGACCAGCGCTTCCTCCGGCGGCTCGTACGCCATCTCCCCGCCCACCGGGGCCTCCGGCTTCGCGGGCGGGCCGGGCTTCTCGGGTGGGGTGGGCTTCTCGGGCACGGTGGGCTTCTCGGGCGGCGCGCCCCCCGCGATCTTCTTCGCCTCCTCGAAGAGCTTGGTGGCCGCCTCGCTCTTGAAGTCATCGAGCAGCTTGGCGTCCGGATCGACTTCCAACGCCTTGGCAAATGCCTCCTTGGCAGGGCCGGGCTTCTTGGCCTCGGCGAGCACCGTGCCCTGGCCCACGTACAGCTTGACCATCGTCTTCTTGCCGCACTTGTCCTTGCCGCACAGTTCGATGGCTTTCTGCAGCTTCTCGATCGCCTTGGGGAAGTCGGTGTTGAGGTAGTCCTCGTAGAGGGCCGACTCGAAGAGCGCCCCCGCCTCCTTGTCCGACGGGGCCGCGGCCGCCGTGGCCGCGAGCCCGGTCACGAGCACTGCGGCGCTGGCGAGCGCGAGCCCGAGCCGCGTTCGGCGCTTCCCGCGGGCGCCGCGCGCGCGAGGCATCGTGGTTGGTCGTACTCTGGCGGTCAGGAGCTGCACGTCGTTGTCCTCCAAGCCGTGGGCGCGGCTACTTCTGTCCCTCTATGCGCACGAACTGCACGCGGCGGTTCAGGGCGCGCGAGCGCGCGTCGGTGTTGGGCACGATGGGCCGCTCCATGCCATAGCCGACGGAGCGCAGGCGCGACGGCTCGATGCCCTGCGCCACGAGGTACTCGCGGCAGGCGTCCGCGCGCTGCTGCGAGAGCTTCTTGTTGTACGCGGGCATGCCCACGTTGTCGGTGTGGCCCTGCACCTCGATCTCGATCTTCGGGTTGCTCCTCAGCGCGCTGGCGACGGCATCGAGCACCGGGAAGCTGATCGGCCGGATCTTGGCCTTGTCGAACTCGAAGTGGATCTGCTGCGTGATCTTGATTTCCTTCTCGGTCACGACCACGAGGCTGGGTGTGGCAGGACAGCCGGGCTTGGCGCCGCCTTCCACACCGGGAGTCAGGGGGCACATGTCCTGCAAGTCCGGAACCTTGTCCTTGTCGTTGTCAAGATCGGGGCAGCCGTCCTTGTCCTCGTACCCGTCCGGATCCTCCGGGTCGTTCGGGCACTCCTTGTCGTCGATGTCGGGAATGCCGTCGAGGTCGTTGTCGACATCGGGGCAGCCGTCGTCGTCGAGGTAGCCGTCCATGTCCTCGGCCAAGAGCTCGCAGCCGTCCTTGGAGTCGGGAATGCCGTCGCCGTCGCTGTCCGGATCGTCCGGGCAGCCGTACTTGCCGGGGGGCGAGCCCTCGGGAGTGTCCTGGTAGCCGTTCCAGTTTTCCGGGTCGTTGGGGCAGTCGTCCTTGTCGTCAGGGATGCCGTCGCCGTCGGCGTCGCCTGGCTGGGGCGGCGGCGGCGGGGGCTTGGGAGGCGGAGGCGGCGGCGTCTCCAGCACGAACTCCCGTTTCTGGCACGGCCCGGGCGGGGAAAGGTCGTAGGCCGCTTGGGCGTTGGCG
>JACQWT010000212.1 GCA_016209145.1 Deltaproteobacteria bacterium | reverse complement strand
GGTGTGCGACAAGCAGAACGGCAACTGCAAGCAGGAGCCGGTGCCGCCCGGCGGCAAGTGCAACGAGGCCGCAGACGACTGCAACCACGGCCAGTGCGACGACAACGGCAAATGCCTTCCCGTGCCGGCCAACGAGAACGGCCCTTGCAAGACCGACTCCTGCCACAGCGGGGAGAGCTGCAAGGCGGGCAAGTGCCAGGGCGGCGGCGTCATCGACCAGTGCGTCAACAAGGACGGTTGCTGCCCCCCCGGCTGCGACCAGAGCAACGACGACGACTGCCAGAGCTACGTGTTCCTGACGAGCTCGAACGGCATCGCCGGCTTCTACCAGTACGACATCAAGAAGAACTCCTGGTCCACCGTGAAGTCGCCGCCGGTCGTGACGCACACGCAGATCACGAACGACGGCAAGTACGTCTACCTCATGGGCGATGACAACCAGGTGCACCGCTACGACCCGGTGGGCGCGAGCTGGCAGGCGGCCGTGCCCGGGCCGGGCAACGTCGTCAAGAGCCCGATCGGCTTCTTCCAGTGGTTCGAGCCCGGCTTCTACTACTGCAAGGACGGCCAGAACACGATGTACGTGTACCGCAACAACGCCTGGAAGAGCTTCTCGCTCGGATCGTCGTGCTCCTGCGCCGGCTCCTGGGACGCGGCCAAGAAGGAGCTGTACGTGCGGACCTACGGGCAGCTTGGCTTCCAGGTCGTCAACACGGCGAACGACACCGTGGCACGCACCATCGCCGATGCGACCAACGTCGGCGAGAACAGCCGCAGCGGCTCGTTCTACGGCGGCTACTTCTACTCGCGCACCTGGGACGGCCCCTTCCAGAAGTTCGATGGCATAAACGGCATCAAGACCGACACGGGCGCCAAGCCCGCGGCCGGGCACACGGCCACCGACACCGACTTCAAGAACGCCGTCATCTACGTGTCCGGCTACGGCGGGCAGGCCACCGTGTTCCAGGCATTCGACACGAAGACCAACACCATCAAGAACGCGGCCAACCAGCCCGCGGTGGACAACCACTCCACGATCACGGTCATGCGCTAGGACCCGTGAAAATCTCCACCATCCTCGACCAGATCGACGCGGGGCAACTCGCGCTGCCCGTCCCCCAGCGCGGCTACGCCTGGCGGCGCGAGCAGGTCGAGGCGCTCGTGGCCTCGCTCTACCGGCGCCACCCGGTCGGCTGCCTGCTCGTCTGGACGACGGGCGGCGCCGGAGCCCGGCTCTTGGTCGACGGCCAGCACCGCGTCGCCGCCCTGTACGGCATCATCCGCGGCCGCCCGCCCGCCGGCTTCGAGCAGGAAGCGCGCGCCTTCTCGGGCCTGCGCTTTCACCTGGAGAGCGAGCAACTCGAGCTTCTCGCGCCCGAAGCCGCTCCGGCCTCGGCCCGGGCGCCCGATCCACTCTGGGTCGACGTGAGCCGGCTCATGGAGGGCGGGATGGGCCCGGTGCTCGCCGAGCTCAGCGCCGATCCGGATCTGCGGCCCGCGCTGGCCGATTTCGCCGCGCGCCTGAGCCGCCTGCTCGGCATCCGCGACGTAGATCTGCACGTCGAGGAGATCGCCGGCCCGGACAAGAGCGCACAGGTGGTGGCCGAGATCCTGGCGCGGCTCAACGCCGCCGGCACGCCGAGCACGCCGGGCGACCTCGGCCTGGCTCGGATCTCGGCCGTCTGGCCGGAGGGGCGCGCGTGCATGAAGGAGGCACTCGGCCGCTGGCGCGCCGCCGGCTTCCGCTTGAAGCTCGACTGGCTGCTGGAGAACGTCGCCGCCCTGGCAACCGGTCACGCTGGGCCGAGCGCCCTGGGCGATCTGGGCGCCGGCGGGTTGGCCGAGGCCCTGCGCCGCACCGAGCGGGCGGTGGACTACCTGCTCGGCGCCATGGTCGCGCGGCTCGGCCTCGATCACGACCGGGTGCTGTTCGGCCGGCACGCCTTCCCGATCCTGACGAGCTACGTCGAGCGCCGCGGCGGGGCCATCGCCAGCCCGGCGGAGCGCGACCGACTGCTGTACTGGTACCTGCACAGCGCCCTGGCGGGGCGCTATTCCGTGGGCACGCGGGCGCGGCTCGATCGCGATCTTGGCTTGCTCGCCGAGCACGACGATCCCGAGGACGCGCTCGACCGCTTGATTGCCGAGCTGGAGCACTGGCGCGGCGGCCTGCGCATCGAGGCGGCCCACTTCGCCGGCTGGAGCCTGGGCGCCCGCTCCTATCCCATGCTCTACCTGCTCTCGCGCATGAGCGGCGGTCGCGACTGGGGCACGGGCGCGCCGCTACGACGGCAGGACGAGCCGCCGAGCGGCACGCGGCTCGACGTGCACCGCATCTTCCCCATGGCCCTGCTTTACGAGCGCGGCCACCGGCGCCTCGAGGTCGACGCCGTGTGCAACCTCTGCTTCCTGAGCGGCAACACGACCCCTGCGCCAGCGCTCCAGCCCGGGGAGCGCCCCCCCGAGGACTACTTCCCCGAGATCGAACGCCGCTACCCGGGCGCGCTCGGCTCGCAGTGGATCCCGCTCGATCGGGAGCTGTGGAAGGTCGATCGCTACTTCGACTTCCTCGGCGAACGGCGCCGCCTGCTGGCCGACGCAGCCGGCGAGTTCCTCGACCGGCTCCTGTACGGCGAGCACGCCCCGGACACGGGCGAGCCCGTGGTGAACATGCTGGCCACGCTGCCGGGCATTGCGCCGGCTCCACCCAAGGATCGCAAAGCGCTCGTCCTGCTTGCCCTCAACGACTGGGTGGTGGCGCAGGGCCTGGCCGAGGGCCAGCACTTCCACGAGATCGCGCACCCCAAGACGGGCGTACCGCTGGCCATTCTCGATCTCTGCTGGCCCGCCGGGCTCATCGAGGGCGTGACCGAGCCGGTCGCGGTGCTGCTCGACGACTCGGCCGAGGCGTGCGCGGTGGCGAGCGCGCACGGGTATCGCTGCTTCACGAGCCCGGAGGCATTCAAGCAACACGTGCAGCGCGACGTGCTGGCGTGGAAGTGACAGCAGCACCCTTGCTTGTAGCCGTTCACGCATTCCAACACCCGGCTCGTCAGGCGGGGCTGCGCGCATGAGCGCGCCCGGAGGCCCGGGCCGCAGCGTACTCCTGTACGTGAGGACCCGGGCCGAGGACGCAAGCCGCGATCGCGGCCGACTCGGCGAGCCGTCGTTGCTAGCGCCGCAATGCGTGAACGCATGCCCTTGCTTTCAGCGCGGCGGCGCCTATCATGCGACCGCTCGTAGGGCCATGGGCCGGAAAGGAAAGCCGATGGAGGCGAAGCGACTGGTGGGGCTTCTGAGCCTGGTGGCGCTGCTCGGCACCGCGGGCGCGGCGCACGCGCAAGCGCCCGGCACCGTGCAGATGACGGCGCAGGGCACCGTCAAGCTCAAGGGGAGCAAGGAGGACTTCGGCAAGCTCAGCGATAGCAAGCCGCTCAAGGTCAAGCTCGCGGGCCCGGCGAAGTTCCAGGTCGAGTTCCGGGTGCTGCTCGGCCCGGCGCCGCCGGCGTCGGTCACGTTGACGGTCCTGTCCGGGGACAAGCCGCTCGGCCAGCCCTTCGTGCTCGCGCCGGACCCGGCCGAGGCAGCCGCCTGGGAAGGCTTCTCGCCGTTCAAGCCCTCCAAGCCGCTCGGCTTCTTCCTCGCCTTCGAGGGCAAGAGCGCCGATGTCGAGTTCCAGGTCAAGGGCTCCGGGGCCGGCGGCGCGGCCGTCCACGTGGCGCAGGTGGGCAAGGCCGAGCGGCCCGTGCCCGAGAGCAAGCCCACTCTGGTCGTCTGGGCGTCGGCCCCGGCCGCCAAGCCCGCGCCGGCACCTGCCCCGGCCTAGCCGGAGCCGGAGAAGGTCGAGCCGGTGGATCTACCCAAGATCAAGCCGGCCGACGAGGAGACGGCCGCGCAGGAGCCGACCGGGGTCGCCGACTACCTCGATCTGACGATGGTGCCGGCCATCAGCTTCGGCCTGGAGCTCGAGCCGGTCGAGCCCTACGTGGCGCCGTTCCTGGGCGTGCGGATGTGGTTCCACCAAGCCGTCGGCGCGCGGCTCAATGTCTCGATGCAGACGAGCTCGGGTGAGGCCGAGGTCGTCTCGAACGAGCCGGGCGTGCAGCCGCGCGTGGCCGTGGGCCGGAGCTTCCGCTCGACGCCCACGCTGAGCGTGTTCTGGAACATGCTCCATGACAACAACTCCACGTTCTGCCGGCGGGGGCCTGGGCATGGAGTTCTCGCCGAGCTCCCTGCCCAACCTGGGCTTCACCGTCGAGGGCGGGATGTGGGCGACAAGCTTCTCGTCGACACTCTCGGGGCTGGCGGTGGGGCCGGTGCTGACGCTCTCGGCACACCGCTACATCGGCCGCCACACGGCGGGCGAGGCCAAGGCGAAGGACGAGAAGGAAGAGTGATCTGCGCTGGCCCGGCTCCACGAGCCTGCTATTCTGATAAGCTGATAGGGTGCTTGCATGTTGCCGCCGTAAGCGGCGGACGCACGAAGGGGACGGAAGATGAGAAAGGTCGTCTTGAACTCGGGTCTGTACACGGCCATCTTCGCCATGCTGGCCGGCCTTGCCATTCACGCCGGCGGCTGCGCCTCCGACCCCGTCTGCGGGGACGGCGAGCTGAACCGCGCCGATGAGGAGTGCGACGACGGCAACGCCGCCGAAGGCGACGGCTGCACCAACGCCTGCAAGCTCCCGCGCTGCGGCGACGCCATCGTGCAGGCGGGCGAGGAGTGCGACGACGGCAACGCCGCCGAAACCGACGAGTGCCTGACCACCTGCGTCAAGGCCACCTGCGGCGACGGCTTCGTCTGGCAGGGCAAGGAAGATTGCGACGACGGCAACAAGGACGACGCCGACACCTGCGTCAAGGACTGCAAGCTTGCCAAGTGCGGCGACGGCTTCGTGGAGGCCGCCAAGGAAGCCTGCGACGACGGCGACAAGAACGCCGACACGGGCGCCTGCACCACGGCGTGCAAGCTCCAGAGCTGCGGCGACGGCAACGTGCAGCCCGGCGAGGAGTGCGACGACGGCAACCTCTCCAACGGCGACGCGTGCCTGAACGTCTGCCTGAAGGCGAGCTGCGGCGACGGCTTCGTGCAGGAAGGCGAGGAGTGCGACGACGGCAACTTCTCGAACAACGACGCCTGCCTCAACGAGTGCAAGCTCAACGTCTGCGGCGACGGCTTCGTGTTGGGGGGCCTGGAGGCCTGCGACGACGGCAACCAGAACGACACCGACGGCTGCACCAAAGGGTGCAAGCTGCCCACCTGCGGCGACGGCTTCGTGCACAAGGGCGAGGAGTGCGACGACGGCAACGGCAGCAACGCCGACGGCTGCCTCAACACCTGCCTGAAGGCGAGCTGCGGCGACGGCTTCGTGCAGAAGAGCGACGTGAGCTTCGATCCCGAGCCGCCGAGCGGCAACGGCGGAGGCGGCGGCGCGGCCGGCGCGGGCGGCGGCGGCGGGAGCGGCCCGGTCGAGGAGTGCGACGACGCCAACAAGAGCAACAACGACTTGTGCCTGAACGACTGCACGCTCGCCTTCTGCGGCGACGGCTTCGTGGGTCCGGGCGAGGCTTGCGACGACGGCAACCAGGACGACACGGATGCGTGCCTCACGAGCTGCAAGCTCGCCACCTGCGGCGACGGCTTCGTCCTGGCCGGCGTCGAGGAGTGCGACGACGGCAACGTCTCGAACGCCGACGGCTGCCTCGACAACTGCGTCAAGGCCGCCTGCGGCGACGGCTTCGTCGGGCCGGGCGAGGCTTGTGACGACGCGAACAAGGACGACACCGACGCCTGCCTGACGAGCTGCAAGCTCGCCACCTGCGGCGACGGCTTCGTGCGCAAGGGCGTGGAAGCCTGCGACGACGGCAACCAGGTCAACGGTGACGGCTGCACCAACGGCTGTGCGCTTCCCACCTGCGGTGACGCCGTCGTCCAGGCGGGCGAGCAGTGCGACGACGGCAACAAGGACAACTCCGACGCCTGCCTCGCCACGTGCATGAACGCCGCCTGCGGCGACGGCTTCGTGCGCGCCGGCCAGGAGGAGTGCGACGACGGCAACAAGATCGACTCCGATGCCTGCCTTTCGACGTGCAAGCTGCCCAAGTGCGGCGACGGCAAGGTCTTCGTCGGCGTCGAGCAGTGCGACGACGGCAACCAGGACAACTCCGATGCGTGCCTGACGAGCTGCCTCATCGCCAAGTGCGGCGATTCCTACGTGTGGGCCGGCATCGAGCAGTGCGACGACGGCAACCTCTCCAACGCCGACGCCTGCCTCGCCAACTGCCAGAGCGCCAAGTGCGGCGACGGCTTCGTCGGTCCGGGCGAGGAGTGCGACGACGGCAACAAGAGCAACAACGATACTTGTCTCAACACTTGCAAGGCGGCTACCTGCGGCGACGGCTACATCTGGACCGGCATCGAGCAGTGCGACGACGGCAACCAGAACAACACTGACGCTTGTCTCACGAGCTGCAAGAAGGCGGCGTGCGGCGACGGCTACGTCCAGCAGAACGTCGAGGAGTGCGACGACGGGAACCTCACCAATACCGACGCCTGCCTCGCGAGCTGCCTCATCGCCAAGTGCGGCGACGGCTTCAAGGGCCCGGGCGAGGAGTGCGACGACGGCAACCAGAGCGACAACGACGCGTGCCTCGCGACCTGCAAGCTCGCGACCTGCGGCGACGGCAAGCTCTACGCCGGCGTGGAAGCCTGCGACGACGGCAACGGCAACAACGCCGACGCCTGCACCAACCAGTGCAAGCTGCCCACCTGCGGCGACGCCATCGTGCAGCACGGCGAGCAGTGCGACGACGGCAACAAGATCAACACCGACTCGTGCCTGACCACCTGCCTCAACCCAAGCTGCGGCGACGGCTACATCCAGCCGGGCGAGGAGTGCGACGACGGCAACAAGGTGAACGTCGACGCCTGTCTCAACACCTGCAAGCTCGCCAAGTGCGGCGACGCCGTGACCTGGGTCGGCGTCGAGCAGTGCGACGACGGCAACGGCACGGACAACGACGGGTGCCGCAACAACTGCCTGCTGCCCAAGTGCGGCGACGGCGTAGTGCAGGCGGGCGAGCAGTGCGACGACGGCAACGTGGCCAACAGCGATGCCTGCCTCAACAACTGCGCCAACGCCCAGTGCGGCGACGGCTTCCTGTATCTCGGCAAGGAGGGGTGCGACGACGGCAACCTCCTGCCGGGCGACGGCTGCGACGCGGGCTGCGCCAAGGAGCAGGGACAGCTCCAGGGCTGCACGCAGGGCGACGCCAACGCCGTGCTCGGCAGTAGCTGCTACATGCTGTTCACGAACAGCGAGAACTGGTACGATGCGCGCGTGAAATGCATGAGCGTGGGCGGGTATCTCGTGCAGATCACCTCCTGGCAGGAGAACGAGCTAGTCAAGTTGCTGGTCTTCGGCTCCGATGCCTGGCTCGGCCTGAACGACATCCTGACCGAGTCGTGGATGTGGCAGAATCGCGGGTGGTTCGTCTGGGACCTCGGCTTGGGCGGCTCCTCGCAGCTAGGCAATGGCTACCACAACTTCCCGGCGAACCAGCCGGGCGGCGGCGACGGCGAGGACTGCATCTACATGGATAGCTGGGGCTACTGGTACGACCAGAAATGCAGCGACAACCGGGACTTTGTCTGCGAACGGCCGATCAACTGACGGGGGGTGCACCGTGGCCAAGCGCTGGGAACGGACGGCTCTGGTCGCATTCGCGCTGGCGGGCCTGCTCGGGCTCGCCAGCGCCCCCGCGGCCTGCGCGGGCTCGGAGTGCGGTGACGGCCTGGTCGACGGGGCCGCCGAGGAGTGCGACGACGGCAACCTCGACGACACCGACGGCTGTACCAATGCCTGCAAGCTACCCGCGTGCGGTGACGCCGTCGTGCAGAAGGACGAGGAGTGCGACGACGCCAACACCAGCGACCGCGACGGCTGCCTGCGCGGCTGCAAGAAGGCCACCTGCGGCGACGGCTTCGTCCAGGACGGCGTGGAAGAGTGCGACGACGGCAACCTCGACGACACCGACGCCTGCCGCAACGACTGCAAGCTCGCCGCCTGTGGCGACGGCGTGGTGCGCAAGGGCGTCGAGGCGTGCGACGCGGGTGAGAAGAACGCCGACGACGGCGCCTGCACCAAGAGCTGCAAGCTCCCGACCTGCGGCAACGGCATTGTCGAGAAGGGCGAGGAGTGCGACGACGGCAACCCCAGCGAGGCCGACAGTTGCTTGACCGATTGCCTCAAGGCTAGCTGCGGCGACGGCCACGTCTACGCCGGCAAGGAGGAGTGCGACGACGGCAACGCCAGCAACACCGACGCCTGCACCGCGAGCTGCAAGATCAGTGCTTGCGGCGACGGCTTCGCAGGGCCGGGCGAAGAGTGCGACGACGGCAACAAGGACGACACGGACGCCTGCACCTCGGGCTGCAAGAAGGCGCTCTGCGGCGACGGCTACCTCTACGCCGGCCACGAGCAGTGCGACGACGGGAACCCGAGCAACACCGACGCCTGCACGACGAGCTGCCTCAAGGCTGCCTGCGGCGACGGCTTCGCGCAGCCGGGCGAAGAGTGCGACGACAGCAACCAGTCGAGCGAGGACGCCTGCACCACGAGCTGCAAGAAGGCAGTGTGCGGCGACGGCTTCGTCTTTGCCGAGATGGAGCAGTGCGACGACGGCAACAAGGTGGACGGCGACGGCTGCACCAACCTGTGCACGCTGCCCAGGTGCGGCGACGGCGTCGTGCAGCCGGGCGAGCAGTGCGACGACGGCAACCAGAGCAACCTCGACGGCTGCACCAACGCCTGCCTCAAGGCATCTTGCGGCGACGGTTTCGCGCAGGCGGGCGAGGAGTGCGACGACGGCAACAAGAG
>JACQWT010000194.1 GCA_016209145.1 Deltaproteobacteria bacterium | reverse complement strand
TCCTCTCCGCCGGCACCGTTCAGCGACCCCGACCGACTGACGACCGGGCCGCGGCTAGCCGCAACGCCTTGCGCACCGTCGGCCACCTGCTGTCACAGCCACACACGAGCCCTGGCGGGTTTCGCCCGACACACTCCTAGTCCCAACCACATGTATGCTTGGCGTTGCCGGGGCCTGTCGCGTGCCGCGACGTGCTCCCGGCCGTCGCTCCCCTCGCGGCCCAGCGAGACGAGGCGGGCCAGGAGGCGTGGGCGGGCCGCCTTCGAGCGACCGGCGGGCGGAGCTCGGCGCGACCGGGAGAGCTGCCTCGTGCAGCCGAACGGCGTCGGCTCGGTCGCAGCGGTCAGGGGGAGAGCTTGCTGGCGTCCCAGGTCAGCTCGTACCAGCCTGCGTAGCCCTGGCCGCCTTCCACCGCGCCGCCCTGCGTCGTCAGATAGTGGAATGTTCCGACGGAGTGCCAGGTGTTGCCATCGTCGGACCACGCGATGTCCCAGTCGGCGCCGCGCTGCCCGCCCGTGTACGAGGTGAAGGCGCCGAACTTGAGCAGCGCAAAGCCCGGCATGCCGAAGTCCATGACGACGTATCGATCTTGCTCGGGCGAGAAGCTGACAATCCAGCCCTGGTCGGAGTAGTTGGTGGCGCCGTCGAACGGCGGTCCCGACGAGAGATCCATCGGTGTCGAGTAGGAGTTCGGGGCGCGCTTGACGGCGTCCACGTCCACCCACCGCAGCTCGCAGGTGCGGGGCGTGTGCCCGACCGTCACCGCGGTCTCCCGGAACCGCCAGTAGCGGTGGGTTGGCGGGGGGCACTTGCCGGCCGTGCACTTCACGCAGACATTGCCGCACGAGCCGCAGTTGGCCGGGTCGGTCTGCGTGTCCACGCACTTGCTGCCGCACTTGACCGTGCCGCCGAGGCACAGGAGCGCGCACTTGCCGGCCGAGCACACCTCGTCCTTGCCGCACGCCTGGCCGCAGCCGCCGCAGTTGGCCGGGTCGAGCTGCACGTCCACGCACTTGCCGCCGCACTTCGTCAACCCGTCGGGGCAGACCAGCGCGCACGCGCCCGAGGCGCAGATCTGCCCGGCCGCGCAGGCCTTGGCGCAGCCGCCGCAGTTGGCCGGGTCGAGCTGCACGTCCACGCACTTGCCGCTGCACTTGACCGTGCCCCTCCGTGCCGGCGTCCACGCACTTGCCCGCGCACTTGGTCGTGCCGCCGACGCAGGCCAGGCCGCACTTCTCGGCCGAGCACACCTCGCCCGGCCCGCACGCCTGGCCGCAGCCGCCGCAGTTGGCCGGATCGATCTCGGTGTCGACGCACTTGGCGCCGCACTTGCTCGCGCCCCCGGCGCACTCGAGGCCGCACTTGCCGGCCGAGCACACCTCGCCCGGGGCGCAGAGCACGCCGCAGGCCCCGCAGTTGACGGGGTCGAGGTTGGTGTTGGCGCAGGTCTGACCGCACTTGGTCGTGCCGCCGTAGCAGCTCAGGCCGCACTTGCCGGCCGAGCAGATCTCGCCCGAGCCGCAGAGCTGGTCGCAGCCGCCGCAGTTCTTCGGGTCGAGGCCGGTGTCCACGCACAGCGCGCCGCACTGCACCGTGCCGCCGAGGCAGGCCACGCCGCACTTGCCGGCCGAGCAGAGCTCACCTCCGGGGCAGGCGTGGTCGCACACGCCACAGTTGGCAGGATCGACGCTCGTGTCCACGCAGGCGCCGTCACACTCGACCGTGCCGCCCGCGCACACCAGGCCGCACTGGGCGGCCGAGCACACGGCGCCCCCCCCGCAGGCCTTGCCACAGCCGCCGCAGTTCTCGGGATCGACGCGGGTGTCCACGCAGCCGCCGCCGCACTTGGTGGTCCCGCCAAGGCACTCCACCGCGCACTGGCCCGCGCTGCACACCTGGCCGGCAGGGCAGGCGTTGCCGCAACCGCCGCAGTTCGCCGGATCGAGGCTCGTGGCGACGCACGTGCTGCCGCACAGGCTGAGCCCGGGGCCACAGCCGGCCGCCGTCCCGCCGGTCCCGCCGCTCGAGGACGAGGGCCCCACCGTCTCCGTCTCCTGGCCGGAGCAGGCGACGCCCAGCCCCAGCCCGAGCGCCAGCAGCGCCCCTGCCCCATGCCTGCCAAGAACCGAAAGGCGCATCCGTCTCCTCCTCTGCTCTCCTGCTTGCACTCCCACGCGACGGCGCGTGCCAGACGGCACGGCCTGCCGGCCGTGCAGGCGTCGTGGCGGCGGCGTTCCTCACGATATCACCGGCGGCGGCCGAGGCGTGTAGGGAAACCGAAGGAATATCCGGCCAATTTCCGGGGAAGCTTTCTCACGGGCTGTCTCTCGCGCAGGTGGAGCAGCGGCTCGGCCTCAAGTCGCGCAACGCCTACGCCCGGTAGGAACGGGGCGACTCGGTGCCGAGCGTGGCCAAGCTGGCGGAGTTGCTCGCCGTGCTCGACCCGGGGCACGACTTCGTGCTCGCCCCGAGCCGGATCTAGTCAGTTCCCCACCGGGCTGCGCCCGACCCGCGTCGGATGAAACCAGTGCCGCGCTCGCCCGGACGGTTCGCGCGGCTGCCCGCGCAGCCGCCGCCGGAGCCGAGCCAGTCCAGAGATTTCACGCTGCCGGCTGCCTCGGCGTCGGGGCCCCTACCCCGACGCCCGTCTCGGGCGCTTCGCGCACCGGAGTTTCTTCCTAGGAGTGTGTCGGAGAAAGCGTGCTCGAAATGGTCCAAGTTATCGAAATCGCTCACTTTACTCTGACGCTGGAACCGAACAATTCCGCGCACTTAGTTTTTTCTCCGACAGGCTCCTAGAAGCCGCGTGCTCGCTCCTCGTCCCGCCCCGCCTCGCCGGCTCGCCCGGCCCCGGCGGGCGCCGCCCTCCAGTATGGCGCGAAGGGATGAGCCAGCGGCAGATCGATGCCCAGGGCCCGCGCCGCGCGCTCGCAGTAGGCCACGAGATCGCCGGGCTCGACCTTGCGGCGAGCCCCGAGCAGGCCGAGGTTGAGCGCCAGGAGCTCGAGCGGCGCGTTGCCCACGCGCTCGCCTATGCCCAGCGCACAGCCGTGGACCCGGTCCACTCCGAACTCGCTGGCCCAGAGGGCCGTCTGCAGGGCGAGACCTCGGTCGTTGTGGGCGTGCCAATCCAGGCCCGTGTCGTCGTGCCGGCCGGTGGCGGTGAGCAGATCCCGGACGAAGCGGATGAGCCGGGCCGCGCCGTCGGGAGTGGCGTGGCCGACGGTGTCGCACAGGCACAGCCGCGCCGCCCCGCCCTCGAGCGCGGGCCGCAGCAGCCGATCGAGCACGTCGGGCCGCGCCCGCGTCGTGTCCTCCGTCACGAGGCAGAACGGGATCTGCGCGCGGCGCGCCACGGCGAGCGAGCCCTCGATGCACCGGCGCACCCAGTCGATGTCCCAGTCCTCGGCATAGTGGCGGATGGGGGAGCTCCCGACGAAGGCGTAGACCTCGACCGGCAGCCCGGCGCGCTGCGAGACCTCGACCACGCGCTCCACGTCCCCGACGACGGTGCGTGCCGCAGCCGTGGGCACCAGCCTGAGCTTGTGGTCGCCGATGTACCGCGCCAGCGCCGCCGAGTCGTCCGTGGCCCGCGGGCCCGCTGCCGGCAGACCCACGCTGACCACGTCAACGCCGATGTGCTCCATGTGCAGGAGCAGATCGATCTTGTCCCCGAGCGGCGGGTCCGTGACGCTGGGGCTCTGCAGGCCGTCGCGCAGCGTCTCGTCGACCAGCTTCGCGCGGTGCGCGCCGCGCCATTGGGGAGCCTGGGCCGTGTTCCAGTCGTACATGCCTCACCCGCCCAGCGGAGCTTCTCCCGACAGCCTCGCCGGGACACTACTCCAGCTTCCTCGGCGCGGCGAGCGGCCCGATCCGCGGCCCGGCCTCGCCGGGCTTTCCGGCGGCGCCGCGTTGGGCTACCGCTGGTCCTTGGCTGGCACGAGCCGGGCGGGCCCGCGGGACGAGCACCGCGAGGGCAGAGCGAGCCACCTGCCAGAGAGGCGCCATGACCGTACCGCGAAGGAAGTTCGTACGCGTGAGCGGCCGCGTGCTGTGGCTCACGCGCGATCCCGCCGCGCTGGCGCGTCAGCTTGCCGGCGAGGACCTCGATCGCATTCCGGACGCCGACGATCTCATCGACAACATCTCGACCGACGAGCTCACGCCCGGCTGGGTTTGCTACTACTATGACCAGACCCTCGCCCGCTACTGCTTGGTCGGGCTGCGCGGCGGCCTGATCGGCGCCGGCGCCGTCAGGCGCGGCGGCTTCGGCGCGATCGCCAGCGGACGCTCCAAGGGCTGCGGCAGCTCGCGCGAGACCGCCCCCTACGCCGAGCGCGAGGCGGGCGTCCAGCTCGTGGTCGCCCGCAGCATCGAGAAGATCTACGGGCAGAACTGCCACAACATCGGCCTGGTGACGACGACCGACTTCGGCATCCTGGAGCGGGCGCGGCGCGGGGCCGAGATCCCCATCGCCGAGCTCACGCGCGGGCTCGACCGGATCAGCGCCGACGTGGTCGAGTACGGCGGGCTGTTCGCCTACAACCGCGCGCGGCTGGCGGGCGAGGTCGCGCCTCCGCCCATCGAGACGGCGCCCCGGGCCATGACCCTGGCCGAGAAGATCGCCGCCCGTCACGTGATCGTCGACGCCAAGGCGGATCGCGTCGGCGTCGCCGCGGTGGGACCCGGCGACTCCGCCTTCGTGCGCACGGACCTGCGCTTCTCGCACGAGTACGTCACGGCCATGGCGGAGGCGCTGTTCACGGAGGCGCTCGGCCCCGCGGCGCGGGTGAGCGAGCCCGAGTCGGTCTTCTGCTTCCGCGACCACCTGACCTTCCTCGACCAGGTGATGTCCGAGGAGCACGTGCGGCTCGGCCTGCGCGAGCAGGCCGCCAAGCTCGAGGCCGTGCAGCGCGAGTTCGCCCGGAGCCAGGGCATCAAGCTCTTCGGCGAGGTCGAGCGCGACGGCCGGCCGGCCGGGTCGGAGGCCATCTGCCACAACAAGGTGATCGAAGAGCTCGCCCTGCCCGGCCAGGTGGTCGTCGGCACGGACTCGCACACCTGCATGGCCGGCGCCATCGGTTGCCTGGCCTTCGGCGTCGGCTCGACGGACATGGCCAACGCCTGGCTCACCCGGGACGTACGTCTGGCCGTGCCGGAGTCCGTACGCGTCCTCCTCAAGGGAAGGCTCGGCGCCGACGTCGCCGCCAAGGACGTCATGCTCTACCTCCTGGCCCTTCCCTACTGGAAGAGCGGCCAGGGCATCGGCAAGGTGATCGAGTTCTCCGGCCCGGCCGTGGCCGCCCTGAGCCTCGACGAGCGGGCCACGCTGACCAACATGGCCGTCGAGGCGGGCGGCTTCACGGGCATCGTCGAGGCCGATGAGGTGGTCGCCGGCTACCTCGCCGCCGAGCGCGGCCTGGATCCCGCGGCGGTGCGCGCGCGTATCGTGAAGGCCGATCCCGGCGCGCGCTACGCGCACGAGGTCGAGATCGACTTGGGCGCCCTGGAGCCCATGGTCGCCACGCCGGGCGATCCGCGCAACGGCATCCCCCTGAGCCTTCTCGAGCAGAGCCGCGGCGGCGAGGTGAGAATCGACATCGCCTACGGCGGCTCCTGCACCGGCGGCAAGAAGGCCGACATGGACATGTACGCCACCGTGCTGGGGCGCGCCGTGCGCCAGAGTCGAACGGTAGCGCCCGGCGTAGAGCTCTACATCCAGTTCGGCTCCCAGCAGATCCGCCGCTACGCCGAGTCCAAGGGGTACATCGAGCTGTTCCGGCGCGCGGGCGCGAAGCTCGTCGAGCCCTCGTGCGGGGCCTGCATCAAGGCCGGGCCCGGCTCCTCGACCCGCCCCGACCAGGTCACCGTCTCGGCCATCAACCGCAACTTCCCGGGCCGCTCCGGGCCGGGCCAGATCTACCTCGCGAGCCCGCTGGTCGTGGCCGCCAGCGCGATCGCCGGGAAGATCGCAGCGCCCAACTCGGTGCCGTGAGCACGCCCGCCGCGATGAACGACCTCGGACACAAGCTGCCGATCTGGTCGGTCGGCTTCTTCGTCCTGCTGCTGCTCGCCATCGCCGTCCTGCCGCTCGCGTGGGGGCGCTTCTGGGACAGGAACCGCAACAAGGCCATCGTCGCGGTGCTGCTCTCGTTGCCCGTGCCGGTCCTGCTCCTGCACTGCGGCGATCTGCGCCCGCTGTGGCACGAGGTCGGCGAGTACGTCTCGTTCATCGTGCTGCTGGGCTCCCTCTTCGTGGTGGCCGGCGGCATCCACCTGAGCGGCGACATCCTTGCCACGCCGCGCAACAACACCCTGTTCCTGGCGGTGGGCGGCGTCATTGCCAACGTCTTCGGCACCACGGGCGCGGCCATGCTCCTCATCCGGCCCCTGCTGCGCACCAACGACGAGCGGGCGCACGTTGCCCACATCCCCGTCTTCTTCATCTTCGTCGTGTGCAACATCGGCGGCTGTCTCCTGCCTATCGGCGATCCGCCGCTGTTCATGGGCTTCCTGCGAGGAGTTCCCTTCTTCTGGACGCTGCGCCTGCTGCCGCAATGGCTGTTCATGATGGCCGCCGTCCTCGGCGCATTCTACTTCCTCGACCGCCACCACTACCGCAAGGAGCGGCCGCGGGCCCTGGCCGAGGATCTGAGACACTACGAGCCCATTCGCCTGCACGGCGCGCTCAACCTCGTGCTCATCGGCGGCGTTCTGGCGAGCGTGATCTTCCTGGGCAGCCCGTGGCGGGAGATCGCCATGGTCGCGCTCGGCCTGCTCTCCCTCGTCCTCACGCCCAAGGAGATCCACGAGAAGAACGACTTCAACTTCGCGCCGATCGGCGAGGTGGCGGTGCTCTTCGCCGGCATCTTCGTGACCATGGTGCCGGCCCTGCTCATCCTCGAGGCCCGTGGCAGCGAGGTCGGAGTGAGGCTCCCCTGGCACTTCTTCTGGGTGGCGGGCGGCCTGTCGTCCTTCCTCGACAACACCCCCACCTACCTCACCTACCTCTCGCTCGCGCGCGGGCTGACTGTGGCCGAGGGCCTCCCGGCCGAAGTCGCGGGCGTGCCGGCCGAGATCCTGAAAGCCATCTCCCTGGGAGCAGTCTTCATGGGGGCAAACACCTACATCGGCAACGGGCCCAACTTCATGGTGAAGGTGATCTGCGAGCACCAGAAGGTCAAGGTGCCGAGCTTCTTCGGGTACATGGTCTGGTCCGGACTGGTGCTGATCCCGCTGTTCGTCCTGTTCACGATCGTCTTCTTTTCTTGAAGCACTTCAATAGCGCGGGCCCGTTGTCCTACATCCACCCACTTTGTAGGCCCCCGGCATAGCGCCGTCGTACAACGTGCAGGCGCGCCGCAACGCGCGCCGGAGGCGGCAATGTTCAAGGCGACGGTGACGCTGGACGAGCAGGGCAACGTGTACGTGGCCGGCATCTTCGAGGGCGCCATCGACTTGGGCGCCGGCCTGCTCGTGGCCGAGGCCGGGCCGGAGCCCGTCCTGACGAAGTACGACCGCACCGGGCAGCTCGAGTGGTGCGCGAGCAGGCGCACGCCGGTCGCGGCGCGGCTCGCCGAGCTGCCACAGGTGGTGTCGAGCCTCGGGCAACGGGAGGCGTTCGCGGCGCTCGATCTGGGCGCCGTGCCCCCCACCCGCGACACGCTCAGGCCGGTGGCGTTCGATGCGTGCGAGAGCGGGGCCCGCGCCACCCGGCCGTCCGCCGGCCGCGCTACCGGCGTGCGGCGGAGCGTGGGCGCGGCGGCCATGCTCGGAACCCTGCTCGGCATGGGCGCGATCGCGCTCAGCCCGGACTCGTCGGAGCCGGTACGGCCGGCGGCCGCCAGCCTGCCGGCGGCCGAGCCGATGGTGGGGCCGGTCGCCGAAGCGGCTCTTGCCGGCGGGACCGAGATGCAGTCGTCCGACGGACGCGGCGAGGCGGCGAGCTGTGAGCCGACCGAGGCGGCGCCGCCCGCGGAGCCGTCCTCGCCTGCCGGCCCGGTGGTGAGAGTCAACCAGGAGAGCGTCGGCCAGCTTCGCACCGAGACCGTACGCCTGCTCTCCGAGGGCCGCTTCAAGCTCGCCAGCGCTCTCGCGCGCGATCTCATCGAGGCCGATCCACGGCACGCCTTCGGCTATCTGTGCCTCGGCTCGGCCCTGCAGGATCTGGGCAAGTGGAAGCAGGCCGTGGACGTCTACAGCGACTGCGTGCGCCACGCCGAGCAGGGAGCCGTCTGGGAGTGCCGGGCCCTGGGCGGGCGGAGATAGCGCTCGGCCTGTCCATCGCCACAACTCCGTCCTGGCGGTGATCGTTGACCTTTCGGTCGGTCCCGAGCAGCCTCCAGCGCCCATGCTTCGTATCGTCTGGACCGTCATCCGGACCGTCGTTTCGGCCTTCCGCTCGCGCCATCAGCTCGTCCTGGAGAACCTGGCGCTGCGCCAGCAACTCGCTGCGTTCATGGCGAGGGGCAAGAGGCCGCGGATCCGCGCCACCGACCGGGCGTTCTGGCTTCTGCTCCGCCGACTCTGGGCGAGGTGGGCCGACGTGCCGGTCATCGTGAAGCCGGACACCGTCGTCCGATGGCACCGGGCCGGCTTCCGGCTGTACTGGAACTGCATCTCGCGCCGTGGCGCCCGACGTGGGCGTTCGCCCGTCGATGTCGAAGTCCGCAACCTCATCCGCCGCATGACCTCCGAGAACGGCTGGGGCGCGCCCAGGATCCACGGAGAGCTCTTGATGCTCGGCATCGACGTCTCCCAGCGCACCGTCTCGCGCTACCTACGAGGGCTGCACCGACGGCCAGAAGCGAGGCAGAGCTGGCTCACGTTCCTTCGGAACCATCGCGAGGCGATCGCCGCGATGGATCTACTCGTCGTGTTCACGGCGACCTTCAGGCTGCTCTACGCCTTCTTCGTCATCCGGCACGGCCGACGGCAGGTCATGCACTTCAACGTGACCGAGCACCCGACCGCAACCTTGGTCGTGCAGCAGCTCCGCGAGGCGTTCCCGTACGACACCGCGCCGAAGTACCTCATCCTCGACCGCGACTCGATCTTCGCCACCGAAGTCGTCGCCGCGATCAGGGCGATGGGCATCAAACCGGCGCGCACGGCGTACCGCTCGTCCTGGCAGAACGGTACGGCCGAGCGGTGGGTGGGCTGCTGCCGCCAAGAGCTACTCGACCACGTGGTCGTGGCCAACGAAGCGCACCTACGCCGGCTGCTGCGCGAGCACGTCGCCTACCATCACAACGATCGCACGCACTGCGGGCTCGGCAAGCAGACGCCGATGCACCGGACCGTCCAAGGCAAGCCGTCGGTGCGCGCGAAGGTCATAGCGCTGCCGCGGCTCGGCGGGCTGCATCATCGCTACGACTGGCGGGACGCGGCGTAGACCGTCCTGATCGTCGATCCGCGTCGGGGCTGACGAGCGCGCGCCCCGAAGTCCGCCCGCCGCTTGCGAACCGAGGGCGAAACCGCCTTGGGACCCCTGTGCAGGACCTGGCCGACCGAGGACGTCGACGCCTCGAACCATCCGATCGTGCCCCCGGATCCGCCGGACGGTGTTCTGGCGAACGACAGGGGCTGGCTATCTCCACGCGATCATCGAAGACGAAATCGATGCGCAGCGTCGCTCCATCCAGGTCGGACACCCCGGGGACAGCGCGGTCGTTCGCGACGCCGAGCACTAGCTCGCCCCCGGCCGCGTTGGCGAAGGACACGACGGTGGCCGCGAGGTCGTCGGGCTGAGCCCGCTCGTCCTTGAGCTCCGTGCGGCTGTCCTCGCCGAGCCGGATCCGCTCTTGCAGCTCCTCCGGCGTCATGCGCCTTCCCTTGTCGCTGGAGGATCCATGCGGGATTCCATCGCCATCGTGCCACGTCCGTTGCCGGGACCGCAACACCGGAAGGCCTTCAGGCGACGGCCGAAAGCTGCTACCTCGTCGCCCGTAGCTCATGACGGCAAGCGCGAGGCCGATGTCCCCGAGCACGAGCGCAAGGCCGCCGCTGACCTCGAGTGGCCGTCGCTGCTCGCCGCCGTGGCCGGCCACTGCCGCGGCGAGCAGGCCGCGGCCCGGCTGCGCTCCCGGCGGCCGGCCGCCACGCCGGAACGCGCGCGCGAGCAGATGCTTCTCACGGCCGAAGCGCTCGGCGCGCTGGCGGACGGCCAGCCTGTGCCGGCGCCGGCCGTGCCGCCGCTGGAGGATGTCCTCGGCCGGCTTGCGCGCCAGGCCGGGGTCTCGGGAATCGAGCTGCGCGACCTGGGGCGCGTGCTGGCGGCGGCGCGCGAGCTGCGCCCCTATGCCGAGGCGCGGCAAGCCGCGCAGCCGACGCTGGCGCGGGCCCTGGCTTCCGACCCTTCGCTCGACTCCCTGCTGGCCGAGCTGGAGCGCGCCATAGACGACGATGGGGGGATCGCGGACGCCGCCTCGGAGGAGCTGCGCCAAGCCCGGCAGCGCGTGCGCGTTGGGCGCCGCACCATGGTGGCCGAGATCGCCCGGCTGGCGGCGCGACACACGGACGTGCTGCGCGAGCCGCAGTGCGTCGAGCGCGACGGCCGCTACGGCCTGGCGGTGCGCGCCGACGCCCACCGGCGCGTCGCCGGCATCGTCCTTGGCGCCAGCGCCTCCGGTGCCACCATCTACATCGAGCCCGAGTCGCTCACCGAGCTCGGCAACGACCTGAGGATGGCCGAGTGCGAGGTCGAGCGTGAGGAGGCACGCGTGCTCGCCGTGCTCGGCGCGGAGGCGAGCGCGCAAATCGCCGCCGTCGCCGTGGCCTACGAGGCGTGCATCGCCGCGGACGAGCTCGGCGCCCTGTCGAGCTGGGCCGAGCGCTCTCGCGCCATCGCCCTCGTGCCCGAGCCCCACGCAGAGATCGAGCTGCGGGCGGCGCGCCACCCGCTGCTCGTCGCTCGCGGCGCGCTCGTCGTGCCCGGCGATCTCGTGCTGCGCTCGGGCACGGCGCTGGTGCTCTCCGGGCCCAATGCCGGCGGCAAGACGGTGGCCCTCAAGTGCCTCGGCCTGTGCGTCTGGATGGCGCGCGCGGGCATCCCCGTGCCGGCCGCGCCGGGCTCGCGCCTGGGCTGGTTCGCTCCCGTGCTGACGGACGTGGGCGACGCACAGTCGATCGAGCGCTCGCTGTCCACGTTCAGCGCGCAGATCAGCAACATCGCCGTCATCCTCGCGCGCGCCGACGCGCACACGCTCGTGCTGCTCGACGAGCTGGCCGGCGGCACCGATCCGGAGGAGGGCTCCGCGCTGGCGGCGGCCGTGCTCCAGGCCCTGGTCGAGCGCGGCGCCGCCGTCGTCGCGGCCACCCACTACGAGCGCTTGAAGCAGCTCGCCGCCCACGACGCGCGCTTCACCAATGCGTCGGTGGGCTTTGACTGGGAACGCCTTACGCCAACCTTCAAGCTTACGCCCGGGATCCCCGGAGCGTCGAGCGCCCTTTGCGTGGCCGCTCGCTACGGCCTGCCGCCGCCGCTCCTGGAGCAGGCCCGGGCGCTGCTGCCGCGCGCCACGGTCGAGCGCGAGCGGCTCCTGGCCGAGCTGGAGCGCGAGCGGCTCGCGCTGCGAGAGGCCCGCGCCGCCACGGAGCGCGAGCTCACCAGTGCGGCGACGCTGCGCCAGGAGCTGGAGGAGGAGCGGCGCACCGTGCGGCAAAAGGAGCGGCAGAAGCTCGCCGCCGAGGCCGCCGAGCTCACGGCGGCCGTGCGCGAGGCGCGGGCGCGGCTGCGCGCGCTGCAGGCCGAGCTGGCAGCCGGCGCAAGTGGGCCGAGCGGCGCCGGTCTGCGCGACGCCGCGCGCGTCGTAGACGAGGCTGCGCGCGCGGTCGCCCTGGGCAGCCCGCTCCTGCAGGCGCTGCGCGACCCGGACGGCCCCGGCGCCGGGCCGCCCGCGGCGGCAGCCGGCATGGGCCCAGGCGCCCGCGTGTTCGTGGCGCGGCTCGGCGCCGTGGCCGAGGTGATCGAGCCGCCGGAGGGCGGGCAGGTGCGCGTGCGCGCCGGCGCGTTCACCCTGCGCGTGCCGGTGGCCGACCTGAGGGAGGCGAGACGCGCGGACGAGCCGGCGGCGCGATCCGGACGGCAGCCGGACCGCGGCACATCAGCCGCCGCCGTGGCAGCTTGCGCCTCGGATGGGGACGACTTCTGCCTTCGCACCAGCGCCAACACCGTCGATCTGCGCGGCAGGCGCGTGGACGAGGCGCTCGGCGAGCTCGACTCCTTCGTGGACCGCTGCCTGCGCGCGGGCGAGCCCGCCGGCTTCGTGCTTCACGGCCACGGCACCGGCGCGCTCAAGCAGGCAGTGCGGGAGCACCTGGCCTGCTCTCCGGTCGTCGCCCGCGCTCGGCCCGCGCAGCAGGAGGAGGGCGGCGACGCCTTCACGGTGTTCTGGGTCGCACCGTGACAATCTACTTGTCGTAGCCGCACACCAATCGCGCCTGTGCCGCCTGCTGCTCCAGCGCGATCGACTGCCGCTCGAAACGCGCGAGCACGAGCGACATGAACATCGTCTTGCGCCACACTGATTCGGGATCGTGGCCGTCACACCCCGCCTCCACTACGGCGCTCAAGTACTGCTCGTAGTCCTGCGCCAGCGCGTCGATCAAATGGCCCATCATCTCCCGGCTGAATACTTCCTCGAGCCGTGGAATCATCTCGGCCGCGCTCTTGTAGTCCTCCCGGCCCAGGGCGTCGCCGTACTTTGCCCAGGCGCGGTATTGGTCCCAATCCATTTCTACGAGCGGCATTCGTCCGGGCCCGGCGAGCCCCGCCGCCGCCTCGCCCCCGCTCGCCGGCGCCGCGGCGCCAGGCTCGGCCGCCGGCTCGGCCGGCGGCACCACCCGTGCGCGCGGGGCCGGCACAAGTGTGCGGGAGGCCGGCGCGCCGCGCGACCGTGCGCCGCCGTCCCGCGGCCGCGGCGTCTGCCCGCCAGCGCCGCTCGGCGCGCCATCTTCGGCGGCCTCGGGCGCGGCCGGGACCGCGAGGCGCGGCTCCTGCGCCGCAGGAAGTCCCACCTGTCCGCTGGCAATTCGATAGGTGCCGAGCGCCGTGCCGAGCGCGCTCAGGCCGGCGAGCCCCCAGAAGAAGCAATCCTTTTTCATGTGGCGCGTGTTCCGCGAAAGCTACACAATAAGTATGGCAGCCGTTTCTCTCACGGCAACCGCGCCAGCCAGAAAAAAGCACGGCCTTGGCGGCCTCGCGCGCCGTCAGGCCCGCCCGCGCGAGCGGCGGCGCCGCCGGCTCAGCGCCAGCAGCAGTACGACCCCCGCCGCCGCAACCCCGCCGGGCGCTCCCGACGAGGCGCCGACCGCCGCCACGCTGCAGCCCGCCTCGCACAGGCGGCACTCGTCCGGGCCCGGCGTCAGCGGGTCGGGACACGGGACGACCTCCTCCCCGCACGTGCCATCATCCCCGTCCTTCGTCGTGCAGGCCTCGCCCTCATCCTGGTTGGGCCGACAGTAGGTGCTGCCCGCGCGGTCGTCAGGCGGCGCGATATCGGCCCGCGCGCTTGCCGTCCAGCCCATGATCGGCGCCAGCACCAGCGCCGCAATGCGTGGACGCATATGCTACTTCTTCCCGCCCTTGGCGACGCAGATGCCGACGTCGACTTTGGCCTCGCGTGCACACTGGTCGTAGATGGCCTTGGCCTCGTCCTTGCGGCCGAGCTTCTCCAGGGCCTCGCCCAGGTAGTAGTAGGCTTCACCCCCCTTGGGGTTCTTCTTGATCGCCGCCTTGGCCATGGGCACGAGCTCGGCCCACTTCGCCGTCATGTAGAGGTTCTGGGCCACTGCCAGAGGGTTCGGCACGTCGGGCAGGGTTTCCTCTGGGCCCGCCGCGGCGCCGGCGACCGCGGCATCGGCGGCGGCGTCGGCGACCGCGGCATCGGCGGCGGCACCGGCATCGGCGGCGACCGCCGCGCTGGCGCTGGGGGCCGCGCTCGCGGAGACGGCAACCGGCGCGCCGAGCCGCAGGCCCCCGGTCGCCCGGGCGCTCGCCGAAGCCGCGGGGCGTGCCGTGGCCGTGGCCGTCGGCACGTTCCGGGCCTCGCGCCGCCGCTCGGCCTGGCGACCGCGCAGCATGACGACCGCCATGACGGCGATGAGCAGGCCGATGATGCTGCCGACGATGCGCAGCAAGCGGGCCTTGCGGGCCAGTTGCTCGGCCGTGAGGAAGACGGGGTGCTCCCCGCTCTCCTCCAGCGCAGGCTCGTCGGGCGGCGGAGGCGGGGTGCTCGCGAAGAACGCCGTGCTTACCCCGCTGGCCGAGAGCGGATCCTCGGAGCTCGGGCCCTCGTCCGGCGCCGCGGGCTCGGGGCCGGCGCCCGCCTCCTCGCCAGAGCTGGGCGCGTCCAGGCTCCGCCGGGTCGGCGGCCCCGATGGTTGCTCGGCCTCGGGGCCGGACTCGGGCGGCGCACCGGGCCCCGGCGGCTCGGCCGGCAGCGCCGCGGCCGCGGGCGGCGGTGCCAGCTCGTCAGGCCGCGCCGTCTCGGCTGCCACGTCCACCGGTGCAGCCGGCTTCGCGGGAGCCGGCTCCGGTGGGGGCGCCGGCTCCGGTGGCCCCGCGGGCTCGGCCCCTGCAGGCGCCTGTGCCTCGGCTGCGGCGGCCGCGGGCCCGGCAGCCGCGCGCTGCGCTGCGGTCTGCGGCGCGCCCCCGCCGCCTCGCAGTGTCGTGGGCGACTCACGCTCCGGCGCCGCGCCCGGACCTGGCGCGGGCGCGGGCGCGGGCCAGCCCTGCCACGGGGCCGGTCCCGAGGCCACGTCATCGTCGTAGAGCAGGCCGCGCAGGGGCTCCTCGGCGATACGCACCGGCTCCGCCGGAGGCTGGGGCTCGGCCGGACGCGTCCGGGCGTCCCTCAGCTCCTGTGCGCGTGCCGCGCGGCGCTCGGCGCGGGCGCGGCGCCGGTCGGAGCGGCCCTCCGCCCCCCGGCGTTGGACGGAAGGCGGGGCGGGAGGCTGCTCCGAAGGCCGCGCCGGGCGATCCGAGGGCCGCGCCGGGCGATCCGAGGGCCGCACCGGCTCGACGGCGGGCGGCTCGGCCGCGGCCGGCGGCGCCGGGGCCGGTGGCGGGCCTGATGGCGGCGGCGCAGGCGCCTCCGAGCCCGCCGGCGCAGGGAGCTCGGAGTCCTTGGCCGCCCGCGCGCCCTGCTCACCGAAGAGCCCGGACGGACCGCTGCCCGTGGCCACCACGTGCAGCAGCCCCTCGGCGCAGAGCTCGGCCGTGGTCTCCAGCGTGGACAGGTCGTCGAATGGTGACTCGTCGATGACCTGTCCGATCTCCCTCGTCCCGTCGAACAGGTGCAGGATGTCGTTCAGCTCCTCGGGGATCTCGTTGATGCGGGCGAGCAACTCTGCGCCGTCGACTTCCAGCACGGTGCCGAGCGGCGGCAGCGCGCCGACGATGCGGTCCCACTCCGCCTTGTGCCCCAATCCCTTGTCCAGCAGCTCATCGGTCGCGATGCCGATCGTCCGCGTCGCCTTTGCCTCTCCTGGCTCGAAGGTGAACCGACCGTCGCACCACACCATTGCCCGGTAGACCGCTTCCTCGCCGCGCAACCGCCCGAGCCGGGCGTCGATGGCCTGCCCCCCCGCGAAGGCCACCTCTGCCTCGCCGCCGCCGCGCAGAAGGCGCAGCACGCCGGAGCGTCCGGCCTCGTCGAGCGCGCCGAGCAACTCGGCCACGCCAAGGACTTGCAGGCTGCCTTCCACCTTCTGCGCCGTGGTGCCCGCATCGCATAGGCGCCGGCGCGCGCGCCCCGCCAGCGCCGCGCGCACCCGTGCCGCGAGCTCGCCGGCCACGACCGGCCGCATCAGCCACTCGTCGACACCCAGCTCCGCAGCGCGCGTGCGATCGCCCTTCGCCTCGGGGCCGCAGAGCAACAAGGCCGGCAGCCCGACGAAGCGGGCGTCGTCACGCAGGCGCTGCACCAGGGCATAACCATCGAAACCGCCGCGATCCACGGCGACGAGGATCGCGACCGGCAGGGAGCGACCGAGCTCGGCCAGAGCCGCCGCAGTGTCGGCCACGACCGTCAATTTGAACCCGGCGCTCTGCGCCGCCACGCCCAGCCGGCGCGCCGCCTTGGCGTCCGGCTCGACTGCAAGGAGGAACTGCTCAGCCACAGGACGTTGCTCCGGCGCCGGGCCTCGCTGCCCAGTGCCTCGCTCACCGTTGCGTCATAGCATGCTCGATCACCGCGGCCGGCACCACGTTTTCGGTCAACGTAGCAGACTCAGAACTAGTCCCCCCACGGATTCACGATGTCTCCGCCCCGGGGCTTGGGCTTGCGGGGGCGCGCGCCGGGCGGCGGACCTCCGGCCGGCGCGGCAGTGCGCGCGCCCCGGCCGGCAGGAAGCGCCGTGTCGGGCGGCGCGGCGCTGCCGGCCGAGGCGCTCGGCGGTTCTATCGCGGCAGCGGCCGACGCGCCCGCGCCAGCGCTCGCGATCGCCGCGGAAGGCGCGGCGCCCGGCGTCACGTGCCCCGTGCTAGGGCTGGCGGGCAGGGCGCGCGGGCCGAGATCGCCACGCGGTGCGCGAGCCTCCCCGCGACCAAACTGGCGCACGCCGGCCGCGACGAAGATGGCCGCGACGAGCAGACCCACGGCGCCTACGATCCACAAAGGCCAGCGCCTCTCGAGGACGATCACCGGCAGCCGCCGGCTGATGTATCCCTCCGTGAGCCCCGGGGCCCGCAGCCGCAGCTTGGGCGCACGCTGGATGGCGCCCTCCTCCGCGGTGTCGGCGCCCTCTGCCAGCGCCTTGTCGATGGCCGCGGCGAGCTGCTCCATCGATTGGAAGCGGTCCCCGGGGTCCTTCTCCAGACAGCGCAGCGCCACCGGCTCCAGCAGCCCGATGCCACGGGCCGCTGCGACGATGTCCGCGATCGGTTCCGGCCGCGCGAAGAGGTGCTTGGTCATCACGCCCATGTACGTGTCGGCCTCGAAGGGCACCCGGCCGGTCAGGCACTCGTACAGGATCACACCCAGCGAGTAGATGTCCGTGCGGTGGTCGACCTTGAGCCCCTGCGCCTGCTCGGGGCTCATGTAGTGGGGCGTGCCGAATACCGTTCCCGCCCGCGTCTTCTTACTCGCGCCCATGGTCTTGGCCACGCCGAAGTCGAGCACCTTGGCGATCTCGTCGCCCACCTCGGAACGCGAGAGTTGCACGTTGTCGGGCTTGAGATCGCGGTGGACGATGCCGGCCTCGTGCGCCGCCGCCAGCGCCGCCGCGACCTGGCGCACGATGTCGGCGGCCCGCTTCGGCGTCAGGGCTCCGTGCTCGGCGATCACGTCCGCCAGCGATTTCCCGGTGAGCAGCTCCATCACGAAGTAGGGCAGGCGCAGCGCGCCCAGGTCGGGCAGATCCTTCGCGCCGATCTCGCCGAAGTCGGTGACGGCCACGATGTTGGGATGGCCGATGGCGGCCGTTGCCCGCGCCTCGTCCACGAGCCGGCGCGCCACGTCGGGCTCGCGCGCGAGGTCCCGGCGCAGCACCTTCATCGCGAAGTGGCTGCCGAGCGCCTTGTGGCGGACCTTGTACGCGGTCCCCATGCCCCCCTCCGCCAGCACTGTCCTCACTTCGTAGCGGTCGGCGATGATGCGGCCGATGAGCCCGTCGCTCGACGGATTCCAATCGGGCTCCAGCACCACCGGCTCGCCGTCGAAGGGGCAGAAAGCCACGGCCCCGGAGTAGAGCGAGCCACAGGCGGGACAGCGCTTGGCACGGCGGCTCGAGGGCGGATCGTCCGTGCCGACCGCGCGCTCCTGCCGGCGCTTGCCGCCCGCAACCTCGCGCCGGGACACCACCGCGGTTGCTTCGTCGTCCCCTCCCCGGCCCGGCGAGGCATCCTGGCGCAGCTCCATGATCTCCGTGCCACGTGCCGAGCGCCGGGGGCCCGTAGCCTTGCCCGCGGCAGCGGGCCGCCCCTCCCGGCGCTGCGTCGGGGCTTCGCCCTGCTCCGGCCCGGTCGGAGGCGCCGGGCTCGCCGCGGACGACGGGGCGGGCCCCGGCCGGACCGAGCCAGGGCCGGCGGCGCCGGGCGCGCGCGGTCGCGGTGACGGGCGCGGGACGCGCGCGCCAGCGTCGGCGGCCGCAGGAGGCTGCGCCGCACCGGGCGAGGGCAGGGTCTCCTCCAGCGGGACGGTCTTGTCCTGTGAAGGCGCCGCAGCGGCCGCCGGTGGCTTGCCCTTCTCGGCCGAGCCGGTGCGCGCCCCCGCGGCGGCCCGGCGCCAGCGCCGTACGCCGGCCTCGGCCGCGGCGCGCCCCGGACCCGCGGACTTCTGGTCAGGGCCCGGAGCCCCGCCTTCCGGCTTGTCCGATCCCGGCGGCCCCTTCTTTTCCGGCACTGGCAGCTCCGCCCGCTGGCACGACGCTCACGAGCGCGTCCCGAGGCGCGCCCCGTCGGCACCGGCCAGCCAAGCCGTCATCCGCCCTGGCCCGGGCCCCGCTGCCCGCCGCCGGCCGGCGGATACCCGGCCGGCGGGTAGCCCGCGGGCGCACCGCCCGCGGCTGGATAGCCAGGCGGCGCTCCGCCGGCTGGTGGATAGCCCGGCGGCCCGCCGCCCGCAGGCGGATAGCCGGCCGGAGCCGGCGGGTAGCCCTGGGCTGGCGGCGGCGCGGCGTACTGGCCCCCGGGGGGTGCTCCGCCCATCATCGGCGCGCCCGGCATGGGCGCGCCCGGCATGCCCGGCGCGCCAGGCGCGGCCGGGCCGCCGCCGGTGAACGGCGTGCCGCAGTTCTGGCAGAACTTGCCGACCACCTGAGAGCCGCAGTTCGCGCAGAAGCCTCCCTGGACCGGCGGCGCGAGCGGCCCGCCGCAGTTGGGGCAGAACTTGCCGCCGCCCGCAGCGGGCGTGCCGCACTTGGAGCAGGTGACCGAGCCGCCCGGCGGCGCAACCGCTCGCTGGTACTGCGGCGGCGGCTGGACGAAGCCCTGCTGGAACATGCCCGCCATGCCCACGCCGACCGCCATCTGGGCGCCGAGATTGGCCACGCCGGCGCCGCCCTCGCCGCCCTTGGCCATGCCCTCGCCGGCGGAGCGCAGCGCGTCGGCCTGGGCCGCCATCATGTAGCCGGGGGTCTGTGCCGCCATGTTCGCGTACATGGCCTTGTACTTCATCTCTTGGGCGAGCTGGAACTCCCGCTTCTGGGCGTCCGCCTCGGCCAACTTGACGTCGCGGCGCATGGCGTTCCAGGCGTCCCGCATCTCCTTCTCGTGTTCCGGCTTGAAGGTGATGTTGAAGTTGCCTACCTCGATGATCTTGACCCCGATCTGGTCCAGGGCCGGGCAGCTCGCCATGAAACGCTGCGCCAACGTCTGCTTCTTGCCGCCGATGTGGATCAGGCTCGTCTGCTCGTCCTTGCAGATGGTGGCCAGCACCTCGGAGATGCCCATCAGGAACTGGTCGGAGATCCAGCGCGCGATCTCGTTGTTGTCCTGCGGCTGGGAGGACTGCCGCGTGTAGCCGACGATGAAGCGAATGGGATCGACGACCTGCAGGGCGTACTCGCCGAAGATCCTCGCCTCGGCCGGCACGAACGTGACCGGATCCTCGATGGGGATCCCCCCCGACCCGTACTTCACCCCGCGCACGGGCTGGCTCAGCACGAAGAACACATCGGTGGTGAACAGGTTGCCACCGGTGAACTGGTCGACGAAGTTGCTCAAGAACGGCAGGTTCTGCGTGTGCAGCGTATGGCGGCCGGGCGGGAACACGACGGGACTCGTGCCGTCCTTGAAGAACACCGCGCCCTCGTCGCTGTTCACGGTAAGCTGCGATCCCCACGGCACGGTCGGGTCAGGATGCTTGTAGACGAGCAGGTGCCTGAGGTTGTCGGGACGCCTGATGCAGATCTCGCGCCCGGCACCCTTGAGGAAATCACCGATCCCCATGTCGCTCTCTCCCTTCAGCCGGGCGTGGCCCGGCGCTCGTCGCCACTACTGCCCTTGTCCGCTCCAGCGTGGCCCGGTCTCGGCCGCGTTGCCAGCAGGAGGCTCCAGGAAGATAATCGCAGCCGCGGCGATGAGCAATGCATGATGAGCTCGGACCGCTCCGAAGCCGCCCGCGCCCCTTCCCAACACGAGGTGCCTGCGTGATCCCCGCACTTGACCTGAGCCTGCTCCCGCCCCTGGCCCAAGGCGTCCTCGCCGAGGGTGCCGACGACAAGCGGCGCCTGGTGGCGGCCCGCGGCTTGCTGCCCGGCCTCAAGCCCGCCGACATCGTCACGGTGCTCACCGCCTTGACGCAGGGCCGCCCCGGCGAGGTCGCGACCACCGCCCGAGCGACCATCGCGAAGCTCCCGCCGGCGCTGCTCGAGGGCGCCGTCGGAGCGGAGCTGCAGCCGGCGGCGATCGACGCGCTCGCCCGGGCCCACGGAGCGCGCGACGAGGTTCTGTCGCGCCTGCTGCGCATGCCTGCCGTGGCCCTCGATACGGTCGAGTGGGTGGCCGAGCACGGCTCCGAGCCGGCAACCGAGCTCGTGGCCACGAACGAGGAGCGCGCGCTCGCCCACCCGCGCCTCATCGAGCTACTGTACCTGAACGTCAACACCCGCATGTCTACGGCCGACCGCCTGGTCGAGCTGGCCGTGCGCCACGGCATCGAGTTGAAGGGGCTGGCGGCGTGGAAGGAGATCGCCCGCGGCGTCCAGGGCGAGCTCATCGCCGAGCCGACCCCGGTGCCACTGCCCGAGGACGAGCTGTTTCGCGAGACCCACGCCCTGGCCTTGCAAATCCAGTCGGACGAGGATGACGCCGACGCCTACGTGGAGGACGACGAGGGCGAGGAGCGGCTGGAAGACCGCTGCGTGCCGATCTTCAAGCGGCTCCTGCAGATGAACGTCTCCCAGAAGATCCGCATGGCGATCCTGGGGACGCGCGAGGAGCGCATGATGCTCATCCGCGAGCACAACCGGCTCATCGCCGGCGCCGCGGCCACAAGCCCCAAGATGACCGAGCCGGAGGCCGTGCTCATCTCGCGCAACCGCGGCGTGGACTCGGAGGTGCTGCGTGTCATCGGGCGAACGCCGGAGTGGCTCAAGAGCTACATGGTCAAGAAGAACTTGGTGGAGAACCCCAAGACTCCGCAAACCGTGCCCCAGACGCTCATCGTGCACCTGCGCGAGGCCGACCTGAAGAACCTGCTCAAGAGCAAGAACGTGTCTGCCGCCATCGCGCTCGCGGCCAAGCGCCAGCTCGAGCGGCGCAAGCAGTAGCTCTGCCGCCTACTCCTTCTCGTACGCGTTCACGCCCCCAGTCAGCCGGCGGCCGAGGCGCCGCGCGGCGCGAGCGCGCCCGGAGGGCCGGCCCCGGAACGTACTCCCGTACGTGAGGGGCCGGCCCGAGGACGTAAGCCGCGCCCCGCGGATGGATCGGCCGCCGTCGCTGCCGACCACACAGATCCACACGAACGACTACTCCTTCTCGTCCGCCAGCCCGATGCGGACGCGCGCCCTGGGCGGATCGACGAGCAGCGTCACGAGGCGCTCCTTGGCCTCGAACTCCTGCCGGTAGATCTGCACCGAGCGCAGGTACTTGAAGGGGCCCACGCGCACGCGGTGCCATTCGCCCCGCCCCGCGACCTGGGCGGAGGCCACGTAGGCGCGGTGCCCGCGCCGGCGCAGCGCCTCCGCGAAGGCTTGAGCCTGCGGCTCGACGCGGAAGGAGGCGACCTGGAGCTGGTAGCCGCCCGGGCCCCCGGGCTCGGCCGTCTCCTCGCCCTGCTCGCGCGAAAGCCGGCGGGCCATCTGGTGCAGCCTGTCGCCCGAGGCCACCTTGGTCTCCGGACGCCACAACATCCCCTGAGCCGGAAGGGGCACGACCGGCAGTCGCTCCGCGGCCTCATCTCCCGCCGCGCTCTCGGGCGCCTGCGCCGTCGCATCCGGCGCCGGCCCCGTGGCATCCGGCCGCGCCTCCCGGCCACGGGCTCCGGGCGAGGCATCGCGCACGAGGGCCATGGCCGTCGTCGGCTGGCCGCGGTCCGTGAGCACACCGGGGAAGGAAACGTCCGCCACGCCCAGCCGGACCGGCTGCCTGCTCACGCCCGCGGGATGCGTTCGCGCCACGAGGTCCCCGAGCGGATCGACAGGCTTGATCGGGGCGTTGGTACCACCCCGCATCAGCACGAGCGCCACGAACACGATGCAGGCGCCACCGAACGACGCCATGATCAGGGCGGCAAGCCGCGGCGGACGGGCGCCCGGCTCGGTTTCCTGGATTCCACCAAGGTTGCGGACGGAAACGGCGTCATCGCTGTCTCTCACGTCTCCTCCAGTCTCTCTGGGGCCGCGCCGCCTGGCGCGGCGCCCGGATCCGGCGGGCCGTTGCCCGCCTCGGTTGCCTCCTCGATGAGCTTCTCGGCCAGGGGCCCCATGTGCTCGACGGGCGCGATACCGAGCAGACATAAGCCCGCGGCGTACACCTGGCGGATCGCCGCAATCCAGAGCAGCCGTCCGCGCGTCTTGTCGCGGTCCCAGCGCTCCTGCCAGCGCTCGTCCGCCATCTGCGAGGCGAGCGGCAGCACGCCGTCGCCCTGTACCTTGAGCCTGGTGAAGTAGCTGTGAAACTGCTGCGCCAGCTCGCGCAGGTAGAAGATCATGCGATGAGGCTCCCGCGCCCCGGCCGCCTCGGCCACGACCGCGGGAAACCGGCCGAGATGCCCGGCGATGGCAAGCTCGTCCGGATGCTCGATGCGGCTCAGCAGCGCGGCCGACGGCAAGGGCATGTCCAGCCCGAACACGTCCCGAGCGCGGCGGGCGATGGAGCAAAGGCGCGCGTGGCCCATCTGCAGGTAGAAGACAGGGTTGTCGAGCGAGTTGCGCTTGGCCAGCTCGATGTCGATCTCGATGGGCGAGTCGGCGCGGCGACAGAGGTAGAAGTAGCGTAGCGCGTCCGCGCCCGCGCCGACTCGACTGGCCGCCTCGTCGATCTCGTCGAGGATCTCCGTGATCGTGACGAGGTTGCCGAGCCGCTTGCCCATCCGATAGGGCTTGCCGTCGCGCAGCAGGCTGACGAGCTGGAAGAGCAGCACCTCGAGTCGGTCCGGATCGAGGCCCAGGGCCGCCATGCTGCCTCGCACCCGCGGCGCGTAGCCGTGGTGGTCGGCGCCGAGCACCACGATGAGCCGATCGTAGCCCCGGGCGGCCTTGTCCGCGTGGTAGGCGATGTCGCTCGCGAAGTAGGTGTGGGCGCCGTCGCTCTTGCGCACCACCCGGTCCTTGTCGTCGCCCTCGTCCTCGCTGCGGAAGAAAAGCGCGCCGTCGCGCTCCGCCAGCGCGCCGCGCCGTTCGAGCTGGGCGAGTACCGCGTCGACGCGGCCCCAGCGATACAGGCTCTCCTCGGAGAACCAGGCATCGATGGCGATACCAAGCCGCGCCAGGGTAGCCCTGATGCCCGGAACGGCCGTGCTGCCCGGGATGCCGTCGAGCATGCGCGCCACGCAGATGCGCGCCAGGGCCTCGGGACCCGCATAGGCGCCGGGGACGTGCTGCGCGACCCAGGAGGCGAGCTCGCGCACGTAGTCGCCGCCGTAGCCTCCTTCCGGCGGCGGCCGGCCCTCGTGTGCCGCGCGCACCGACTCGCCCAGCAGCCGGATCTGGTTGCCGAAGTCGTTGACGTAGTACTCGCGCACCACCCGGTGCCCGGTGGCCTCGAGCAGCGAGGCAACCGCGTCCCCCAGCACCGCGTTGCGGCCGTGCGAGATGAGCAGCGGGCCGGTCGGGTTGGCGCTCACGAACTCCACGAGCACGCGCCCTCCCGTGGCCGCCGGCGCGCGGCCGTAGCCAGCGGCTTTCTCGAGAACCTCCGCGATCACGCGCCGATATGCCTCTGCCTTCAAGCGCAAGTTGATGAATCCTGGCCCCGCGATCGCCGCCTCCTTCACGATGTCGCTGCCGGCAAGGCGGGCGGCCACGAGCGCGGCCAGATCCCGCGGCGGGTGGCCGGCGATCTTCTGGAGGGCCAGGGCGATGTTGGTCGCGAGATCGCCGTGCTCGGGCCGCTTCGGGCGCTCCACCTTGAAGGTCACGCCGCAGGCGGGCTCCGGGAGCGATCCCTGCGCGACCAACTCGCGCAGCGCGCCGCGCACCTCGGCGAAAACCTGCTCCTCGACACCCATGACCCCATCGAGGGTATTCCCCGAGCCGCAGGCCGGACAAGTTGCCGGCATACATTGCCCTACATCACGCGCGGGCTGCGCCTGCGGCTCAAGGGTGAAACCGATACGCCTGCGGGAGCGGAGCGGGCTCACGCACCGTTTGGGGGGCCTGTCGGCCCCTCGGGCACCTTGACTCCGACGCGTGGTGGGTAGACCATCGTCGGGATGCAGACCAAGCCGTACTTCATCCGCGCCGAGTGGGACGAAGAGGCCGCAGTGTGGGTCGCCACCAGCGACGATGTGCCTGGCCTCGCCACCGAGGCGGACACCATGGAGTCGCTCATCGCCAAGCTCCGGGCGCTGATCCCCGAGCTCCTGGAGGCCAACGGGCAGGGCGCGGCCGAAACCGTCCCGTTCGAGCTGCTTACCCGCCGGTTCGAGACCATCCATCGAAGCGCGGCGTGATGGCAGACTACGCGCCCGAGCTCAGCCCGGGCTTCGCCCGCAACCCAAAGGGGCCAAGGGGCCAAGGGGCCAAGGGGCCGGGGTTTGCTCGACCCCTCGACCCCTTGAATCCTCGGCCCCTGCTTCGGCAGGCGGCCTGGAATTTGCGCGCGGCGCGCACAGAGCCCAGATTAGTAGATCAGACGCCTGCTGCGGGAAGCGGGCTGCCGCTTCGAGCGGCAGGGCAAGGGGGACCACGAGATCTGGTACAGCCCGATCGCGGCTGTCCGCTTCCCCGTGGACAGCAAGGTCAAGTCGCGCCACACGGCGAATGCGGTGCTCAAGCAGGCTGGATTGCCCAAGCAGTTCTGAGCAACTCTGTCGGTTCCACCCTTGGGTTGCAGGCGCCGCCCGCCCTATCCCACCACCGCCGCGAGCTGGGCGGCCTTCCACCGGGTCTCCTCCAGCTCGCGCCGTGGATCGGAATCGGCGACGATGCCGCCGCCGGTCCAGTACTCGCCCTGCCGGTCGCAGAGCACGAGCGTACGGATGGCCATCGCCAGCACGAGGCTGCCGTCGTGCGCCACGTAGCCGAGCCCCCCCGTATAGAGGCCACGCCGGTGGGCCTCCAGCTCGCGGATGACCTCCATCGCGCGCACCTTGGGCGCGCCGGTCACGCTCCCGCTCGGAACCATCGCCTCGATGACCTCGCGGCGACTGGCATCGAGGCGGGAGTGGGCCACGAGGTGGGCCTGGCGGTGGTGCACGCCAGGGTGGGTAACAACGTGGGGGGGGCTCGCGACGCGCACCGAGCCCACCGCGGCGACGCGGCCGAGGTCGTTGCGCTCCACGTCCACGATCATGCTGAGCTCGGCGCGCTCCTTCGGATCCGCGTCGAGCTCGTCGCGCAGGCGCGCGTCCTCGGCGGCGTCTCGCCCGCGCGGCCGGGTGCCCTTGATCGGCTCGGTATGGATCCGGCCGAACGGCGGCCAGGCCGCGCGCGCGGGCCCCTCCCCTTCCTCGTTCCCGCGCGCCAGCGCCCGCAGCAGCAGCTCGGGCGAGCACGACAGCACGTCCACGCCCGCGCCGAGCCGCAGCACTGCCCCGAAGCGGCTCGGTGCGGCGGTGGCGAGCCGGGCGTAGAGATCGAGGGGGCCGCCCTGCACGAGATGCAACCGGAGGCGACGGGCGAGGTTCACCTGGTACAGATCGCCGCGCGCGATGAGCTCCAGGGCGCGCTCCACGCGGCGCAGGTGCTCGTCCGGGGCCTCGTCGTCCGCCACGTCCAGGCGCACCGCTCCCGGTTGCGCGGGCGAGGCGCCGAGCCCCTCCTCCAGACGGGAGAGCGCCGCGCGATCCGTACCCACGAGCGAGACGCGCCCCGTGTCGTGCTCGATCCGTACCACGGCCGCATAGCGCCACCACTCCGGTCGCGCGCACCGCGGCGGGCCCCGCCGCTCGGGTGCGCACCACGACTCACGCTCGAGCTCTCGCCTGCTCTCGTACGGGACTACGCCGATCCAGCGCGGCGTGCCACCCGGCACCGACGCCGGAGGGGCCGGCGGCCAGTCGTCATCCCCGGCCGGATCGAGGGCGTGGCTGCACCGATCCGGATCGGCTGCGACGTACGAGACGCGCGGCTCCGAGCCGCTCGCCCGGCCGGCGGAGTGCAGGAGCGCCATATGCTGCCGCCCCGCCGCCTCCAGGCGTCGAGCCAGCGCGACGGGATCCGCCGGCAAGGGCAGCTCCCGGGTCAGCAGCATCGATGGTCCGAAGCGTTCACTCGCCCTGTTCCTGTTCCGCGTGCGAGCGCTGCTGCACCCCGCGGAGCGTGTCAACGACTTTGAGACAGTCGCCATCACAGTTTGTTGAAGGTGCGCCGCCGCAGGCGCCGCCGCACTCGTGGCGGTGCTCGACAAGGCGCCGTCGCGCCCGGTACATTGGGCCTTGATGGCTACGCTTGCGTGCTGGGCCGGCCGCTCTCCCGTCCTGCTTCTCGTGGCCCTCGCCGGCGCCTGCGGCGAGTCTTTCACTACCGGACAGGGGGCGGGCGGGACTGCCGCCACGGCTACCGCGACCGGCGCGGCCGGTCAGGGCGGGTCGCCGGGACAGGGCGGACAGGGCGACGGCGAGAAGTGCCTCAACGGCCAGGACGACGACGGCGACTCGCTCGCCGACTGCGCCGATCCGCAGTGCGCGACCGGCTACGGCTGCGCTTCTGCTGCTCCCGCCGGCTGGGAGGGCCTGTTGCGGGCGCAGGCGGTCGCCTTCGGACAGGGCCCGCCCCTGGTCTGCCCGGGCGGGGCGCCGGCCGAGCGCGTCTACTTCGGCGCCGAGCAGCCCATGTCGTGCGCTGCCTGCAAGTGCGGCACGCTGCAAGGAGTGAGCTGCAGCCCGCCGAAGATCGGTTGCTGGAAAGGCAGCGGCGAGTGCGAGGGCGCCGCCAAGGACCAGACCGGATCGTTCACGAGCGCCGCCTGCGTCGGGTTCGAACCCCTCGGACCGGTGAGCAGCTCTTGCAGGATCACGGAGGCGGCGAGCGTGGCGAGCCCCGGAAGCTGTGCGCCCTCGGGCGGCGAGCCTGGGCCGGCGGCACCGTTCTCCGGGCAGCTCGAAATCTGTTGGAGCCCCGCCGGTGCGGGCTGCCCGGCCGGCAAGGCATGCGTCGCCGCCGCCCCGGCCGGGCTCGATGCCCTCGGCGTTTGCATCCGACGCGAGGGGCACCAGGAGTGCCCGGAAGGCTGGAGCACGGCCTTCGCGGGCTTCGGCGCCTACGGCGACAATCGCGACTGCGCGCCGTGCGGCTGCCAGCCGCCGGCGGTGGCGTGCCAGGGAGGCGCCTACACCATCTACCCGTGCAACAAGGAGTGCCAGGAGCCCCTGGAGGGCTCCTGCGCCCAGGTCGTCACCGTCTCCGGTGGTGACTGCAAGAACACCTCGACCTTGATGGGGCCGGTGCCGTGGTCGGTCAAGGCGACCGGCCCCGGCGCCGTGGGCGCCGATCAGCCGTGTGCGCCCACCGGCGGCCAGCCGACCGGCGCCGTCACGCACGACGCGCCCACCACGATCTGCTGCCGGCCGTGAGTGGAATCGTGGTCATGGCAGGCGCCGTCCGCTCGCGCTGGCTCCTCGGAACGCTGCTCGCCGCAGGCTGCTCGGGCGATCCGCGCGTCATCACCATCGAGGTGACGCCTGGTCACGAAGGGGACGCGTTCTCCCGCGAGCCCGCGCTCGTGCGCATCGACGTGACGGCGTCATCGCCCGAGGGCGACCTGTCGCTCGCGGCATCGAGCGCGCCGGGCGGTAGCTTCGATCTGGGCGAGGTGCCCGAGGATCGGATGCTGCACGTCGAGGTAGGGGGCTTCGACGCGACGCAAGCGCTGCGGCTCCGGGGGCGCTCGCTCGACGTCCTGATGGGCGGCCTGCTCGGCGACGTGCTGCCGGTGTTCGCGCAGCGCCTCGATGGCTGGGCGCGCCCGCCGGGCGAGCTGCGGCACAGCCACGTCGGTGGCGTGGCCGCGGTGCTGGGCGAGCGCTACCTGTTGCTCACGGGGGGCAAGGGGCTGGGCACCGAGGGCGAGGTCGACGAGCGTGCAGCCGCCTACTACGATCTCCTGGCGCTCGGGGGCGCCCAGGGAGGGACGCTGCCGCGGGCAGCCGCGTCGCTGCCCGTGACGGGCGGCGGGAGCGTGGCGCTGCTCATCGACGCCGAAGGCGCGACCTGGCTCGACTTCCAGAGCGGCGCCGAAACCGGGCAGGAGCCTCCCTCGGGGCTCGCCGGCTTCGGCGAGTTGGCCGGCGGCCAGGTGGTGCCGGGCCCGGACGGCGCGAGCTTCGTCGTAGGCGCCACGCGACCGGATGCTCCCAGCGACGCGGTCCTGGCGATCGACGCGCAGGGCGGCCTCTCGGTTGCGCGCCTCGCGCATGCGCGGCAGGGGGCAGCCGCGGCGTGGGTGCCAGATCACGGCCTCGCGGTCGCGGGCGGAAGCAGCGAGGCACCGGGCCTGGAGATCTTGCCCGAAGGTGCCTCGATCACGGTCGAGCCCCCCTTCCCGCCCGATGCGACGCGCGGCGCCGCGGCCGTGGCCTTGCCGGCAGGGAAGCTCGCGCTGCTCGGCGGCAGCCTGGACGGCGCCGCGCCGCCGGCCCGGCTGCTCGATCCAGGCTGCACTGCCGACTGCGCGCCCCAGATCGTTGGTGATCCGCCAGCCGACGTGGCGCTGCGCGATTGCCGGGGATTCGCCGCGGCAGGCATGAAGGCGCTCATCGTGTGCGCGGAGCTCCCACCGGACGGCCTGTGCCGCACGTTCGCCGTGGATCTGGCCGCCGCTGCGGTAGCGGAGCTCGTCCTGCGCGAGCCGCGCCGCGGCGCCACTGCCCTGGCGGCGCCCAACGGCATGCTGGCCATCGTCGGCGGCGAGCATCCGGACGGCAGCCCCGCCTTGACGGTAGAAATGCTGGTGCCGGGGCAGTAGGCCATAGACGCTAAGCAAGAACCTGGCGTTGGCAGCGACGGCGGCCGATCCATCCGCGCCGGCCGGCTTACGTCCTGTCATAGTCAAGTGCTTTCTCCGGTTTTTCTTCAAATTTCTGGATCCCTCTCCCTACTCCCCGCGCAGCAACCCGGTCGTGCCGGCTCCCCCCAACGGGAAGCGGCGAGTTGGTCTGCGCGATG
>JACQWT010000193.1 GCA_016209145.1 Deltaproteobacteria bacterium | reverse complement strand
TCGATGGCGACGTCGATGCCGAGGTCCTTCCACGGCAGCTTGGCCGGCTCTCGCTCGGCCAGCACCTTGATCTTCTTGCCGCCGACGCTGAGGTAGCCTTCAAGGGCCGCGACCTCGGCGCCGAAGGTGCGATGGATAGTGTCATACTTGAGCAGGTGGGCGAGCAGGTCCGCGCTCACCAGGTCGTTCACGGCCACCAGCTCCAGGTCGCCAATCTGGCGCTGGTGCAGGATCCGCAGGAAGCAACGCCCAATCCGTCCAAACCCGTTGATCGCGATTCTCGTGGTCATCTCTTGCTGCTCCTCCCTCCCCCCCCCCCACCCGAAGCCGGCCGCACCCGCGCCCCGCGCGCGAGCCTGGGGGGAGCGATCCTGTTACCCACGCCGCGCGGCTCGGTCAAGGGAGAAGGGGCCCCGGCCCAGGACGACGGACAAAGTCCGTCGCCCTGACTCCGGAGGCCCGGCGTACGCAGGGCCCGCGGTGGCCGTGCTATGCTCCCCAGGTGAGCCCGTGCCTCGATCCATACATCGCCGGCTGGCGACGCCGGGAAGCCGTACGCCGGCAGATGGTGCAGGCTCGCGCGGTCGGAGTGCGGTCGCGGCTGGACGCGGTGGTCTCGCTCCTGGTCGAGCGGTTCGGCGCCCGTCGGGTCATCCTGTTCGGCTCGCTGGCCGACGGCGGCTGGTCCGAGGCATCGGACGTCGACCTCGCCGTGGAGGGCCTTGCGGGCGACTGGTTCGAGGCCTGGGACGCGGCCGAGCAAGCCCTTGGGCCGGACTGGCGCTTGGACCTCGTGCCGGTCGAGCAGGCACGGCCGGCGCTGCGCCAGAGCATCGCCCGCGGCGAGGTGCTGCATGGCGGCGGCTGAGCGCTTCGGGGCGCTGGCCGCGGCGGTCGAGCGCGCGGTGGCCGACGTCGACGTGATCGCGGGCCGCACGGCCCAGGCAGCCCAGCGCGTTGCGCAGTCGCCAGGCGACGAGCTGGTCGTCTACGGAGCCGGCGCCCTGCTACACGGCTTCTACACGGAAGTGGAGAAGGCGTTCCAGCGCATCGCGCGGGACCTCGACGGCTTCGCGCCGCGCGGGGAGAGCTGGCATGCCGAGTTGCTGACCGACATGTCCCTGGATGTGCCTGCCGTCAGGCCGCCCGTCATCTCCGCGGCGCTGCAACGGCGGCTGCGCCCCTACCTTCGCTTCCGGCACCTGTTCCGGAACCTCTACGTGCTCGACCTCGACGGGCAGCGGACCTGCTCGCTGCTCCAGGAGGTGCCGGCCGTCTGGGCCGAAGCGCGCGCTGCCCTGCTGGAGTTCGTAGCGGCGCTGCGCACCATGGCCCCGGCGCTGCGCGGCGACTGAGGCCCGCCGGCGGGCGTTGGGATCGCCGCCCGCGGCCGCCTCTACTCGGTGAACGCGCCGAGCTTGCGGTAGCGCTCGTAGCGATGCTGGATGAGCTGCGCGGGGCTCATGCCTTCCAGCTCCCCCAGCGCGCGCGCGATGGCCTCGTCGAGAAGGGCGGCCGTGGCCTCGTAGTCCTGGTGGGCCCCACCGGGCGGCTCCTTCACGATCTCGTCCACGATGCCCAGCCGGTACAGATCCGCGGCCGTGAGCTTGAGCTGCTTGGCGGCCTCCGGAGCGAGGGCCGCGTCCTTCCACAGGATCGCGGCGCAGCCCTCGGGCGAGATGACGGAGTAGAAGCCGAGCTCCAGCACGAACACCTTGTTGGCCACGCCCAGGGCGAGGGCGCCGCCCGATCCGCCCTCGCCGGTGATGGTAGCCACGACGGGCACGGGCGCGCGGCACAGCGCGGCGATGCTCGCGGCGATGGCCTCGGCCTGGCCGCGCTCCTCGGCGCCGATGCCGGGATAGGCGCCGGGCGTGTCGATGAAGGTCAGGATGGGCAAGCCGAAGCGGGCGCCGAGCTCGAACAGGCGCGCCGCCTTGCGGTAGCCCTCCGGGTGCGGCATGCCGAAGTTGCGCCGCACGTTCTCCTTGGTGCTCCGGCCCTTCTGGTGGCCGACGACGACGACGCTGCGGCCGCGGTAGCGCGCGAGAGCGGCCACGATCGCCTCGTCCTCGGCGAAGCGGCGGTCGCCCTTGAGCTCGACCCAGTCGGTGAACAGGCGCGAGGCGAGGTCGGAAGTGTACGGGCGGTTGGCGTGCCGGGCGAGCTGGACCTTCTCGATCGGAGTCAGCCGCGAGAAGAGCTCGCGGGCCAGCTCGGCCGCCTGCTGCTCCAGCCTGCCTACCTCGGCGGCGACCCCCGGATCCTCGGCGCCCAGGGCGCGCAGCTCGGCGATCTTGTCGAGGAGCTGGGCGATCGGCCGCTCGAACGGCAGGACGACAGTAGCCACGGCCGGGGCCTGTAGCATTTCTTGCCGGCGGACGGACGTGCTACCTCGTGCGCTCCCCCCTGCACCCGTGGCGGCATGGGCACGCCCCTACGCGACATTCCCTTCGAGCGCATCGCCGAGCTCGTGGCCGAGCTCGACGTGCGCGGGCCGCGCTACACCTCGTATCCCACGGTGCCGGTCTGGAAGCGGGGCTTTCCGCCCGAGGCGTTCGCGCGGGCGGTGGCGGCGCTCCCGCCCGAGCCCATTGCCCTGTACCTGCACTTCCCCTTCTGCCGGCGCCGCTGCCTGTACTGCGGCTGCAACTCCTTCATCACGAATCGCCCGGAGCGCATCGAGCGCTACGTCGCGGCCCTGGAGCGCGAGTGCGTCAGGCTCGGCGAGCTGCTGCCCGCCGGGCGGCGGCATGCCCGGCTGCACCTGGGTGGAGGGACGCCGACGCACGTGCCGGCCGGGCGCCTCGCCCGGCTTCTCGACCGCGTGCTCGCGCTCGTCCCGGGTGCCCCCGGCGCCGAGCGCTCGGTCGAGGTCGATCCGCGCATCACCACGGGCGAGCACCTGAGCGCGCTCGCCGCGCGCGGCTTCACGCGCCTTTCGGCGGGCGTGCAGGATCTCGATCCGGCGGTGCAGCGCGCGGTGCGGCGCGAATACGCGCTTAGCGAGCTCCTGGGCTTCGTGGCGCGCGCCCGCGCGGCCGGCTTCGAGAGCGTCAACCTCGACCTCATCTACGGCTTGCCGCGCCAGAGCGAGGCGAGCTGGCGGGCCACGCTGGAGGCGATCTTGCAGGCGAAACCGGACAGGCTCGCCTGCTTCGGCTTCGCGTACCTGCCGGCCCAGTTCAAGCACCAGCGGGTCCTGCGGGCACAGGAGCTTCCCTCGCCCGCGGAGCGGATCCGGATGCTCCTCGCCGCGGGTGAAGTCTTGACGAGCCGCGGCTACGAGGCGATCGGCCTGGACCACTTCGCACTCCCGGCCGATCCGCTGGCGGCGGCCCGGCGCGCGGGCCGGCTCTGGCGCAACTTCATGGGCTACGACAGCGTGCGCGGGCTGGAGCTCGTCGGCCTGGGCAGCTCGGCCATCAGCGAGCTGGAGGGGCTCTTCGTCCAGAACGAGACTCAGCCCGAGCGCTACGCCGCGACGATCGAGGCAGGCACGAGCCCGATCGTGCGCGGGCATGCGCTCGACGCCGACGATCGATATCGCAAGGCGCTCATCAACCACCTGATGTGCAACCTGGAGCTGGGCGAAGCGGCGCTCGGCGGCTCGCACCCGATTGCGCCCACGGTGCCACTCGCCGAGCTCGTGGAGAAGCTACGGCCGTTCGAGCGCCACGGCCTGGTGGAGCTTGTGTCGGGAAGCTGCCGCGTCACGCCGCTCGGCCAGCTCTTCCTGCGCAACCTCGCCATGCCCCTGGACCGCTACCTCTCCGAGCAGCAGGGCCTGGCATTCTCGCGGACGGTGTAGCGGTGAGCGAAGGCGCCCTGCTCCTCGTCAATATGGGCGGGCCCCGGAGCCTGGGGCACGTGAGGCCGTATCTTCGCGCCATCTTTCGTGACCCTGCCATCCTCCCGGCTCCGGCACTGCTGCGCGCGCCCCTTGCCCACGCCATTGCGCTCCTGCGGGCGCCCGCCGTGCGGCGCCGCTACGAGCGCATCGGCGGCGCCTCGCCTCTGGCGGCCTGGACGCTGCGCCAGGAGGCCGCGGTGCGCGCGGCCCTGCGCGAAGCGGGGAGCGAGCTGCGCGTGGCCCACGCCTTTCGCTATGCTACGCCCGCGATTGCCGAGACCATGGGCCGGCTGCGGGCGCTGGGAGCGCGGCGGGTGGGCCTCGTGCCGCTGTTCCCGCACGAGAGCCATGCCATGACCGGCTCGGTCGTGCGCGAGGCGCGACGGGCGGCGTCGCGCCTCGGCATCGAGCTCGACGTCCTTCCCGCCTGGGCAGATCGGCCCGACGTGCTGGCGCTCTGGCAACGGCGGATCGAGGAAACGCTGGGCGAGGCCCCTGCGGGGGCGCGCGTGCTGTTCGTGGCCCACGGCATCCCCCGGCGCAGCGTCGCGCGCGGCGACCGCTACCCCGAGCGCGTACGGGAGACGGCCGCCCGACTCGGGGCCGGGCTGCCCGGCGACGTTTCCTGGTCGCTCGCCTTCCAGAGCAAGCTCGGACCCGTGGAGTGGACCAGGCCGTACATCGAGGACGAGATCGACCGGCTTGCGGCCTCGGCGGCGCCGCTCGTGCTCGTGCCGCTGTCCTTCGTCGCCGACTGCCTGGAGACGCTGTACGATCTCGATCTCGTGGCAAGCGAGCGGGCACGGCAGGGCGGCATCGCGCGGGTGGCGCGGGTGGCGGCGTTCAACGACCATCCCGATTTCTGCCGCGCTCTGGCGCGCCAGGCCCTGGAGTGGATCGAGGAGGCACGGCCGTGACTGGACCGGCGCACGTGTGCGTTGTTGGCGCCGGCATCGCGGGCCTGGCGACGGCTTTCCTCCTGCGGGAGCGGGCGCGCGCGCAAGGCTGGAACCTGGAGCTTGTCGTGCTCGAGGCGCGGCCCGAGCCGGGCGGCCACACCCGCAGCGACATGGTGGACGGCTTTCTATGCGAGCGCGGCGCCAACGGCTTTCTCGACAACGAGCCGGCCACGTTGGAGCTCGTGGATCGGCTCGGCCTGCGCCCGCGCTTGCAGCGCGCGAGCGAGCAGGCCGCCCGGAGGTTCATCTACTACGGCGGCAAGATGCGCGAGCTGCCGACTCGGCCGCTCGCGTTCCTGCGCTCGGACATCCTCTCCTGGCGGGCCAAGCTCCGGGTGGCGCTGGAGCCGCTCGTGCGCTCGCGCCGCGACGGCGCCGACGAGACGGTGGACGGCTTCGGCCGCCGCCGCCTGGGCCCGGACTTCACCCGCTACTTGCTGGGTCCCATGGTCTCCGGCGTGTTCGCCGGCGACGCGCGGCGCCTGTCGGGCGGCCCGGCCGGCCCGGCCGGCACCCTGCACACCTTGCAGGGCGGCATGGGCGAGCTGACGGGCGTGCTCGCCGCGCAGCTTGCCGACGTGCTGCGCACGGGCGTGCGCGTGCGCGCGCTCGGGCAGAGCGCCGGCGGCTTCTCTCTCGGCACCGAGCAGGGGGAGATCCGGGCCGAGGCGGTGGTGCTGGCCTGCCCGTCGTACGAGGCGGCCGCGATCCTTGCCGAGATCGCTCCTGCCGAGGCCGAGTTGCTGGGCGCCATCGCGTACGCCCCCGTCGACGTCGTCTGCCAGGGCTACGGCCTGGAGGGAATCGAGCGGCCCTGCAACGGCTTCGGCGTGCTCGTGCCCCGCGAGGAGGGGATCCGCTCGCTCGGCGTGCTCTGCAGCGACCAGATCTTCCCGGGCCAGGCGCCGGCCGGGTTCCGCCTGCTGCGCGCCATCGCTGGCGGCGCCCACGATCCGGCAATCGCGCGCCTGGGCGAGGCCGAGCTTCGGGCAAGCGTCGCGGCCGATCTTCGCGCCCTGTTCGGCGTGCACGGCGAGCCGCGACTGCATCACGTCGTCCGGCACGAGCAAGGCATCGCGCAGTACGACGTGGGGCACCTGGGCCGCGTGGCCGCGGCCGAGCGCCTGGAGCGCGACCTGCCGGGCCTGCTCCTGACCGGCGCCGCCTACCGGGGCGTGTCCGTCAATGGCTGCGTCAAGGACGCACAGCGCGTGGTCGAGGCGCTGGCGCAGGGCCTCGGCCGCCGACCGATGGCGAGCCGCTGACCCCTTGCGGGGGTGGCTCCGCTCACGCGCGGATGATCTCTACGTGGCGATCCGCGGCCAGGGCGAGTGGCTCCATGTCGGCGGGATCCGAGGTGACGATGTGGTCTTCGTCGTCCGCGAGCAGCACCAGAGCGGCGTCGATCACGTCGCTGCGTCGGGCTCGGGCGAGCAGCTCCCCTGCCGCGCGACCGAGCGCATCGTCGAGGGCGCGGATCTCGACGCCGGCCAGGGCCTTGGCGAGCAGCGCCTGGGACGGGCCACCCGTCCGCCATACCTGTCCCACGATACCGCCGTGTGAGACCGGAACCTCGCCGGCGATCTGCGCCGCCTTGAAGCGACGCCACATGGCGCGGTCGGCGCGCTCGAGCGCGATCAGCGCCCCGCTGTCGAGGACGAGCTTCATGCCGCCCTGCCGCGGCCGGTGCGGTGCGCCGCCGTGCGCGAGCGTCCACGAGCCACGACCGCCGCGGCGCGATCGGCGCGCCGCTGGTCGGCGAGCTCCCGCGCACAGATCGCGCCGTGCTTCGCCTCGTATGCGGCGACGGCCTCGGCCATGGCCTCCAGCCGACGCTCCTTGGCCGCCCGCTCGGCGAGGGCGAGGTTCACCCAGCCGCTGAGCGAGCGGGCGCGCCCCGCCGCCACCGCATCATGGCCGGCCCGGACGACGTCGGGATCCACCGTCACCGCGAGGCGTTGCTTAGTTGGTCTCATACTTTTATGGTAACAGAAGTATGATCTTCGTACAAGCGGCAAGGACATTCCACGCGCGGGCTGCGCCTGCGGATCAAGGGTGAAACCGATACGCCCGCGCGAACGGAGCGGGCAGACGCGACCGGCAACGCCCTGCGGCCGTCGCCCCTCCCACCCGCCCGAAGCAGTCGCACTGGCGTGCCGTCCGCGGCGGGAGGTTCACGCTGGGGCTTCGCCCCAGACCCCGCGAACGGGGCCCCAACCCCGTGCGCCCTGACCGGCAAGTCCTTGCCGGAACCGCAAACTACGACCGCGCGCAGCATACCAAGGGCCCGCGGCGGCCCCGGGCGCTGTGGCCGCCCGGCGCGGCTACTTGACCTCGCACTTGCCCGGCTTGCTCGTCGTGACGCAGGTGGCGCCCTCGGGGCAGTCCTCCTTGACGTGGCAGCCGGGCATGCACTGGCCGAACTCGCACACGCGCTGCTCGCCGTTGAAGCCCAGGTGGCATTCGAAGTCGTCGAAGCACTCGTAGCCGTCGGGCGGGAGCTGGGGCCCGCCCTGCCAGTCCGCGCACACCGTCACGCCGTAGGCGTCGACTGCCTGCGCGAAGCCGCACCCGCTCGCGGGGCCGTAGGGCTGGCAGTCCGCCTGGGCGAAGCAGTAGGGCACGCACTGCTGCACCGCGCCGTTGAGGAGCACGCAGTCGCCGTAGATGTCCTTCGCCTCGTCCGTGCACTCCTGCCACTTGGCGCAGTCCTTGGTGCAGTAGCCCATGCGGCATACGTTGCTGGCGCACTCCTCGTTGCCTCCGCATGGATCGAGCAGCTTCTTGCCCGAGCCCGAGCCGCCCTCGCCGCCCGCGCCGCTCGAGCTCGACGAGCTGGTGCCGGAACTGCCGTGGGCCTCGATGCACGGCCCCTCGATCGGATCCTCGCACGGGCCGAAGCTCATGCCGTCTGGCTGGCATAGCTTCTGGCCGCCCGTGCCGCCGCGGCAGCGACAGAAGATGAGATCGCCAGCGTTGCACAGCGTCTTCGGCGCGGGCTCTTCCGCGCAGGTGGCGAGCGGCGCGGCGAGCAGGCCGCCCAGGAGCAGCACGAGGCGAGCGCGGCCCATGACGCTAGGGGCTGAGGTAGAGCTCCAGGGTGAAGGCGCCGGCCGAGCCGTTCTCCCCGTCGGCGAAGACCGAGTACTTGGTGTTGGCGGACACCGAGAAGGAAACCTCCTTGAGCGATCCGCCCGGGCTGTCCTCGGAACAGGCGACCTGCTTGCCGCCGCTGCAGCTTCCGACCCGCACGTACATGATGGCATTGTAGCTCGGATCGAGCGTGGCCGTGAGCGTTCCGTCGGCCGTGGGCGTCACCTGGTAGACCAAATCCTTGGTGGAAGCGGAGGCGGCGCACTTGTCCACTCCCTTGGAGTCGCTCGAGCCGAAGGAGGTGTCGCCCGAGACCGAGACCGTCTTGCTCGGCGGGACCACGAGCGCGACGCCGGGGCAAGTGTCGCCGGGAACGTCCTTGCTCAGGTCGAGATCGAGCGAGTACTGGCCCTTGCTGCCCTGGTGCCCGTCGGCGAAGGCGAAGTAGCTCTTGCCGCCCTTGACCTGCAAGAGCAGCATCTCGTTCTGGTCGGACGAGGTCGAGTCGACGCAGCCGACCTCCGCGCCCTTGTTGCAGTCGTCGGCGCGCAGGTACAGGGCAGGATCGAAGCCGCCGATGCCGGTCAGGGTGACGACCAGCCAGCCGTCGATGGAGGGCAAGAGCTCATAGGGGATCTCCGGTGAGCCCTTGCCGCCGCAACTGCCCGCCTGGTTGTCCTTGCTCTTGGCGCTGTCGCCCACCATGCTCACGTGCTCGCCGGGCTTGAGCGGCAGCGACAGCCCGGGGCAAGAGTAGCTCTCCGCCCCCTTCTTGCACTCGTTGCTGCAGCCGTCCTGGTCCACCTTGTTGCCGTCGTCGCACTCCTCGACGCCGATCTGGGCGTAGCCGTCGCCGCACTTGGCCTTCTTGCAGCCCTCGACGCAGGCGTCGGCGTTGGACGCGTTGCCGTCGTCGCACTCCTCGTTGGCATCGAGCTTGCCGTTGCCGCAGCCCTCGGCGTAGCGGCAGTCGGCCGAGCAGCCGTCGCCGTCCTTGTTGTTGCCGTCGTCGCAGGCCTCGACGCCCTTGAAGACCTGGCCGTCGCCGCAGCTCGCCTTGGTACAGTCGTTCAGGCACGCATCGCCCTGGTAGTAGTTGCCGTCGTCGCACTCCTCGCCGACATCGAGATCGCCGTTGCCGCACACTTCCGTGGTCGGCGGCTGCAAGTCGCCGTTCTCGACCGCCTTGGGGCTGCACGCGGCGCCGGCGAGGGCAATGAGCGCGAGCACGGAGCAGCGAAGACTCCGACCTGTCGCAGCGGTTGTTGTCATGTGATCAAATGATAGCGGCCGGGCCGCCGCTCCACCAGGGGAAGTCGGCGCCCGGCCGCAGGCAGGTTGAGAGAAGGCGTTGCCGCAGAGAAACCTAGCCCCGCCGCCGCCGCAGGCCCACCAGCAGCCCGAGGCCGAGCACGAGGGCCCAGCCGCCGCTGCCCGCGCCCGCGCCGAGCGCGCAGCCATAGCCCAACTCCTCCGGGTGCGAGCGCCACGGGGCGCTCGGCCGGTCGTCGTCGGAGCCATCAGCGTTGTCCACCGGCTCGCCCGGGTAGTCGTCGGGATCGGGGACGCCCGCGCTCCCACCCGTGCCGTTGTCGCTCGGCGGAGGAGGCGGAAGCTGCGGCGGGTAGAGCGTGATGCCCGTGACGGCGGCCGAGAGGGCGCGGTGCTCGTCCCACCAGAAGGGGATCGGCTTCTTGACCGCGCCGCCCACCTCCAGCCAGTCAAGATGGAAGGGCTTGCCCTGGTCGGCCTGCATCACCAGGAAGAACTCGTGGTAGGCGTTCTGCTTCTCGCGATCCGGGCTGTGCAGGTTCATCTGCCACTGGATGTCGCCCGCGCTGCCGTGCACGATGACCTCCCAGCGCCAGAGAGTGACCTCGTACTTGGTCTGTACGGCGTAGTTCCAGTTGAAGTAGCCCTTGGCCTGGACGTTGGCCTCGACCGGCACGCCGCCCGGCTCGCCGCTGATGGCCTTCTGCGCGGCGCCCTCGGCGCACACGTCCACGCCGTACTTGGTCTCCATCGTGATGTTGCCGTACTTGTCCCAGCCGTAGTTGTCGAAGGGGATGGACCAGTCCCAGCGGAAGGCGCCGTCGCCCGTCAGGGCCGTCTGCGCCTTGACGTAGAGGGTGGACTCCTGGTCGGCCACGAACTTGCCGGTGAAGCCGTCGTTCTTGCGCTCCAGCACCCACTCCTTGAGGTTCGGCGAGGTGCGCGCCTTGAGCACGGCGACGTAGAAGTCGCTGCCGCGCTTGAGCGAGGACTCGAACCAGAAGAACTCGGCGATGATGTCGACGAAGTTCCCGACGTCGTCCTGCACGCCGGCGTAGAGCGTGTTGCCGGAGAAATATGCGTAGCGGCCGTCGGCCTGGTAGGACTCGTCGCCCACGGTGCCGGGGACGACGCTGTCGAAGGTGACCTCCTGCTCGCCGCGCAGCATGATCGCGCCGGTGTAGGAGGTCTGCACCTCGGAGAGCTCGGTCTTGTTCGTCTTCTGCCCCGGATCCTCGGCGCCGCCGCTCGAGCTGCTGCCGCCCTTGCCGCAGTCCGGGCTCTTGGGTGCGCCGCTGGAGCTGCTGCTCGTGCTCGTGCTGGAGCTGGAGCTGGAGCTGCTGCTTCCCTCGTCGCCGCCGCCGCTGCCCTCGTCCTCGTCGCCCGCGAGCGCCGGACGCGCCACGCACAGGGCGCCAGCCGCGATGACCAACGCTCCCCAGAACTGCTTCGTGCTCAGCATCGTCGCCATGGCTCTTGCTCCGTGTCGTTCTCTGGCCGGCACTTGACGAAAGGCTTATAGAATCAGGGGCTTGCGCCAGCATGCCGGACGCGGAGCGGGGGCATAGAAATGTGGAGCAATGTGGGGAAAAGGAGCCGATCGGCCGACAAGTAGCACCATGTCGTTTCCGACCGGGCCTCGAAGGTGCGCCCGGTGCGCAGCGCCGCTGCGGCCTACGGCTGCGCCGTGCGGCTCCAGGTTGCGTCGAGGGTGGTGTAGCCGGCCGGGTCGGCGAGATCGGGCAGGGTAAGCGCGTAGGTGACCAGCACGGGCTTGCCATCGAACAGGTAGAAGATGGCGAAGCCCGCGCGCGCGCCGTCCCACAAGAGCGCGTGCAGCTCCCACCAGCCGGGCTTGCCGCAGTCCTTGGTGCAGTCGACCTCGGAGAACCCGAGCACGGTGAAGCTGCCGCCGGGGAGCTCGACAGTACCCGGGCTCGATCCGGCAAGGTGCATCTGTGCGCCCTCGATGGTGTAGCCGTCGATGAGGGGTGGCCACGGCATGTCGACCGCGGGAAACGAGACGTGCGCCGTGCTTGCGCCGTCGCTCTCCGCGCACGCGCCGTTCGATGCCTCGACTTCGATGGGTTTCCCGTCCGTGCCCTCGTAGTAGATGCTCTCCAGGCCGCCCTTCAAGCAGTAGAGCCAGAGCACGTACCAGCGCTCCGAGCCCACCGCGAGGGTCTGGTAGAGCCGGTAGTCCTTGAAGGGCTGCTTCTCGTAGACGACGACACCGTAGCTTGTGCCGCCGAGCTCCACCGTGCCCGCGGCGCCGTCCACGTTGACCTTGCCGACAAACGACGTGCCCGTGGCCTGCGCCGAGAACGAGAAAGGCAGCGCCAGCTCGCCCTGGGTGGGCCCGATGACGATGCGCTCGCCCACGCTTCCGGCGCCAGAACCGGCGGCGCCGTGGCCGGCTCCGGCGCTGCCGCCCGCGCCCCCCTCGCCGCTGCTGCTGCTGGACAGGCCCGTGTTGTCGAGGTGCGTGGGGCCTGGGCCCCCCGAGCAGGCAGCCGTGAGCAAGAGCGCGCCGCCGAGGGTGCCGGCTGCGCACCGGAGGGGTACCCGCTTACACCTCCTCCCACCCGGCTCGTCAGGCGGCGCGGCGGGACTGGCAAGCGGAGCAGCGCTCCACAGGGCCGGCCCGGAGCGTACTCCTGTACGCGAGGAGCCGGCCCGCGGACGTAAGCCGCGATCGCGGCCGACTCGGCGAGCCGTCGTTGCTGGCGCGCAAATGCCGTGAACGGATACCCGGAGGGCAAGTCGCGCGGCCTGGTAACGGGGGATCACGACGTCGTAGGTGGGGCGACGGCTTCGTCGGCCGTGCTGCAGTCGAGGTCAACCGGGATCTGCACCGCCCTGCTCGATCCCGTGATGTTGAAGATCCTGAGCTTGCGGCCCTTGCCTTTGACCTGCGCCGGCGCCAGCTCCTCGGACTGGAAGCGGCCGGCCAGGCGTTCGTGGGTCGTCTCCGAAACGATGATCTGCCCTGCCCGCGCCAGCGCGCACAGCCGCGACGAGGTGTTGGCGACATCGCCGATCACGGTGTAGCTCAGGGCCTTGGAGCTGCCGATGTTGCCGGCCACGACCTGGCCGGTGTGGATGCCGTAGCCCACCCCCAGAGGCGCCTTGTCCTGCGCCAGGCGCCCGCGGTTGAAGCGGCCGAGCACCTCGGTCTGCTCCAGAGCGCACTCGACCGCCCGTGCCGCATCGTCGGGGTGGACGACCGGAGCGCCCCACAGGGCCATGATCCCGTCACCCATGAACTTGTCGAGCGTCCCCTCGTACTTGAAGACCGTGTCGACCATCTGCTCGAAGTACTGGTTGAGCATCTCCACGATCTCCTCGGGCGGCGCGCTCTCGCTCATGCGCGTGAATCCCCGGATGTCGCTGTTGAAGATGGTGCACTCGGTGCGCGTGCCGCCCGGCCTCACGTCGAGCTCGCCGCTGATGACGCGCTCGGCCACGTTGGGCGAGAGCAGCCGGCAAAGGCGCTCGCGGTGCAAGAGCTCCTCCTCGATCTGCTTGCCCAGGATGTTGATCTCGATGAACATGGCCGCCTGCGCGGCGACCCCGGAGATGAGCTGCAGGTCCTTGGGCTGGAACTGGGCCAGCGTCTGCGAGTCGAGCCAGAGCGCGCCCAGCACCTCGTCGTCGTGCAGCATCGGCGCCACCACGGCCGAGTTGATCCGGTTCAGGATCATGCTCTTGCCCTTGGACGCCGCGAAGTCCATGGCCGCGTCGTGCGTGAGCACCGCCGTGCGCTCCTTGACCGCCTTCTCGAGGATGGTCGTGGAGATCGAGATGGCGCTCGTGCTGCCGTCGCGGCGGAAGCTGGCGCGCGGCGCCATCTCGCCGTTCTCGTCCTTCAAGAACATGACGCCGCGCTGGGCGGGGATGAAGCGGAAGATGCTCTGCAGGATCTTCTGCAGGAGCTTGCCCGTGTCGCGCTCGTTGGCGATGTCGCGGCTCAGCTCGTACGAGAGCCGCAGCCGCTCGTAGTCCGCCCGGAGCTGGGTCTGGTCGTTGCAGATCTCCTGGAACGGCACGAACTCCTTCTCGACCGCGCGGATCTCGGCGCCGATCTGCCGCGCCTGATCGTCCTGGTCGACGTGGGTGCCTTGGGTGACCTGCGGCAGGTACTGCGTGGCGAAGCCGCGGCCCGTCACCCGCGCCGCCGGCGGCGGCCGCACCGGCGGCGGCGGCGGGACCGAGGGCGGGCGCTGCTGCACCTGGCGGCTGGTGAGCGAATGCGGCGCCGGCGGCTCCGCCGCGCGCGGTCCCTGCGGGTAGCCGCCGGGAGCGGGGGCCGTCGGCCGAGGCGGCGGCGCGACGGCCGGCGCCAGCGGGGTGCGCAACGGCGGCGCCGCCGGGGCCGGCGACTGCGCCGTCGAGGGCACGGCCGCGGACACGGGCACCTGGGGCCAAGCCTGCGCGTAGCCTACCGACGGCGGCGGCTGCTGCGGCGGCTGCTGGGGGACCGGCCAGGCGGGAGGAGGCGGTGGCGCGACGACTCCGGCCATCCCGCCGAACGTCTCGGTCGTCTCCTCGAAACGGGCCCGGGTCGAGCCGAGCGCAATCTCGCAGCCGTGCCGCAGCGGCGCCTCGCCCGCCACGCGCTCGCCGTTGACGAACGTCCCGTTGAGGCTGCTCAAGTCGCGCAGCACGTACTGGGAGCCGCGCCGCTCGATGATGCAGTGCTCTTTGGAGACGATCTTGTCCAGAAGCTGGATGGAGTTGCTCGGGTGGCGGCCGATGGAGTTCGTGGCGCGCAGATCCACGACCTGCTCCCCCTGCGGCGTCTGCAGGACGATGCGAGCCATCGACCCTGGAGTCTAGCAGGTTGGGGCGCCGCGACAATCGGGTAGGATGCAGCCATGAGCAAGGATCTCTTGTTGGCCATCGATCAGGGCACGACGGGCTCCACCTCGCTTCTCATGGACACCGCGGGGCGCACGCTGGGCCGCCACACCGTGGAGTTCCCCCAGCACTTCCCCGAGCCGGGCTGGGTCGAGCACGAGCCCGAGGACATCTGGCAGAGCGTGCTCGAGGCGGTGCAGGGAGCCCTACGGGCCGCCGGCGTGGGCGGCGAGCGGGTAGCCGCCGTGGGTGTGACCAACCAGCGGGAGACGACCCTGCTCTGGGAACGCCGCAGCGGGCGGCCCCTGCACCGCGCCATCGTCTGGCAGGACCGGCGCACGGCCGCGCGCTGCGCCGAGTTGCGCGCGAGCGCAGGTGAGGAGCTGGTGCGGGAGCGAACCGGCCTTTGCTGGGATCCGTACTTCAGCGGGACGAAGCTCGCCTGGCTGCTCGATGAACTGCCGGGGGCGCACACGAGCGCCGCGCGCGGCGAGCTGTGCTTCGGAACCGTGGACAGCTTCCTCGTCTACCGGCTGGCCGGCGGCGGATCGGACGCCGGCGAGCCGGTGCACGTCACCGACGTGTCGAACGCCTCGCGCACGCTGCTCATGAGCCTGCGCTCCCTCGACTGGGACGCGGACATGCTCCGGCTTCTCGGCGTGCCGCGGGCCCTGCTGCCCGCGATCGTGCCCTCGGCCGGCCGCGTGGCCGCGACCCGGCGCTTTCCCGGCCTCCCGGATGGCGTCCCCGTGGCGGGCATCGCGGGCGACCAGCAGGCGGCCCTGTTCGGGCAGACCTGCTTCGGCGCAGGCGAGGCCAAGTGCACCTACGGCACCGGCGCCTTCGTGCTCGTCAACACCGGCGCCGAGCCCGTGCGCAGCCGCTTCGGCCTGCTGACCACGGTGGGCTGGAAGATCGGCGACGAGGTGGCGTACGCGCTCGAGGGCAGCGCCTTCATCGCCGGAGCCGCCGTGCAGTGGCTGCGCGACGGTCTCAAGCTCATCGGCCACGCGGCCGAGATCGAGCCCTTGGCGAGGCAGGTCCAGTCGAGCGAGGGGGTGTGCGTCGTGCCGGCTCTTGCCGGCCTCGGGGCGCCCTACTGGGACCCGGAAGCGCGCGGGCTTGTCTGCGGGCTCACGCGCGGTACGACGAGGGCGCACCTTGCCCGCGCCACGCTGGAGGGGATCGCCCACGAGGTGAGCGATCTCATCGAGGCGATGGCCGCGGATCTCGGCCGGCCCGTCACCAGGCTGCGCGTCGACGGGGGCGCCGCGGCGAACGACCTGCTCATGGAGGAGCAGGCTGCCCTGGCCGGCGTGACCATCGAGCGGCCGGTCGAGTTGGAGACAACGGCGCGTGGTGCCGCGATGCTCGCGGCGCTCGGCGCCGGCCTGCTCCCGAACAAGGCCGCCGCTGCCCAGATGTCCCCGCTGGAGCGCCGATTTCCGGCCCCCGCGGACGCCGGCGAGCGCGAGCGCGCCCGGGCGGCCTGGCGCCAGGCCGTATCAAGGGCCCGGCTTCGTCTTTGCTGAGGCGGGCCCGGGCTGGGAGTGCTAGGCTCTTTCGCTCTAGCGTGTACCTTGCCGTGGTCGGCCAGCCCACCGGCTCTCGTGCCGGGGCCGACCCACCAGGATTGCCTGTCTTTGTTGGAGGAGGAAGCCATGCCGAGCGACAAGCCTGCTTCGCTGCCGCCGAGCGATTCGGGCGGCCCTCCGGCCCACGGCTGGAAGGAGGTGCCGGTCGACTGGGAGGCGCTGGAGGATGCGTTCGAGAACAACGCTCCGGAGGTGCATTCGTACCTGCACGTCCCCACCGGCGACGTGCTGCGCATCGTCGACGGCATCGCCGACCCGCAGATGCACGCGCGCATCGCCGCCGACCAGAGCTACCTGCGCATCGAGCCGGTGAGCTCGCGGGAGCAGTACCGCTGGATGGAGCGCTACATCCCCATGGTGGAGGACCAGGATCTGCGCGCCCACCTGACGCGAGCCATCGACGGCAAGGGGGCGTTCCGCCGGTTCAAGGACGTGCTCATGGGCCACGGCCCGGAGCGCGAGCGCTGGTTTGCCTTCCGCAGCGAGCGCCTGCGCATCTTCATGGAGGCTTGGCTTGGCGCCCACGCCATGAGCCCCGTGCCGCGGCCGGCGTGGGCCCCGGAGCTCGCCCTCGCCGAGGAGGACGCCGCGGCAGGGCGCGGCGAGCCACGCGAGGAGCGCCGCACGCGCTCGGCCGAGTCACTACGCCGGCAGCTTCGCGACGTCGTCGAGACGCTTGGCCCCCGCGATCTCGAGACGTTGGCCGCCTTCGGCGAGTTCCTGCGCTCCCGTCGCGCCGGGCGCGGCCACTCCCAGCCCGGCCAGCCTGGGCCGGCCGCGCCGGAGCCGGACGCCGGCGCCGAGCCGGACGCCGACGACGGGGCGGAGCCGGCCGGCATGGCCGCCCCGGCCCGCGCCCCGGCGATCGAGGGGGGACCGGTTTCGGAGCAGAAGAAGGCGCCTTCCGGCAAGGCCCCGGCGCCACGCCGGCGCGCCGCGGCAAGCTGATCCAACGGCTAACGGCTAGCGGCTAACGGCCAACGGCTACTATGCGACATCTACGCAGCGACACCGATCTCGACGCCGCGAGCTTCGCGCGCGTGCTCCAGCTCGGCCGGGCGATCAAGCGCCGCCCCGCGGACTACCGCGACCGGCTCGCCGGCCAGTCAGTTGCCGCCATCTTCGCCAAGCCTTCGACGCGCACGCGCGTCTCCTTCGAGGTCGGGATCTACCAGCTCGGCGCCCAGGCGCTGGTGCTGGCCACCTCGGGCGCGGGCGGGTTGCAGGTCGGCCGCGGCGAGACCGTGGCCGACACCGCCCAGGTCATGTCCCGCTACGTGCACGCCATCGTCATCCGCACCTTCGCCCAGGCAGAGGTCGACGAGCTCGCCGCGCGCGGCGCGGTGCCGGTCATCAACGCGCTGACGGACAGCTTCCACCCCTGCCAGGCACTGGCCGACGCCATGACCATGCAGGAGCACTTCGGCGATCTGCACGGCCGCAAGCTCGTGTTCGTCGGGCCCGGCAACAACGTCTCGCACTCGCTCTTGCTCGCCGGCCCCCGCGGCGGCTTCGACGTGGTCTGCGCCTGCCCGCCCTCCGCGCCGCCCGATCCGGCCATTTTCGCCCGCGCCCAGGCCGACGCCAAGGAGGCGGGCACGCGCGTCTCGGTGGAGCACGACGTAGTGGCGGCAGTGGCCGGAGCGCACGTCGTGTACACCGACACCTGGGTGAGCATGGGCCAGGAGGCCGACCGGGCGAGCCTGCTCGCCAGGCTGCGGCCCTACAGCGTGACTCAGGCCGTCATGGAGGCCGCCGGCAAGGACGCCGTGTTCATGCACTGCCTGCCGGCGCACCGCGGCGAGGAGGTGGCGGCCGAGGTGCTCGACGGGCCGCGCTCCGTCATCTTCGACGAGGCCGAGAACCGGCTGCACGTGCAGAAGGCGTTGCTCTTGCTGCTGCTCGAAGCCGAGCCGTGGGAGTGATTCTTTAGCGCACCGCGCAGCGGTGCCCGGCCGTGGGCGGGGCCAGGGTGGGCTGGCCGCCGCGCCACACTATCGGCACGCGCTCCCAGATCTCGCGTACGAGCGAGCAGTAGTCGCCGTAGAGCACGCCGAGATCCCAGACGAGCGAGGAGCCGAGATCGGTCGCCGCGTACAGGCGCGACCCGGCCAGGCGCAGGTGCACGACGCTGCCGTGCAGCCGCGCCTGGGCGAGGAGCGCACCGTCGCTCTGGTCCCAGATGCCGACCAGGCCGTTGGCATAGCCCACGGCGACCGTCGTGGACGGTCCCTCGATGACCCGCACGGCCGGGCTGGACGGCGCCTCGCGCAGCGCCACCGCTTGTCCGCCGGATGCCGACGCCGCTGGGAGCAAGGCGACGTTCCCGTCGCGGTAGCCAGCGGCGACGACCCCATGGCTCTCGGCCACGGCGCTGACCCCTGCGCCCGAGCGATAGGTCGCCGCTATCCGGCCCGCGGCGTCGAAGGCAAGAACCCGATCGCCGTCGGCCACGAGGAAGCCGGAAGCACGGGAGCCGAGCGCCGTAGGCTTGCCGGAGAGCGCCAGCGGCGTGGCGCCGCCCGGGGAGCGCAGCAGCCGCGCCTCGCTGCCGGCCAGGGCCACGCAGCCCGCGGGCACGGCGAGCACCTGCTCGATGCCGGGATCGCGCCACTCGGCCAGGCGGCGGTCTTGGGTCCGGTCCCACAGCTCGACCCCGCCGTCGTAGCCGTGGATGCACAGCACGCCGGAGCCCTCCGCTTCCCAGGCGAAGCGCGCGCCCTGCTCGATCGCCTCGCGCCAGCGCGCCCGCGGCGCGCTGGCCTCGGCGCCGCTGTCGAGTGAGCGCCAGCCCCGGTGGGACAGGAGCAGGAGCGGAGAGCCGAGCAGCGCCGGCGCGCGCCAGTAGGGCCGAGCCGAAGCGGTCACCCACGTGCGGACCGTGCCGTCGTCGCTGCCCGTGGCCAGCAGCGTGCCGTCGGGGCTGAACGCCGCCACGTTTACCTCGGCGCGGTGCCCGACGAGCTCCCGGTAGACGCCGGTGCCGAGGTCCCAGAGCCGCGCCGTGCGATCCGCGCTCGTGCTGGCGAGGAGCCTCCCGCCCGGATGGAACGTCACGCTGTAGGCGCGGCTCGCGTGCCGGCCGACCAGCCGCAGGGCGTCACCCGCCAGGTCGCGCACCAGCACCTGGCCGTCGTACCCGGCCGTGGCGAGAAGCCGTCCGTCGGGGCTGAAGCGCACCGACCGAGCGCCGCCCTGGTGGTCGCGCCAGGTGCGCCGCAGCGTGCCGGCGCCGGCATCCCAGAGCCGAACGGTCCCGTCGTGCCCGCTGGTCGCGAGCATCGCGCCGTCGGGGCCGAAGCGCACGTCATCGAGGCCCCCGCTGTGGCCACGCAGCAGGGCGCTCGCGCGGCCTGGCTCCAGATCCCACAGGGTGATGGCGCCGCTCGGATCTGCCAGAGCGAGGCGGGTGCCATCGGGGCTCAGATCGAGCTGCTTGGCGCTCGATCCCGGACCCTCCAGGACGCGGGACGTGCCTGCCTCCAGATCGTGGACGGCGACCGCTGCGGGCAGCGACCAGAGCGTTCGGTCCCCCGGCCCCCAGATCGCGCGGCCGCCGATCTGGCGGTCCAGGCGGCGCCGCTCGTCGCCCGACAGGACGTCCCAGATCACCACGGCAGGCTCGGGGCCGATTGAGGCGACGAGCTTGCCGTCGTGACTGAAGCCGAGGTCGAGGATCTCCCGCGCATGACCCACCAAGCGCCGCCCGGGCGCGGCAATGGCCGTGTCCCACACGCAGACCCGCTTGTCGCTGCCGGCCGAGGCAAGCAGCCGGCCGCCCGGCCCGAAGGCGACCTGGGTTACCATGGCGGAGTGCCCCCCGGCGAGTTGCTCGCGGGCGCCGGAGTCGAGCGTCCACAGCCAGACGTTGCCTCGATCGTCGCCCGTCGCCAGCCGGCGGCCGTCGGGGGCGAAGCGAACAGAACGCATCTCCGAGCCGGTGCTGCCGACCACTCCTCCCGCGGCGCCCGCCTCGATGTCCCACAGCCGCACGGTTCCGTCGTCCCCGGTGCTCGCAAGCAGGCGCCCCTGCGGGTGGAAGCTGACGGAGCGCACCTTGCCGCCGTGCCCGGCGAGCACGCGCCGAAGCTCGCCCGAGCGCGCGTCGTAGAGCCGCACCATGTTGTCGCTCTCGGCCGAGGCGAGCAGGCGGCCGTCGGGGCTGTGGGCGATTCCATGGATTCGGCGCGACGGATCGCGCACGACGGCAAGGTGCGCCCCGGAACGTGCATCCCAGAGCCGGAGCGTGCCGGCGAGACTAGCGCTCGCGAGCGATGCACCGTCGGGGCTGAAGCTCAGGCTCGTGGCGCCGTCGCCGGCCGCGCCGTGCACCAGGCGCTTGCTCGTCTCGCCCGCCTCGCTCCAGAAACGGATCTCGCCGTTCCAACTGCTGGACGCCACGAGGCCGGAGTGCGGGGCGTAGCTCACCGCGAGCACTTGGTCTTCGTGCCCGCGAAGCTGCCGGCTCGTGCCGGTGCGGACATCGAACACGTGCACGAGCCCGTCCTGGCAGGCAACCGCGACGCGGTCCCCGCTCGGCGCGACGGCCACGTCGTAGGCCACGCCGCCAAGGGTGACCCCGAACACGAGCGGCTCGGCGGCGAGCTCCCACCACAGCGTGCGGGCCGAGGGGTGGTCCTCGATCTCCAGGGCCATGCGCAGCTTGGCCCGCGCCTCCAGGATGCGGCCGGCGCGGTAGGCTTCGCGCGCGCTCTCGCGCAGCGCCTCCGCCCGGCGCGCCTCGGCGCGGTCCCGCTCCGCGCGCGCGGCCTGCTCCTTGTCGGCGATCACGAGCGAGGCCAGAATGGCCGCGCCGGCCACGGCCGCGAGCGCCACGAAGGCAGCGAGAAGCGCCACGCGCCGCAGGCGGCGCCGCCGCTGCTGCTCCTTGCGGCTCGCCTCGAGGAACTCGCGCACGGCGGGCGGCACCTGGGTCGGGGCCCGTTCGCAGGCGCGCAGGGCATCGGCGAGCGCCGCCCCCCGCCACAGATCCTCCTTGCGCCGGCCCCGCTTGTGCCACAGCTCCGCGGCCGGCCGCACCTCCTCGAGCAGCACCAGCACCTCGGTGCTCTCGTCGAGCCACCGCGCCAGCGTGTGCCAGGCGCTCGTGAGTGACTCGTGCGCGAGCTCCAGCGTGGCCCCCGCGGGCAAGCCGGCGCGCTGGCGGCGTACCGAGACCAGGCGCGCGCCGACCAGGCGCGAGAGCACCTGCTCGGCCTGCTCGCCCAAGCCGTCGAGCACCTCGCGCTTGCCGGCGACGCGGCGCGTGCGCTCCGGGGTGACGAGCCGCAGCAGCAGGGCTCGCGCCAGGCCCAGCTCGGCGCTGGGCAGCTCGTCCAGCACGCCGTCGGCGTGCCGGGCAAGCGCACCCTGGACGCCTCCCATCTGCTCGTACGCCGCGCGCAAGAGGAGCTTGCGCTCCCGGTCGCGCGCCTCCCAGAGCTGCTGCGCCGCGAACTGGACGAGCGGCAGCCCGCAGGGCGAGCCGTGCACGGCCTCGGTCATGTCGGCCACGAGCTCCGGATCCTCGAAGTCGTAGCCGACCGACTCCAGGGGACGCAGGAGCGTCTCGCGCAGCGCCTCCCGACCGAGGCCGCGGATGACGGTGACGTGGCTCAGGGCCTCGCTTGCTTCCGGCCCCACGGCGAGCCGCACCAGGAAGTCGTCGCGCACCGTGAACACCACGCGGATGGGCTCGCTCGGGTCGTCGGCCGCGGCGCAGACGGCGCGCACGAACTGCTCGCGCACCCTCTCGTCGTCCACCAAGGTGAACAGCTCCTCCATCTGGTCCACGAACAGGAGGACGCCCGTGGCCTGCTGCTCTCCCAGGGCGCGCAGCTCGAGCGAGAGCTGCCCCGCAGAAGCGAGCAGCCGCGCGGCCAGGGCCTCGATGCCGGCCGCCTCCGCGCCCGGCTCGGCCGCCGTCACGAGGCGCGAGCTGCTGTCCGGCTCGGGGTGGATGAGGCGCGCCGCGAGGGCGTGAAACGGCCGGCTGCCGGGCCGCAGCGTCAGCACCGTCCAGCGGCCCCGCTCGCGCAGCCGCGGCACGAGCCCGGCCTGCACGAAGGAGCTCTTGCCCGCTCCCGAGGGCCCGACCACGGGCAGCACGGCGTGCTCGCGCACGCGCTCGATGAAGGCGGCAAGCTCGGCCTCGCGGCCGAAGAACAAGCCTGCGTCCTTCTCGCCAAAGGGCAGCAGGCCGCGAAAGGGGCCCGCGCTCGCGCCGGGCGCGGCGCGGCCGGTGGCGAGCAGGCCGCGCAGACGCGCGGCGATCTTGCCGGCCGAGGGCCGGAGCTCCGGATCCTTGGCCAGACACGAGGCCACGAGCTCGGAGAGATCTAGCGGCACGTCGGCCAGGGTGCCGAGCGCCGGCGCCGGCTCCGGGCCGATCACCGCGGAGACGAGATCGGCGATGTTGGGGGCAACAAAGGGCCGCCGCCCCGCGACCAGCTCGAACAGGATCGTGCCCAGCGCCCAGACGTCGGCCGCGGGAGTGCATTCCTGCCCGGTCCACTGCTCCGGGGCCATGTAGCCCGGGGTGCCGGCGCACGACGTCGGCTCGCCGCCCGCCGGCTCGTCGGGGATGATGCTCGTACGGCTCGCTCGCTCCCCCGCTCCCTCGTCCCCGCTCAGTTGCTTGGCCAGCCCGAAGTCGACCACCCGCGGGCGGCCGTCGCGCGGGATCATGACGTTGGCGGGTTTCAAGTCGCGGTGCAGCACGCCGTGGGCATGTGCTTCCTCCAGCGCCTCGGCGATCGCCAGGCCGATGCGCAACGCCTCGGGCACGCCGAGCGATCCCCCTTCACCCTGCTCGCGCAGCCGCTCGCGCAGGTTCTGCCCCTCCAGGTAGGCGAGCGCCACGTACGGCCTTCCCTCGTGCTCGCCCACGCCGTAGACGGTGACGATGTGCGGATGGTTGAACTTCGCCGTGGTGCGCGCCTCGCGCAGGAAGCGCGCGGTCGCGTCGGCGCTTCCGAGCAGCTCGGGCTGAACGAGCTTTATCGCCACTTTGCGGCCGAGCTGCAAGTCGCGGGCGAGGTAGATCTCGCCCATGCCGCCGCGGCCGATGGGCCGCAGGATCTTGTACTGGTCGATAGCGGTGCCGGCATCGAGCTCGGGGGGGACGGGGGGCAGCGCGGGCGAAGGGGCGCCGAGCGGCAGGGCCTGGGTGACGGCCGTCGTCTCCGTAGGACCGGCGGTGCCCTCCGCGGGCCGGCGCGTGACCGTCTCGTCGTCCCAGAGCATCCTTGCTACCTGCCCGCGTCCGGCACCGGGAGCAGGCCCTCGCTGAAGGGCTGCTGCTGGGCTGCCACGAAGGCCCGCAGATCCTCACTCGCCTTCCCGGCCAAGGGGTGCCGGGCGCGCTCGTAGCAGCGCGCGCGTTTGGCGAGCATGTCCTCGGTCCACGGCACGTCCGGCTCGAGGACCAGAAGCGCATCGACGCAGCTCTGCGGAGCCGGCGACAGCAGCGTCAGATCGAGCCCCTCGGATTCGCGCAGGTAGCGCAGCGACTCCAGCGCGAGCGGCACGCGCACCAGATCGAGGAGCCGCGTGACGAGCGCGCGGTCGCGCTGGGCCAAGGCGGGTGCCAGCGCCAGGACGTTGGCCATGAGGTGGGCGCTCGGCCAGGGATCGGCGCGGTAGGCCAGCATGGCTTCCTCGAGTCGGGCGAGGCACGGGCCGATCTCGCCACGGGCCCAGTGCCACCGGGCGAGGATGGCCTTGGCCTCGGTCGGCTCCCAGGCGCGAAGCTCCTCGATCAGCCCGAGGGCGCGCTCGTCCGCGCCGACGGCGTAGGCGTCGGCCATGACCATGACCTCGAGCGGGCCGCGCGGCGCGCGTGGCTGGCCGAGCCAATGCTGGCGCGTCTTCTCCGGCTTGTCCTTGAGCCACGCGCCCAGGGCCTGATGGCGCGCCTTCTGCTCCTTGCTCATCGGCGGGTGGACGAGCCCGGCCGGCGCCTCGGCCTCGAGCAGGTTCATGCCGATGCGGGCGTCATCGACCGCCGTCCAGTCGACCTCGCCGCGCACCTCGGGGCGCAGCTCTCCGCGCGCCCCCGCCGTGGACAGGAGCGCCTCGATGCCGAACTCTTCGGGCCCGCCGAGCGCGCGGGCAACGGAGAACTCGAGCAGGTTGCGGTCGTCCGTGCTGATGATGTCGGGGCCGAACGCCTGCGCCACCGCCCGCGCCAGCGAGTCGCGTGCGACGTAGCGGCCGAGCACGTCCTCGACGCTGACCGCGCGCCAGGCGTGCAGCAGGGCCGAACGCATTGGCTCGACGCCGATGCGCGCGCGAAGCCGGCCGATGTCAACGGGCGGAGCGTGGCCGTCCCCGCGGCCGATCATCAAGAGGTCGGCCGACTTGCTGCGCCAGATCTCGACCGACGGGAACACGCTCGATAGTGTGGTCAGCACGATGCGCATGGAGCGCGCATCGATCTCGTATGCCTGCACCCACTGCACGAGCAGGCCGCCCGGCCGCAGGCGCGCGCGGGCCGCCTCGTAGAACTCCCGCGTGAAGAGGCTGGCCACGCCGGCGCGATAGGGGTTGGAGGGCTCCGAGAAGATGAGGTCGTATCTCTCGGGCGTGGTGAGCAGCACTTCGCGCGCATCGCCGATCGTGAGCCGGACCTTGGGGTTGTCCAGGGCGCGGTGGTTCACGGGCGCGCACACCCGCGCCACGTGCGCCATGGCGGGCTCGATCTCGACCACGTCCACGGCCTCGATCCCGCCGAGGGCACCGAGCCAGCCGGCCGTGCTCCCGCTGCCCAGGCCAATGACCAAGGCGCGCCGCACCTCGGCCGGGTGCAGCAGCGCTCCGAGCAGGCCGCCCATGACCTGCGTGCCTGCGTCGAGGATGGCGGCGCCGTCGCTCTTGCCGTTGACGAGGAACGCCGTGTCGTTGAGCGTGGACAGGGCGATGCTGCTCTCGCGGCCGTCGACCTCCCAGCCGATGGCGTGGCGCTGCGAGTGCAGCCAGGCGCGCAGACTGTTGGGCGTGGCCGCGCGGGCTACGTCGTCGGCGCGGGCCGCGCCGATCGGGCTGTGACGCCAGGCGCCCGTGGGGCCCCGGCTGGCGCCGAGCAGCGCCACGGTGAGCGCCAGCAGGGCCGCCGGCCAGAGCGGGCCCAGAACGCGGCGGCCGCACGGCACGCGGGCCGCAGCTTCAAGGCGCGCGTCGAGCGCCAGGGCCGACAGACCCACGCCTAGCAGCAGCCAGACCGCAAGCCGCCAGGCGCCGGGAGCCGAGAGATCGGGCAGCAGCCAGAAGCCGCCGCAGAGCGAGCCGAGAATGGCGCCCGCGGTATTGGTGGCGTAGGCGAGGCCCACGTGCCGGCCAAGCCGCTCCCGGCCCGCGCCGAGCAGGGCGACGAGCAGCGGGAACTGGTAGCCCGCGACCAGGGCCGCGGGCAGGACCACGATGGCGCACACGCAGCTCCAGGCGATGGCGTGCCCGCCCAGGCCAATGGCGCCGAAAGAGCGCGTGAAGATGGCGAGCAGGGCCACCCGGTCGCCCAGGGCATAGGGCAGGGCCAGGGCCGCGGCCTCGAGGCCGCAGCTTGCGGCGAAGGAGACGAGACGCGGGGGCCGGCCCTGGGGCCGCAGGCCGTACACGAGGCCGCCCGCGCCGATGCCGGCGAGCGCCACGGCCAGGATGAGGCCGAAAGTGTAAGAGGTGCCGCCCAGGAGCGGGCTCAGCATGCGGTACCAGACGAGCTCCATCAGCAGGAAGACGAAGCCCACGGCCCCGGCAGCGCCCAGCCGATCGCGGCTTTCGTCCTCGGCCCGGGTCCTCGCGTACAGGAGTACGCTGCGGCCCGGGCCTCCGGAGCGCTGCTCCGCTAGCCAGTCCCGCCGCGCGCTCGCGGCCGCCTGACGAGCCGGGTGGGAGAAGGCGTGAACCCATACCTCATCCCGCCCCCGGTCTTGTGCCCGCAGGCTGCGGTCGAGCGCGCGCGCTCCCAGCGCCACGAGCGCGTTGACGAGGCACGCGAGCCAGAGCGTCAAGCGCGTGCCGAACACCTCGAGCAGCATGAAGGTCGAGGCTGCGGCGCCGGCCACGGCGCCCAGCGTGTTGGTGCCGTACAGAAGCGCAGTGGCGCGGCGCTCCGCGTCGCCGCCGCCCGTGGCGGCCCGCGCTGCCGCGGGCAGCGTGCCGCCCATGAGCAGCGTGGGCGGAAGCAGGACGAGCGCGCTCAGCACGAGGCGCACCAGCGTGCCGAGCGTCATGCCCAGGGCCGTCGTGCCGCCCATGGCGACGTAGAGCGCGCGCACGGCCGCGAGCAATAGCGGCGTCAGGGCGGCGAGCGCGGCGATCCCCGCCTCGAGCAGCGAGTACATGCCGAGGGGTCGCGCGGCGCGGTCGGCACGCCCGCCCAGGAGCAGGCTGCCGTAGCCCAGGCCCCCCATGAACACGGCCAGCACGGCGGCCGAGGAGGGCGTCGAGGCGCCGACGACGAGCCGGAGCTCGCGTAGCCACACGACCTGGTAGGTCAGGGCGCACAGCCCGGAGAAGAAGAGCAGAAACGCGATGCAGTGGCGGCGGGTCGGCACGGCCGCCATCCTAGTGGTGCGTCCCACAAGTCGTGCAGAGAAACGGTTGCCGGGACGCGCCACGCGGGTGGTGGGTCGGCCGGTACGTCCTAGGCGGCGGCG
>JACQWT010000192.1 GCA_016209145.1 Deltaproteobacteria bacterium | reverse complement strand
GTCCCGACTTCCGGCCGCGGGAGCGGGAGCGGGAGCGGGAGCGGGCAGAAGAAAACCCTCGCGCCGCGCGACGAACTTCGGGAGTAGTAGACCAGCGCGGGCCTCGCCCGCAACTCAAGCAAGAAGATGAACCGCCAAGGCGCCGAGAACGCCAAGGAAAAAACAAAATCGAATTCGCTCTTGGCGCCCTTGGCGCCTTGGCGGTTCGTTGTAGAATTTGCGCGCGGCGCGCGGAGAGCCCGAATTAGTAGATCAGTCACCGAGCTTGCGCCGGATCGCCTCCGCCAACGACCTGAGCTGCTCCGGCGTCAGCACGGACAGGATCTGCTCCGGCGTCAGCCCCGCCAGGCGCTGCTCCGGCGGCAGTGACGCCAGCATCTCGACCATCACCTCGTCGTAGCCCTCCAACTCCTCGATCTTGACATCCTCCATGATCCCTTCTCTCCGCCACAGGTGCGCATGAAACCAGCGGCGCGCCTCGGCCCTGACCTTGCCCCGCCGCCCGAAGATCGCCAGCACCTCATCCCGGTCCGCCTCCGACACCTCGTCCAGAAGCATGACATAGGCCGGGAACACCAGCCCGGCAAGCGGCGCGTAGCCGCGCTCGGAGGCGCCCAGCTTGGCGCCGAGGAACTCCAGCTCCTCGTTCAGCGTTGGCGTCGCGCCGGGCACGGCGAGCACCAGCAACAGGTTGGACAGCGCGCCCAGGCGGTCGTGCTCCATGGCCGCATACTGCGCGCCGTAGCCGAGCAGAGTGCTGAGGTCGCCCCGTCGCAGCGGCGACGAGCGGGTCTTGAGCTCGACCAGCGCGTCGCGCCGGATGCGCGGCCACAGCTCGCGTACGACGCGGGCATCCTCGGCCGTCGCGTCGAGCCGCCGGCGCAGCAGCAGGAAGTCGGCCCGCTGCGGCTCGCGCGACAGGGGCACCTCGGCCAGCACCTCGAAGCCGGCTGGACGCCGCTCCTGGAGCAGCGCGCAGAACATCACGTGCCAGGCTGTGCGAGCGTGCGCCATCGAGGCCAGGATAGCACCTGGCTCCAGGCGCCGGGAGCGCCCCGAGGTGCAGGGCTGCTCGGCTTGCACTGCACGTCGCGGCGCTTCTCGGCCTGGCGCTGCCCGCCGCGACGAGGAGCTCACCTGGCAAGGAGGAGATCCTCAGGAAGTGGGAGGCGGGCAAGAACGAGCTCCGTCTGGCCGAGGAGAGGCTCCTGGTCCACGCGGCGGTCGAGCTGGCCGCTGAGGTGACTGCGTGTGCATCGATGCTCCCGACCTGCCCCCGCAGCCGCTGCACGTCGGGCGCGACGGCCGCGCGGTCCTCATCGGAGATCTCCTCGCGAAACCTGGTAATGAGCTCCTCGTAAAGCTCCAGCGCCTCGTCGTACCGGCCGAGCTCGTCGAGGCAGATGGCCGCGTTCTTGGTGTTGGCCACGGATGGCATGAGCGCACGTGACTCGAGGTAGTACTCGAGCGCCCGCTGGTAGTCGCCCGCGAGCCGAAGCTCGTTTCCCGAAAAGAACAGGCGCTTGGCCTCGGCGAGCTGGGGATCGGGCGGGGGCTCGCGCTTGCCCGCCGGCTCCGCGCCGCCCGGCTCGGCCGCGCCGCCCGCGGGCGGCGTGGGCTGCGCGCCGAGCGGCAGTGCCAGCAGCAGCGTGAGCGCCAGCAGTGCCCCAGCCAGGGCCCGGCCCCGTCGCCGCCGCGTGGCCGCCGCAGCAACCAGTCCAGCCAGCAGCCAAAAGCGCCCGCTCTCCCCTCGCCCGGCCGCGCGACAGCCGCAGCCGTCCTCGCCCGGCGCTGCCCCGCCCGCCGGCACGCACTGGCGCGCGGACGTGCAGACGTGGCCGGCCGCGCAGTCCAGCGTGGAAGCGCAGACCTGAAGGCAGGTGCCCTCCGGGCCGCAGCGGTAGGGAGCGCAGTCGGGCTTGGTGCAGCAGACGCCGTCGGTGCAGGTGGCGCTTTGGCACTGTGCGTCGCCCGAGCACGCCTCGCCGTTGTCGAGCCAGAACGCGCACTCGCCCTGGTCGCACCAGGCACCTGACGCACAATCGCGGTCGTCGGAGCAGCTCTTGGTGCACGCTCCGCCCTGGCAGTCGAACGGCGCACAGCTCAGGGTCTTCTGCACGCACGTGCCGGCGCCATCGCACAGCGCGGCCGCAAGCTCGACGCCGTCGCAGTCGGCCGGCCCGCACCCGGTGTCGGCCTTCGCGTGCTCGCGGCAGTTGCCCGTGCCGTCGCACAGGCCATCCGCCTTGCAGGAGCCCGGGTACTTCTCATCCTCGGCGCAGTCGTCGTCCGGGTCGGTATCCGCTGCCACCGGCCCGCACAGGCCGTCGGGCCCGTTGGCCTTCAGGGCGGCAGTGCAGGCCTCGCACCCCCCGGCGCAGGCGTTCTCGCAGCAGACGCCGTCGACGCAGAAGCCGCTCTTGCACTGCGCACCGTCGGCGCACGGCACCGGCGTGCAGCCATCCGACTTCGGGTAGTACTGGCAAGCGCCCTTGCCGTCGCACAGGCCGTTCTGCTGGCACGACGGCGAGCCGTCGTCTATGCAGTCGCCGTCGGCGTCGATACCGGCGGCCACGGCCTCGCAGATGCCGTCCTTGCCGTGGCCCTTCTTTGCCGCCGAGCACGCGAAGCAAGGAGCGTCGCAGGCCTGGTTGCAGCAGAAGCCATCGGCGCATAGGCCGCCAACACACTCGCCATCCACCATGCACGTGCCGTTCCCCTGGACCAAGCCGAAAAGCTCCGTGCTCGAGAAGGCATTGAAAGAAGGAGTACTAACCCTGCCCCCGGCGGCGAGGACCTCCCCGGTCTTGAGCACGTTGGCAGTGAACTCTCCCCGACCCTGCGACATGCTCCCCGTCGGTGTCCAGGTGTCGGCTAGCGGGTCATAGAGCTCCGCACTGTTGAGGCCAGCGACTCCGCCGGCCACGAGCACCTTGCCGACGCCGAGCAGGACCGCGCCGAACTGGCTCCGCCCCGCACTCATCATCGCAGTTGGCGTCCAGATCCCCGCGACGGGGTCATAGAGCTCCGCAGTCTTCATTTGCGGCGACCCCCCCGCCACGAGCACCTTCCCGCTGCCGAGCGTCACCGCGGCGTGCAGGTAGCGCGGAGCAAGCATGGATCCGGTTGGCGTCCAGAGCCCCGCGACGGGGTCATAGATCTCGGCACTCAACTGCAAATATGGTTTGATGCTGTTTTCGCCGCCGACGACCAAGACGCGACCATCATCTAGCCTGCTCGCAGCGTGCCATTGCCGCGGTGTCGTCATGTCGCTGGTCGCCTGCCATGCCCCCGCCACGGGATCGAAGATTTCTGCCGTCGCCGTGGCACCTACGTCGATGACACCTCCGCCTGCAACGAGAACCCTTCCGTCCTTGAGCACGGCCACGATGGGGTCGATCCGTTGTTGCGTCTTGCCCGCCGAGGACCACATGGCCGTGACGGGATCGTAGATTCGTGAAGAGCTCTGGTAGCCAGCCGCAATGAGCACCCTTCCGTCGCCGAGCAACGCGGCGACGTGGTCGTACCAGCTCCCGGCCGCGCTTGCGGTAGGTGACCAAGTCCCCGATCCTCGGTCGTACAGCTCGGCGGTGGCGACACCCGCGTTGCCACCGCCATCAGTTCCGACCACGAGCACGAGGCCGCTCGTGAGGAGGGTCGCGGTGTGACGGTAGCGGGGGTGTATCATGGGCCCGGTCGTCGTCCAGGCCGGATCGAGCACAGCCGGAAAGGAAAGCTGGCTCTTCGTCGAAAACCGGGCCGAATGATCTCGCGATGTTGAACGGCGGGGACGCAGAATCCCCGGCGTAGGGCGAGTTCCATCGGCGGTGGGTGGTGCCCGCGTCCAGTGCGCCGGCTGCGGGTGTTGGCGCGGCCC
>JACQWT010000191.1 GCA_016209145.1 Deltaproteobacteria bacterium | reverse complement strand
GCCGAGCACACGCAGCCCGTCGATCCGGCCGATGCCGTCCACGAGCGCGCGCGTGGCCGCGAGCGGCCCGCGCGCGATATCCAGGTAGCCCTCGTCGCCGAGGAACTGGAGCACGGCCTAGGCGCCGGCGATGGGCCCGGCGCTCTTGGTGCTCTGCACCGTGGTGTTGACCACGCTGTAGCCCGTCCAGCGCGCGCAGGAGAAGATCTGGTGCCGGCGCAGCTCCCGGCTCGCGTAGAGGATGACGGACGCGCCCTTGGCGGCGTAGGCGTACTTGTGCAGATCGACCGAGAGAGACGAGACGCCGGGCACGCGCAAGTCGAAGTCGGGAACGCTGGCACCGAGCCGCCGGAAGTAGAGCAGGAGGAAGCCGCCGATGCAGGCGTCGACGTGCAGCCACAGCTCGCGCTCCCGGGCGAGCGCGCCGAGCTCGGCAATGGGATCGACGACGCCGTGCGCATAGGACGGCGCCGAGCCGACGAGCATGATGGTATTGGGCGTGATCGCCTGGCGCACGGCGGCCACGTCGGCCGCGAAGCTCGTCTCGTCCACGCGCACGACGATCGGCTTGACGTCGAGGTAGTGGCCCGCCTTGTGGAAGGCGGCGTGCGCGGTCACGGGCAGGACCATCTCGGGCTCGCGGATCTCGGGCCGCCGCGCCCGAAGGCAGTCGCGCGCCGCCTTGACCGCGAGCATGATGCTCTCGGTGCCGCCGCTCGTGAAGTTGCCGACCACATCGGGGCCGGCCTCGAGGTGACAGGCCACCATGGCCACGACCTCGTTTTCGAGCCGGGCCACGCTGGGGAACGTTGTGGGATCGAGCGCGTTCTCCGCCAGGAACTCGACGTAGGCCTGCTTGGCGACCTGCGCGGCCCTCTGGCCGGCATCGTAGACGTAGCCGAAGGCGCGGCCGGAACGCCAGTCGAGATCACCGCAGCGGTAGCTCTCGAGCCTGTGCCAGAGCACGTCCTCGGGCGTGCTCTTCTCGGGGATCTTCACAGCCGCCCGTCCACGATGCGCGTGATGAGCGCGCGGTAGGTCGTGGCGAGCAGCCGGTCGCGCTCGGCCCAGGAGCCGCCGCCGGTCGGCAGGTGCGCGGCGATGACGAACTCCCGGCTCCAGCCCGGCACTGGCTGGAGCTCGTCGTCGAGCACGGGGAAGCAGGCGTAGCCCACGTTCAGGAACTGCCCGTCGCAGCCGAGGCCGAGCTTGGAGAAGATCGTCCAGCGGCCCTTGCTGCGCTTCTCGAGGTAGTCGATGTCGTGGCCGCTCTGCAGGTAGATGGCCGTGTCGGCCGTCATGCCGCCCCAGGCGCCGTACTTGGCCGAGCCCTCGGCGCCGTACAGGAGCACGCGCAAGTCGGTCCACTGGATGCCCGGCAGGCGCTGGTCTTTCTCCTCGCGGTGCAGCACCAGGCGCTTGACGGCCTCGGCCAGGGTGAAGGTCGAGATGTGGTTGGCATAGCCGGAGCTCTGATCGGGCTTCACCGTGACCGTCTTGTCTCCCTGCACGAACGTGTAGCCGAGCTTGGGCGCGGCCTCGCCGTAGTTGCCGCCGAACGTCTCGGAGACGGGCCGGCCCAGCCACAGATCGTGGATGAGCTGGTTGGCCCGCTCGCGACCGCCGATGTTGTGGAAGTAGGCGCCCAGGGCGTTCGAGCTGTACGGGTCGTGGTCGTAGTTGTGCACGCTGGTCACGAGATCGCCCAGGGGTGTGCCGTCCACCGTGGCGGGCAGCCCGACCTTGTAGTTCGAGGCGATCTCCAGCGTGGCGGCGGCGTTGGCCGCGGCCAGGAACTTGCTCGTGCTCCACGGCTGGATCGCCTTGTCGTGCGTGCCGTTGCTCAGGTAGCGGTAGTGCGGCACGCCGCCGACGCGGCGGATCAAGATGACCGTGAGGTCGATGCCGTCGGGCGTGAGGCCGGAAAGGGACTTGTTGTCGAGCGCCGGCGATTGCGACGAGGGCTGGTAGAGGGCCTGACCGCCGCCGTCGAGCTCGATGACCGCGCTCTCGTCCAGGCTCGGGCACTGTTGGTCGCGATCCTGGTGTGAGGGCAGCTTCTTCGCCTTGCAGGTGTCGTCGAGGAACTGGAAGTAGCCGGGCGGGGTCTGGTCGGGACAGGGCGGCGCCGGCTCCTCGGAGATCTGCGGGATGGGATCGGGGACGTAGGGCTCCTTCTCGGAGGCCACGTCGGCCGGCGCATCGATGCCGCCGTCCGGCGCCGCGCCGGCCTCGCCGCCCTGGCCCGCACCGCCGCCTCCGCCCGGGCCGGTGCCGCCCTGGCTTGGAGCCGTGGCGGCCGGCCCGGTCTCGTCGCTGCCACAGGCGGCGAAGTGGACGGCGCCGGCGGCGGCGCAAAGGAGAAGAGACGAGAGAAGCGGGCGGGTGCCGACGGGGTTCATGGGTCTGTGTGCTACTTCTGGTAGTCGAACGAGTCGAGCAGCGTGCTGTCGAGGCGGTAGGCGCGGTACTTCATCGCCTTGTCCGCGATCTCGAGCGCCACGTAGTGGTAAACGGACTCGTTCTTGTACGTGTGCTTGCAGTCCTTGCCCGACTCGTACAGCGGCGCGCCCGCGGCCCCGGCCACCACGTACACGGTGCCGCTCTGCGCCACCGGCTGGCCCTCGGGACCCTGCTCGGCCACGACCCCGTCGCCGCGAATCGGCTTGCTCCGTTCGTAGTTGTGGTCGTGGCCGTTGAAGACCAGATCGACCTGGAACTTGTCGTAGAGCGGCTGCCATGCGGAGCGCAGATCGAGGTTCGAGCCGTGCTCCGAGCAGGAGTACATCGGGCGATGGTGCGCTGCGATGAGCCACGGCGTCTTCTGGCGATCGACGGCCGCCAGATCCTTCTCCAGGAAGGCACGCTCCTCGCCCTGCAGGATGCTGTCTGCCGGGCCGGAGTCGTCGAGCACGACGATGTGGGCGTTGGCGTAGTCGAAGGAGTACCACTGTTCGGGATCGGTCTCGCCCGGGCTCAGCTCCTGCGGCAGGGCGAGCTGGGCGAGGTAGTTCAGCGCGAGGTTGTCGTGGTTCCCGTTCACGGTCATGAGCGGAATGCGGGCAAGGATCTCCTGCACGTTCTTGTCCTTGCCCGGGGCGGAGAGCAGGGCGTTCCACCCGGACTGCGCCAGCCCCACGCTGACCGCGTCACCGGTGAAGATCTGTACCCCCGTGCCGGCGGCGAGCACCATCTCCTGCAGGCGGGCGAACACGTCCGGGCCGTCGCGCGTGTCGCCCATCGCCGCCAAGCGCCACGGCTGCTTCGTGCCGATCTCGGGGCTGGTCGTGACGTCGTAGATCTTGCCCCACGCGGCCGGCGCGCCGGCCTTGTAGAAGTAGCGCGTGGCCGGGACGAGGCCGCAAGCGTGCGCTTCGTGCACGCGGGTCTGCACGCCGCCATCGAGGGCCGTGGAGTAGAGCATCGTGTGGCCGGTCTGTGCGCGCACGCCCTCGCCCGGGCCCTCGGCGGCGGCCACGGCCTGCTCCTGCGTGCCGAAGAGCAGCTCGGTGGCCGTGGTCGTGGTCTCGGTGCGCCAGCTCACGGCAAACGATGCCGTCGCCTTGCCGGCGAAGCTCGCGTGTACGTTGTCGACGAGCGGCGGGCCGCCCACGGTGCCGTCGCCCATCATGGCGTCTACCCCGGCCGGGACCGCGACGCTGTAGTCGCAGCCCTTGGGCGTGTACGGAGCGAACGCCACGGCCCCGCCCCCGCCGGCCGCGCTGCCGGTCGCCACGGGCGCCGCCGGGGGAGTCTCCTTGCTGCATGCCGCGCCCAGCGCCGCCAGGGAGACGACCCAGAGAAGCTCCTCGTGCCTGTTCATGCGCCACGACCTCCAGGGGCCGGCCGGCGCCACGCCAGCCGGCGTTCAGTGTAGCACCTCCGGCCTGCTGCGAGAGGTTGACTCTGGCGGCCACTGTGCGCTTTGCTATGCCGCGAAACGAGAGGACCGGGAGGATGTCGATGGCTTGGAAGCGGGTAGGTGGACGCGCGCGCTCTCTCTTGTTGCTGGCCGCCGGTGTCGTGCTTGTCGGCTGCGGCGAGCCGGGACCGGAGCCGGCCACGGGCGCACGAGCGCCCGGCGCCGGGGAAGTGGACATGGAGCGCGTGGGCGAGCTCATCAACCAGGCGCAGAAGGCGCGCAAGAAGGGCAAGTTCGACGAGGCGCGGGCCTTGCTTGCCGACGCCGAGCGCGCGGCCCGCGATGCCGCGCCGCGCGAGCAGCTTCGCGTCGAGAACGAGCTGGTCGACAAGGCCGAGGCCAAGAGCGCGGCCAAGGCGATTGGCGAGCTCGGGGCGAGCGGCAAGTGCCGCGAGGCCATCGACCGCACCGTGCGGGTCGCCAATGCCGCCGAGGGCGAGCTGGTCGGCACCTTCCTGCGCCAGTTCACCGCCGAGGCGAACCTCGCTTGTCTCGTCACGGCCATGGCCGATCCGGCCCGGGTGGGAGAAGTGCGGGCTCTGGCCGCCGAAAAGGCCACACTGAAGGCGCTGGGCAAGCAGAGCTACGACCAGCTCACCGAGAAGCTCGTCGCCGCCGTGGTGGGGGCGTTGTTCAAGACCTTGCAGCCGGCGATCGACGAGCGGCGCTGGGCGGACGTGACGGCGGCGATGGAGAAGGCGATCGCGAGCGGCGACGCCGGCGAGGCCGAGCGCCTGAAGGTCACTACCTTGGTGCGCGAGGGGGTGGCCGCGGACATCCGCACTGCCGTGGCCGACAACGTGGGCAAGGATCCCAAGGGTGCCGAGGCGGCCCTGGCGCGGATCGATCGGCTCATCGAGCAGGGCGGCTACCGCGGCCCGGCGAGCAAGCCCGCGGCGCCGGGGGCACAGGACAAGCGCGAGCCGCTGCCGTCCGAGCTCACCGAGTTGCGCGCGCAGGCGGCCCTATGGGTCGTGTGCGCGGCGCAGCGCTGCAAGAGCACGCCGGTCGGGAAGATGTGGGCCTACGGCAACCTACCCTTGTCTCCGGCGGCCGATCCCGAGGCCGCGGCGAGCCAGACGATCAAGAGCGGCACGCCCGTCTGGCAGCTCGCCACGGCGGGCAAGCGCGTGCTCGTGGCCCTGTCCGATCCCGGCCAGCTCGAGGGCTTCGGCGCTCGGGCCAAGCCCGCGGCCGGCTGGGTCACGGCCAAGGATCTGCGCGGCGAGGACACCTCGGAATGGCTGCCGCCCGGCGACTCCATCGTCGGCACCTGGGTGTGGGGGCCCTTGCGGGAGGGCCAGGCCGTCTGGGAGATCGGCACCGTCGTCGCCGTGGACGGGCGCAACGTCAAGATCCGGCGGATGAGCGACCGGCAGGAGACGAGCCTGCCGCGTCACAAGATCCAGTTCGGCGTGGCCAAGGCGGGCCTCAAGGTGTTGGCCGGCTGCGCCGGCTCCTTCGCCGCCAAGCCGGCGGTGATCGAGGAGCTGCGCGTGCCCAAGTACGAGCAGCAAGGCGATCCGGTGGCGAAGGTCGCCTGCCAGGACGACGAGGGCAAGCCCACGGGCGAGGCGCGGGAGGAGCAACTCGGCGCCCTGCGCATGAAGCCGGCGTGGCTGCCGCCGCGGCGGTAGCGCGGCCACCGCGTGGTGCAATCGGGAGGGGAAAGGGAAGGGCCGTGTCCGAGAAGCAGATCCGCGAAGCCATCGATCGAGTCTGCGCCGACCTGGATCTCCGGGCCCGCCAGCGCGCCATGCGCCAGGGCGTGCCGGGCGCGCTGCTGCCGCTCGCCCTCGCGGCCGGGCTCGGCGTGGCGGCGTGCGCCGGGGAGAGCCACCCGGTGTACGGCTTTCCGTGCACGGCGGACTGTGACGGCGCCGCGGCCGGTCACGCGGGTGCCGGTGGCGCCGGCGGCACGGGCGGCGAGGACGGCGGGCCGGCGCCGCACTACATGGCGCCCGACGGGGGCGAGGGCGGCGGACCAATACCCATGTACTACGCGCCGAAGCCGGACGGGGGCTGACGGCCTGCTTGCGCCCCGCTTGTGGTACTCTGGCCCCAGCGAGGTGACCATGTCCGAGAAGCAGATCCGCGAAGCCATCGATCGAGTCTGCGCTGACCTGGATCTCCGGGCCCGGCAGCGCGCCATGCGCCGGGGCGTGCGGGGCGGGTGGCTGCCGCTCGTGCTGCGCGCGGGGCTCGACGTGGCGGCGTGCGGGGGCGACATCGTTCCGCTCTACGGGGTCGTGGAGTACGGGGCGCCCTTCGATGGCGGCACCGCGGGTGCCGGTGGCGCTGGCGGCACGGGCGGCACCGGCGCCGGCCTGCCCGTCGGCGGCGGCGGCACGGGCGGCGAGGATGGCGGGCCGGTACCGCCGTACATGGCGCCCGACGGCGGCGAGGGCGGCGAGGGCGGCGAGGACGCCGGCCCGGTGCCGCCGTACAACGCGCCGCCTCCGGATGGCGGTTGACTGGCGCCGGCCCGGCCAGTTGCGGTACACTGGCCGGAGCGAGGGTAGCCGTGTCCGAAAAGCAGATCCGCGAAGCCATCGATCAAGTCTGCGCCGACCTGGACCTCAGGGCCCGCCAGCGCGCCATGCGCCAGGGCGTCGGCAGCGCCCTTCTGCCGCTCGTGCTGGGGGCGGGGCTCGCCGTGACGGCGTGCAGCGGCAAGAAGGACGAGCCGCAGCCCTCCCCGGACGCCGGCAGCAACGTCGGCGGCGCGCAGCCGGCCTACGGCGCGCCCATGGGTGGCGGCGGCAGCGGTGGCTGCGGCGGCGAGGCGGTGGGCTGCGCGCAGCCCGAGTACATGGCGCCCGACGACGCCGGCGCGGGCGGCGAGGGCGGCATGGCGCAGGTCGAGTACATGGCGCCCGACGCGGGCTAGCGCCTGCGGCGGGCTCAGAAGCACACGCCGGGCGCCGCCGGTTCGCAGTGGCCGTCCACGCACGATCCTGACTTGCACTGGTCGCCGGTCGTGCACGGGGCGTCGGCCGGCAGCCGTGCACGGCACACCTTGTCGTCGCCGCAGTACCAGGGCGGTTGGCACATCTCGGAATCGGCGCACGACTGTCCCTCGGCCGCGTAGGGGGCGCAGGTCTTGCCCGCGCTCTTGCAGTACAGGTCCGGTTCACACGCCCACTCGGCGCCCGCGCAGCTCGCGCCCGCGCCCAGCAAGGGCCGGCAGGTGTGCGACGCCGGCTCGCAGTACAGGCCGACCTCGCAGGCGTCCCAGCCGTCCGGGCACTGCTCGCCCAGCGCGCGGCGGGTGTGGCAGATCTTGTCGTCGCCGCAGAACGCATCCATGGCGCAGCCGAATTGCTCGTGACAGGCCAGCCCGTCCCCGGGAAGGGCGAGACACTTCCCGTCCAGGCACAGCAGCTCCCCGGCGCATTCCTCCTCCGCCACGCACGCGCCGTTCTCCGGCACCGTGCCTACCAGCATGTCCTGGCAGGCGCCGGCCTGCTCCGTCCAGCCGACCACGCAGTCCGCGTACACGGCCTCGAGCTGTGCCAGGCACTGGCCGCCCTGGGCCCGGTCGTAGTCGATCCGGCCGGCCGCTCGTGCGGGCAGCAACCACTCCAGGCAATCCCCTTGCGCCTGCGCCAGACACGCGCCGAAGGCGCCGGCCTCGAAGCAGCCGCAGCGCTGCGCGGCCTCGCAGCTCATCTGCGCGTAGTCCTCGCAGAAGGCATCGAGGCTCTCCGGACCGGTGGCCGCGGCCCCGCCGCCGGCGGACGAACCGTGGTAGCGCAGCGCGTCGAGGCCCCAGAGGGCGTTGCAGCCCGCGACGGCGAGCGCGGCGAGCCACGGGGCGAGCAACGACTGGCTCCAGCCGCCGGTAGGAACAGCGGCGCGCAGCGGCAGGCGGCGATAGGGCAAAGTAAGGACAGCCTACCAGGTCCGGTCGCGGCTGTGCTAGGCTCCAGGAGCGAGGTAAGCCATGTCCGAGAAACAGATCCGCGAAGCGATCGATCAAGTCTGCGCCGACCTGGACCTCAGGGCCCGCCAGCGCGCCATGCGCCAGGGCTTGCGCGGCGCCCTGGTCTTTCCGCTGGTGCTCGGCGCCGGGCTGGCCGTGACCGCGGCGTGCAGCAAGGACGAGACGAAGCCGGCGCAGGATGCCGGCGTGGGCGGCGCGGTCGTTCTCTACGGCGCGCCCGTGGGCGGTGGCGGCACCGGCGGCGTGGGGGGCGAGCCGCAGGTCGACTACGGGGCGCCCGACGCGGGCGTTGGCGGCAAGGGCGGCGAGCCTGTCGTTCTCTACGGGGCCCCCGGCGGCGGCGGCACCGGCGGCGAGGGCGGCGAGCCGCAGATGGACTACATGGCGCCCGACGCGGGCTAGGCGGCCGCGCGCCGACTCGGGCGCCGCATGATCGATCTGCTGCAACGGCTGGGCTACTACCCGCGCTTCTGCGTCTGGGAGCTGACGCTCCTGTGCGACATGCGCTGCCGCCACTGCGGCTCGCACGCGGGCGATCGCCGCGAGGACGAGCTCAGCTTCGAGGAGTGTCTGAGCGTGGCCGACCAGCTCGCCGCCATGTGCTGCGAGAAGGTCACGCTCGGCGGGGGAGAGCCGACGCTGCACCCGCAGTGGCACGAGCTGGGCAAGCGGCTGACCGACCAGAAGGTGCGCGTCAACATCATCTCCAACGGCTGGTGCTGGAGCGGGGCCGAGCTCGAGAAGGCGCGCTACGCGGGGCTGAGCAACGTGGCCTTCAGTCTCGACGGCTCCGAAGAGGCGCACGACGCCGTGCGCCGCAAGGGCTCGTTCCGCCGCGTGGTCGCGGCCATCGATGCGTGCGTTGCGGGCGGCATGCCCACCTCGGTGGTCACGCACATCAACCGGCTGAACTACGAGAAGCTGCGCGAGCTGCGCGATTTGTTGGCCGAGCACCGCGTCGCCTCCTGGCAGCTCCAGCTCGGCAATCCCGCCGGGGCCATGGCCGACAACGCCGAGCTCGTGATCGAGCCGGACGCGCTGCTCTGGATCGTGCCCCTCATCGCCGAGCTTCGCACCGACGCGGTCGAGCGCCCCATCATTTTTCCCTCGGACAACATCGGCTACTTCGGCAAGCACGAGAAGGAACTGCGCGACCGCGGCGCCCGCATCAACTTCTGGATCGGCTGCCGGGCCGGCTGCCAGGTCGTCGGCATCGAGAGCAACGGCAACATCAAGGGCTGCCTCTCCCTGCCCTCGGCCCGCCACGGCAAGGACGAGTTCGTCGAGGGCAACTTGCGCCAGGAGAAGCTCGCCGGCCTGTGGCAGAAGCCCGACGCCTTCGCCTACAACCGTCGCTTCGACGAGAACAGATTGGGCGGCTTCTGCGCGGTGTGCCGCTATCGCGACATTTGCCGCGGCGGCTGCTCCTGGACCGCCTACAGCCACACGCAGAGCCGCTTCGACAACCCCTACTGCTTCTACCGGCAGGCGGTCGTGCACCGCCGCCTCGATCTGCTCGGCGAGGACGAGCCGAACGAGCGGGAGCTTGCCTACGTCGACCCCGATCCTACGCGGCGCATGGCGCCCGGCCACTTTTGCCCCGGCGCCTCGTCAGCTCATGGGTAGTTGCCGTCCACCGTGATCTCTTCGGCCATGGGAACGCCGAAGCTCATATCCTCGTTGTCGAAGTAGCCCGGGTTCGGGCCGGGGTAGCCGAGGTGGCACCCGGCGCCGGCGGAGGCGTAGTAGGCGAGCTTGGCAAGCTGGATGGCGAGCTCCATGGCCTCGATGGCCACGGCCTCGCCCAAGACCTGCTCGCGCTCGGCCGCCGCGATCACGGGGAAGCTGCGGCCCGGGAGGCGGGCCCCCGCGGACATGTCGAGCGCGGATACGAGCGCCGGCAGGAACGCCTGCGCGGGCAGCGCCGGATCGAAGAACAGCGCCGGGGCCCCCACGTCGATTCCGCCGGGCGCACCGGTGGGATCGCGATGCGCGCCTGGGACCACGGTATCGACGAAGGCAGCCACGGCCCAACCGAGCTCGTCGTCGGGCGCCCCGCCCAGGTGGGGAAGATCCACGCCGGCGTTCGAGGGGCGCAGCCAGGCCGCATCGGGCCCGGGCAAGCACGGGTGTGCCTCGGGCTCGGGGCCGCCCGCCGCCGCGGGCGGCGGCGGCTCCGGCGCGCCACAGCCGGCCGCGAAGGCCGCGGCGCAGAGCGCCGCCAGGCGCATGAGCTCGCGCCGTGTTGTGTCTTTCGGCTCAGCCATCTTGCACAATCCCCTCGGCGATCCGCTCGGCCAGCGCCGAGATGGTCAGCGCCGGGTTCACGCCCAGGGCGCAGGGCACGATGCTGGCGTCGCACACGTAGAGCTTCTCGTAGCCGAAGACCTGGCCGTCCGGGCCCACGACGCCGTGGTCGGCCGACTCGGCCATGCGGCAGGCGCTGAGCAAGTGCGCCGAGGTCGTGCCGGCGAGCGGGCGCGGAGCCGAGGGGACCACGGCGACGCCGGTCTTCTTGCCCACCGCGAACACGATCTGCTCGAGCCGGTCGAGGTAGGCGTCCGCCGCGCTGCGATCGCGCGGCGCGAAGTCCGGCGTGCCGTTGTCCTTGACGATGACCGCGCGGTGTCCCGGCGCGAGGCCCAGGGCCGAGAAAGCGATGACGCGGTGCGGGTAGACCGACTCGACGAAGCGCTTGTACGCCATGCCCCAGGCCCGCGCGGGCAGCACCGCGTCTCCCGCGGCGTCCACGGAGGCGGCGAAGATGCTCGGCTCGATCCCGCCGCCGGGGTGCAGGGTGAAACCCTCCTCCTCGAACCAGTGGAAGCTCATCATCCCGGCGTTGTCCATGCCCTGGTAGCACCAGTAGCGATCGAGCCGGTCGAACTCCGGCGGCAGAATGCCGACGAACCCGTGCTCGCCGTTGTTGTTGAAATGTTCGCCCAGGTGTTGGCTGAGCTTCGGCAGCCAGGCGGCCGAGCGCAGCAAGAGCGCCGGGCTGTGGATCCCGCCGCAGGCCACGATCATGCGCGCGGAGAAGATCTGCTTGCTCTGGCCGCCCCGCCGGTAGTGCGCCACGTGGCCCGAGCCGGACGGCTCGATATGATCGACCATCGCCCCGGCGCGCAGCTCGGCCCCGTGGCTCTCGGCCACGGGCAGGTAGGTGTGCAAGAGGTGCATCTTCTTGTCGTAGATGCACCCCTGGGCGCAGAAGCCACACTGCAGGCAGTCGGTGTAGTTGAGTCGCGCCCGCTCGCAGCTCGCGCCGACCAGGGAGAGCATCTTCGCGAACAAGCCGCCCGTCTTGGCGATCTCGTCCCAGCCGAGCTGACGGACCTTGAGCATCTGCTCCGCGCGCTCGTAGTGGGGCCGCATCGCGTCCTTGTCGTAGGCTTGCGGCCAGAGGCGGCGGCCGGCGCCGTCCTCGACCTCGTAGGACTTGGCCGGCATGCGGAAGTGGGCGCCGTCCATCGCGATCGAGGCGCCGCCCATCATGGTTCCGGTGCGGAAAGCGACGTTGTCGCTGCCGATCACGAGATCGACCGCGGTCTGCAGGTAGCGCGGATCGTCGGACTGGCGCAGATCGGCGGTGCTGCGGCGCGGGCCGCGCTCCAGCACCACTACGCTCATCCCCGCCTCGGCCAGGCGCGCGGCCGGGATGGCGCCGCCGTAGCCGGAGCCGATGATGACCGCGTCCGCCTCTTCCATCGCCGCGGGCTTCGACCGAGCCTACGGGTTCGTGCACTGCACGTTGGTAATGACGTTGCCCGCGCCGTGGTTGCCCAGGATGGAGCTGTCCTGGTACCAGACGTTGACGTTGACTCCGCGCGAGACCAGTGGGCCCAAGTTGTTGCCGATGCTGGGGCAACTGAAGCCGGGCTTGGCCAGGGCGGTCGGCTTCTGCCAGGACAGAGCCGTGCTCTTCGAGTTGTCCATCTTCAGCTTGCAGAAGATGTCGGCCTCGGTCTGGTCGCAGTCGCTGCCGCCCGACCAGGAGCAGCCGCCGTTGCAGTAGAGTTGCTCGACCTTGGAGAAGTCCCACCGGCAGGTGTTGGCCAGCACCGGCGCCGACGAGAAGGGGCCGGGGGGCGGGTCGTACTCCTCGCCCGGATCCACCTTGTTGTTGCCGCATAGGGCCGGCTGGCAGACGCCGGCCTTGCACTGCTCGCTCTGGCCGCACTTCTTGGCGCACTGGCCGCAGTTGTTGGGATCGACCTGCAGATCGACGCAGACGTTGCTGCAATTGGTCGTGCCGGGGCCGCAGAGCACCTTGCACTGGCCCGCGCCGCACGCCTGCCCCTGGGGACAAGCAGCACCGCAGCTCCCGCAGTTGGCGCCATCCACCTGCGTGTCCACGCACTTGCTGCCGCACTTGGTCGTGCCGCCGGCGCACACCAGCGCGCAGCTTCCGTTGGAGCACACATGCCCCTGGGGGCAGGCGTTGCCGCAGCTCCCGCAGTTGGCCGCATTCACCTGCGTGTCCACGCACTT
>JACQWT010000190.1 GCA_016209145.1 Deltaproteobacteria bacterium | reverse complement strand
CTGGCTCGTGGCTCCGGGCGAGCCGGGCGAGCCGACCGGGTCGGCGCAGCGCCGGTGGCAACCGACCGGCACGGTAGGACGCGACGGGGCCGGGCTTGGCATATGGGTGGCTTGGTGACGGTCGCTACGGGAGAAAGGCGCCTCGCTGTTCTGGCGCGAGCAGCAGGCGCGCTTGCCGGGCTGCTGCTCGGGGCGTTCGTCGCGGTGGCCGGGTGCGAGCTCGTGCTCGGTGTGGCCGGCGACTTCAGGCTGCGGGAGGAGGGGACCGACGGCGGGCCGGGCACGCCGGATCCCGGAACCTCGGCCTGCGGCTTCTGCCCCGCGGGCCAGCGTTGCGACACGAAGAATGGCTGTGTTTCGTGCCTGGTGGACGAGAACTGCTCTCCGGACAAGCCGTTCTGCGTGCTCGGAGGCTGCCACTCGTGCCGCAAGAACGACGATTGCGCCGCGGGCAAGAGCTGCCCCCCGGCAACGGGCGAGTGCGCGCCGAAGTGCACCGATGCCGGCGACGCCGGGTGTGCGTCGCCCCCCGCGACCATCTGCGACAAGGATTTCGAGGCGTGCGTGGGCTGCGTCAAGGACGAGGACTGCACCGAGCCGCCCGTGTGCCATCCGGTCCTGCAGCAGTGCGTCGAGTGCTCCACCGGCGAGGACTGCGGCGCCGTGAAGCCGGTGTGCCAGGCGCTCGCCGGCACCTGCGTGGGCTGCATCTTCGACGACGACTGCGAGGGCGGGCTCGTCTGCGTCGGCGGCAAGTGCACCGCGCCGTGCACGGACGACGCCGCGTGCAGCCCCAGCAAGCAGATGTGCAACAAGGCCACCGGCAAGTGCGTAAGCTGCCTCGACGACAGCACGTGCGGCGACTTCGCGGCCGCCCACTGCTCGCCCTTCGGCCAGTGCGTGGCCTGCCTGACGACCGACCACTGCCCGGGCAAGCTGACCTGCCAGGCATTCGAGTGCCGCTAGCAGCAGCGGGGGGTAACCGTTCACGCATTCCAACACCCGGCTCGTCAGGCGGCCGCGAGCGCGCGGCGGGACTGGCTAGCGGAGCAGCGCTCCCGGGCCGAGGACGTAAGTCCGTCCCTTCGGGACGGGGTTGGGGTCCCGACGCGCCCTTCGGGCGCGTCACCCCTGCCCCGCGATCGCGGCCGACTCGGCGAGCCGTCGTTGCTAGCGCCGCAATGCGTGAACGCATACAGCGGGGGCGGGGCGCGGCGGGCTAGTGTTGCGAGTAGAGCGACGAGCGCGGCTTGCCCGGCTTCGCGGACGGGGCGCCCCGCGCCGGTCCTCCTGCCGGTGGCGAACCGCGTTCGCGATCGCGGGCGGCGGCCGCCTCGGCGCTCGCGGAAGTCGCAGCCGAGCCGGCCGGCGTGGCGGCGCCGCTGCGCGCGGGCGCGACGGACGAGGGCTCCGGTTGCTCCTCGGGCGCCGGCTCCTCGGCGGACGGCTTGCCCGCGACGGCGCTGGCAGTCGGGGCCGGGCCCACCGCGGGGGCTGGCCCACTCCCACGACCCGCGACGAGCAACCATCCCGTCCCCGTGAGGGCGCCGACGCCGAGCACTCCGGCCACGAGCAGCACCATGGGCCAGCGCCGCGGCTCGGGCCCGAGGCGGTCCTGGCTTGCCATGATCGCCCTCGAGACGCTCGCGCTCGACACCTGTGATGCCGCGCTGGGCCAGGAGCCCTCGACGGTCGGAGTGAGGCCGGAGGGCTGCGACCGCTCGAGCCAAGCCCCCGCCGTCGGCGGCGTCACCCCGCTGTGCGGGCCGCTCGCCAGGCGGTCGCGCGTCTCCGGCACCGAAAGCGGGCTCTGCTCGACGACGGCCAACTTCGAGGAGCGATCGGCGAGCTGCTCGGCGCCCATCTGGCGGACCCACTCGCCGACCTCGCCGTGCGTGGCCACGATGTCGAGCCCCTCGATCGCCAGCACCATCTGCTCGGCAGTGGGCCAGCGCATGGCTGGATCGCGCTCCAGGCCACGCAGCACGATGTCGTCGATGGCCGACGGGATGCCGTCGGCAGCGCGGCCCGGAGGCTCGATGGGGTCGTGCAACGCGGCGTGCATGATCTCGGCGGGGTCCGAGCCGGCGAAGAGGCGCTTTTGCGTGAGCAACTGCCAGAGCACGACCGAGGCGGCGAAGATGTCCGTGCGCCGGTCGATGTCCCCGCCCCGGATCTGCTCCGGCGCCATGTACTGGAACTTGCCCTTGAGCTCACCACGCGCGGTGGTTTGCAGGCGCCCCATGGCCTTGGCAACCCCGAAGTCGAGCAGGCGGGCAAAGCCGTCGGCCCCGACCATCACGTTGTCGGGCGTGGCGTCGCGGTGCACCAGGCCAAGCGGCTCGCCCCGCTCGTTCTGCGCCTCGTGCGCGGCGTGCAAGCCGTGGAGCATGTCGGCCACGACCCGCAGGTCGATGGGGATCGGAACCCGCTGTCCCCGCCGCCGCGCCTGCTTCAAGAGGTGCCCCAGCGTGGCGCCCTTTATGTACTCCATGACGATGAACAGCTCATCGTCCTCGGCCACGAGATCGAGCGTGGGCAGCACGTTGGGGTGGCTGATGCGCGAGACGAGGCGCGCCTCGTCGAGGAACATGAGGCGCACCTCGGGGTTGCCGGCGAACATCCGGTGCAGGCGCTTGATCGCCACCGGCCGGGAGAAGCCGCCCGCGCCGACCGCGCGACCGAAGTGGACGCTGGCAAAGCCCCCGACGCCGATCTCTTCGAACATCTCGAAGCGACCCACCTTGCGGATTGGCGTGGTGGCGCGTGCTGGCTCGGACACGGTCAAACCCGGGGTCCCGACGCGCCCTTCGGGCGCGTCACCCCTGCCCCGCGATCGCGGCCGACTCGGCGAGCCGTCGTTGCTGGCGCCGCAATGCGTGAACGCATACCATTCGCCCGGGGTCGGCGGGTGGGGCTTGAACTTGCCCGCGAAAAGTGCTGCTCTACTAGTAGCCCCCGAGGGCAAGGAGACGGGCGCCATGAAGCAGGCCAAGCTGGTAGTGGTTCTCTTGGGGCTGGGCCTCGCCGCGGGAGCGGGGTGTAGCAGCGAGTCGCAATCGGATGCGCCCGCGGGGCCCGCGGCGGGGGGCTGGACCGGCAGCTCCTCCTCCTCCAGCGGCGCCGGGGGTTTCGAGTCGAGCTCCGGCTCGAGCTGCTCGAACTGCACCAAGGAGAGCACCGGCGCGGGCACGGAGCAGCCCTTCGACCCCGAGAAGAAAGAGAGCGAGAACGTCGGGCTCGATGAAGGGGGCGCCCTCGTTCTCGACCAGTCCAAGAGCGACATCCCGGGCATCATCTGGATCTCCAACACCGGCCAGAACACGGTCTCGAAGATCGACACGACGACCTTCCAGGAGCTCGGCCGCTACCGCATCGGCACGGGCGATCCGTCGCGCACCTCGGTCAACTCGCAGGGCGACGTGTTCGTCGGCTGCCGGGGAGGGCAGAGCCTGACCAAGATCTCATCGGCCGGAAAGGACTGCCCCGACACCAACAAGGACGGCCAGATCACGACCTCGAGCGGGCCGAACGACATCCTCGCCTGGGGCCAGGACGACTGCGTGCTCTGGGACGTCCCGGTGCCCAATCCGCCGCTCGTGCGCGGCGTTGCCGCCCAGGACGTCATGGCCCAGCCCGACGACCCGGACGTCTCCCAGATGAACCACTACGTCTGGGTGGGCGGCACGAGCCACAAGACCGCCTACAAGCTCGACGGCAACGACGGCAAGCTGCTCATCCAGACGGCGGCCCCGACCTGCATCTACGGCCTGGCCCTCGACGGCAAGGGCATGCTGTGGATGAGCGGCAACGTCTGCGGGGCGGAGTTCGGCCGCATCGACACCACCAAGTGCGTCGACCAGGCGAGCTGCGACAGCTTCCCTGTCTGCGACAGCACGTGCAACGAGGGCGGGTGCAGCGCCAACTGCGACGGGGCCGTCAAGGAGCGCATCTCCATCCCTCACGGCGTCTACGGGATCACCGTCGACTTCAAGCAGCGCGTCTGGGTGGGTGGCAGCGGCATCAAGCGCTACGACCCGGCGGCGCCGGCGGCGCAGCGCTACAAGGTCATCGGCGACGTGCCCTTCGTGCACGGCATCGCCGCCGACTCCAAGGGCTCGGTCTGGGGCGCCGCGTACACGAGCGGCATCGTCCGGGTCAACGGCGACACGCTGGAGAAGGTCATGGTGGGCGTGCCCAACGCCAAGGGGATGGCCGTGGACAAGGACGGCAAGATCTGGGGCGTCGCCTACGGCAGCGAGGCCCACGTCGTCGTGCCCGGCCAGGGCGGCCTGGGCGACTTCGCCACCATCCCCAACGCGGTCACGGGGCTGGTCGGCTGCTACACCTACTCCGACATGACGGGCCAGCAGCTTTCGCTGGCCTTGAACAAGCCCGGCTACTACCGCGAGGTTTTCGACGGCTGCGCCGACGGCGCGACGGGCTGGCAGGAGCTGTTCTGGGACGTGGAGCTGGAGGCCAAGACCGCGGTGCGCTTCCGCGCCAGGACGGCGGCCACCGCGCCCGAGCTGGAAGGCGCCAAGTGGGTCACGGTGGCCAATATCCCCTCCGACGAGTCGCCGGCAAGCCTCGGCCAGGCGTTCGCCAATGCCGGCATCCCCACGCAGCGCCTGCTCGAGGTCGAGGTGCGCCTCGAGGGCTGGCTCGACGTGGACAAGTACCTGACGCCGCACGTCAAGAGCTTCGGGGTCGTCTACTCCTGCGGCCCGGCGATTCAGTGAGCCGATCGGCGCCTCGCCTCGTACTGCCGCAGCAGCTCGGCGAGCAGGCGCGGCACGAGCGTCATCTCGTCGGGCGAGAGGACGTAGGCCACGCGAAGCTGCGTCCGTCCCGGGCTCGCGCCGCCCGGCGCGGCGCTGTAGAAGCCGGCCATGGGGGCCGTGAGCAAGGTGTGGGGCGTGCCGTCCACATCGACCGCGCCTTGGGTGGCGCAGAAGTGCACGAAGTCCATCGCGTCGAAGCCCGGCCCGGCCACGGCGCGCACGTCCACCACCGAGTAGATGGCGGCATCGGGGCTCGAGACGACCACGCCCGGCACGAGCTCGCCTAGCTTCGCGGTGAAGGCGACGAGCATCTCGCGGTAGTAACGGCGCAGCTCGGCGTACCAGCGCCGCAGCTCGTCGTGGCTCGTGTGCGCGAGCGCGCCCACGATGTGCTGGCCGATGGCGTTGGGGCACAGGCTCGCGGTGTTCTCGGCCACGGCCTTCTCGTGAAAGAGCTGGCTGTCGGTGACCAGCGCCCCGATGCGCAGCCCGCAGCCGTTCCAGACCTTCGAGGCGCTCTCGATGCTGATGCGCCGGCCGGCGATGCCGGGCACCTCGGCCTCGGTCAGGGCCCAGATGCTCGAGGCCGGCTCGCCGGTGTAGAAGAGCTCCCGGTAGGCTTCGTCGCTCACGAGCCACAGGTCGTGCTTCACGGCGAGCCGGGCCAGGGCCGCCATCGTGGCTCTATCGCAGAAGTGCCCGGTCGGGTTGTCGTAGGGGATGACGACCAGGGCGCCGGGCCGGTGCTCGGCCATGGTGCGGTCGATCTCGTCCAGAGCCGGCAGGGTGAACTTGCCGTCGTCCCCCAACGAACGGCAGATGGACACGGTGGCGCGGCCCAGTCGCTCGGCGAACGCCTTGTAGTTCGTGTAGGCCGCGTCGACGAGCATCAGGGGCCGTTCGCTCGATCCGGCCGGGCCGCAGGCGCCGACCATCACGAGCTCCATGGCCTGGCTTCCGCCGTCCGTGATCTGCGCGTGCAGGCCCGACGTGTCGAAGCCGCTGGAGGCGATGATGTTGAGGAATGCCTGGTTTGCCTCCGCCAGGCCCACCGTGGCCGTGTATCCCACGACGCCGCCGGCGAACGGGCTCGCGGGACCGCCCAGGCTCTTCATCCGGGCGATCATGGCCGGATGCATGGGCAGCGAGACGTTGCCGATGGCCACGTTGACGGCCTTGGTGCCGTCGCGGCGTTTGGCGAACTCGATCTGCGAGATGCGGATGGCCGACGGCTGGCGGCCGAGGAAATGGGCGGAGAGCTTGGGACCGGACATGAGAACCTCAGGCGGGCGCCAGGATATCATCCTCCGTGCCTACGGCCACGCCATCGCGGCGCAACAGGGCGGCAAGCACGCCGTCACCCGGTCCGAGCGCGCCGTCGATCCACGTGCTGCCGCAGCCGCACGACGGCGAGCGGGCCTTCAACACCGCCCGGCTGGCGCCCCGGCCGAGCTCACGGGCGCGCTCGGCCCCGGCCACGAAGGCACCGGTCACGTCCGCGCCGTCGGAGACGCGCCGCACGCGCGCCCGGCCGTGGAGCACGGCGTGGCCGTCGCCGCTCCGCAACTCCGCCGCCGGTCGGGGCGTGCCCAGGCCGCCCAGCTCCTCCGGGCAGACCGCCACGACCTTGCCGCCGCGCGCCTCGTGCCCTGCGGCGAGCGCACACGTCTCGGCGTGCGTCTTGGCGGCGCCGTCATAGCGACAAGGGCGGCCGAGCAGGCAGGCCGCGACGAGCAGCACATCCATGGGTAACCGTTCACGCATTCCAACACCCGGCTCGTCAGGCGGCCGCGAGCGCGAGCGCGCCCGGAGGCCCGGGCCGCAGCGTACTCCTGTACGTGAGGACCCGGGCCGAGGACGCAAGCCGCGATCGCCGCCGACTCGGCGAGCCGTCGTTGCTAGCGCCGCAATGCGCGAACGCATACATCCATGGGCCGCAGGCGCCGGGCCGCTAGCCGGCGAGCAGCGAGCGCACGTGCCGGTGCACGTGCGCGCCAATGCGGCGCGCGCGCGCCTCCTCCTCGGCGCCGAGGGGGCCCGCGTCGAGGGCCGCGAGCGCTTCGTCCACGTGCTCGACCGTGCTGGGGCCGCTCAGGCACACGTCGAAGTGCGGCTGGCTGAGCACGAAGCGGTAGCAGTCGCGGGCTTTGAGGGGCGCCTCGCCCTCGCGGTAGCAATCGGGCGCGGTCGGCGTGCGATCCCCGGGAGGCGTGAAAGCCGGATCGAGCAGGGCAGCCCAGCGCGTAGCGGTGTACGTGGTCACGCCGACATTGCGCTTGCTCAGATGCGGGAAGACCTCCTGCTCGGCGCCGGTGTGCGCGGCGTTGTACCTCACGTGCAGCACGTCGAAGCGCTCGTCGCGCGCGAACCCGACGAAGGCCGGCCGGTGATGGGACGAGATGGCGATGTGCCGGCACAGGCCCCTCTTCTTCAAAGAGAGCGCCCGCTCCATGATCGCGTCCCCGGGAAGCCGGTTGTGCCACCCGAGCAGGAGCACGTCGGCGTAGTCCAGGCCGAGCGCGCGCAGGCCGCGCGTGAACGTCAGCGCCAGCAGCCACGCGAAGCGCGCGTAGCTCTGCAGCACGAGCACGAGCTCCTCGCGCTTGCCCATGGCGAGGATTTCGCGCACGGCCTGCGTCATGCCGGGAGGGCGCCGGGAGCCGTGGTACCAGTAGTTCGCGCCGCGCTCGAAGGCGCGCAAGAGCGCCTTGCTGGGCGCGCCGTAGCCGCCCGCCAGGCCGAGTGGGCCGACGCGCAAGC
>JACQWT010000189.1 GCA_016209145.1 Deltaproteobacteria bacterium | reverse complement strand
CCGAGGACGTAAGTCCGTCCCTTCGGGACGGGGTTGGGGTCCCGACGCGCCCTTCGGGCGCGTCACCCCTGCCCCGCGATCGCGGCCGACTCGGCGAGCCGTCGTTGCTGACTTCGCGCGGAAATGCCGTGAACGGGTACGTGCAGTAGCCTCCGCGCTGCGGCGCTACTGGCCGGCCAGCGCGCCGCAGTACCAGCAGACGTACGTGCGGCCCGACGGATCGGCGTACACGCTGCCCGTCTGCCGGCAGCCCGAGGGCTCCGGCGGCGCATCGCCGGTGCAGCGGTAGATGCGCTCCGCCGGGAACAGCCCGCATAGACCGCAGCTAGCGCCGGCGCAGGGCGCACAGCCGGCCTTGCCCGCGCCGCCCGCCCCATCCCCTGCGCCGAGCTCCCACCCGCTCTCCTCGTCGTCCACCACGGCGCCGCAGCCCGAGACGGACAGAGCGAGAAGGACCGCCAACCGCACCGCTCCCTGGCCCATGAGCCGCATTGTACACCGGAAGCAGTTGCCGCGGAGGCCCAAGGCGTTCATCCCATGCGCGATACGGTTCATCGCCGCCGCTCGAGGCGACGAAGCGAAAGCCGGTGCCGGTGCTCGCCGCGGCGTCCTCGATTGCCCGGACGACGGTGCGCACGGCCCCACGGCCTCCTCTTAGTCGGCAAACCTGCCGAGCTGGCGCAGCCGGGCCTCGAGGGCGCGCACCACGTCGCCCACGGTCTGGACCGCCTGCAAGTCCTCGTCCTCGATGGCGAGCTCGAACTTGCTCTCCAAGTCGGCGACGACCTCCATGACGCCGAGGGAGTCGATGCCGAGGTCGCCGACCAGCTCGGTCTTGTCGGTCAGCTCGACCTCGGACTGGGCGTAGTGCTTCAGCACGGTCTTCAGCTCGGCCATCACGTTGTCGTGGGTCCAGGTTGCGGCGCTCATAGGGCGCACACTACAGGCCGATCGCCCGCCGGGGTCAAGCGGCATGGGCGCGCACCGCATCCACGAGCGCCACCAGCCGCTCGATGCCCTCGACGCACCGCAGCCCGTACCAAAACAGATCCCGCCCGTCGCAGCGCGCCACGACCGGGGCGGCGCCGCCGGATCCGGGACGGGCCGTTGCCGGCGCGGCGAAGCTCGCGCGCCAGCGCTCGGCCTCGGCGTCCGAGAAGGCGTAGGGCTCGTCCGGGAGGAGCACGAGCTCCGGCCTGCGCCGCCGGATCGCGGCCAGGTCCACGCGCGGATAGCGCGGCGCATCCCGGGGCGGGCGCGAGCCCGCAAGCACGTTGCGCGCCCCGCACAACCGCAGCATGTCCGAGGCGAAGGCGTCCGGCCCGACGGCCAGGAGAGGCTCGGGCCAGATGAGGACGAGGGTGGCCACGGGCGGCGCGCGCCGGCGCCGCTGCCACGCCACGCGGCGGCGAGCCAGATCGAGCAGGCGCCGGCGCCGGGCGGCGCGCTCCGGCAGAAGCTGTGCAAGCCGGGCGGCGTGCGCCAGGCCCTGCGCCACCGTGCGCGGGGAGCCGACGAGCACGGGGATGCCGGCGCGCTCCAGCGCCTCCACGTCGGCGCCGCGGTTCTCCTCCGCGCCGGCCAGCACGAGCTCCGGCCGGGCCGCGACGATGCGCGCCAGGTCGGGATCCTTGGTGCCGCCCATGACCTCGATTGCCGCGACGAGCGCAGCCGGCTCGGCGCAGTAGCGCGTGCGCCCGACGATCCACCCGCCGCCGCCGAGCCGCAGCAGGGTGTACGTGTCGCTCGGCACGAGGGAGACGAGCGTGCGTGGGCTGCGGCGCAGGCGCAGGAGCCGGCCCCGGTCGTCGCGAAGCTCGATCATGGCGACGTCCCCTCGGCCGCCGCGGCCGCGCCGAGGCGGCGCCGGCAGAGGTAGGCGACCACGTCGCCCAGGCCGGCGGGCGGGTCCACGAGCTCGAAGCCGTGCTGCTCCAACAGCGCCGGCGTCTCGTCGGGGAGAAGCTGGTACAGGCTCAGGGCGAGCTCTTGCGGCTCACCGTGGTCCTCCATCGGCCGCAGCACAATCCGCACCGTCAAAAGGCGCCGCAGCGGATCGTAGCTCGTCGTCTCGCTACAGCGGTGGATCCTCTGGGTGCGCGGGTGGCGAAACCACGGGATCTCGGCGACGAGCCCGCCGAGCCGAGCCGGATCCGGCAGCAGGGCATCGAAGGCGAACAGGCCGGCCGGCGCGAGGTGCTCGTGTACCTTGGCCAAGAACCGCGCGAGCGCGGCGGGGCCGTGATGGTGAGCGATGCCGTTGAAGGGGCAGATGCACAGCTCGAAGCGGTGGCCGAGCGAAAACGTCTGCGCCTCCCCGTGGTGCCAGCGCAGGAGCCGCTGCACGGAGGGGGGCTCCGCGCGGGCAGCCTCGGCCAGGCAGGCGAGCATCTCGGGCGACGAGTCCACGCCCGTGACGGCGTGGCCGGCGCGGGCGAGATGGAGCGCCACCCGTCCCGTGCCCACGCCGTACTCCAGCACCTCGCCGCGCGCCCGCTCGGCGGCCCGCAGGTAGAAGGGCAGGTCGTGGCGCCGCTCGCTGAAGAGCAACCGATAGAGCTGCGGCTCGCGGTCGTACTCCTGTACGTGAGGACCCGGGCCGAGGACGTAAGTCCGTCCCTTCGGGACGGGGTTGGGGTCCCGACGCGCCCTTCGGGCGCGTCACCCCTGCCCCGCGATCGCGGCCGACTCGGCGAGCCGTCGTTGCTGGCGCGGAAATGCCGTGAACGGTTACCGGTCATGTGCGCCGATCCGACCTATGCCCGCCACAGCGCCAGCAGCCAGAGGGCCGCGCCGGCGGCAACCAGCAGCAGGGCCGGCCTGAGCCGCACCCAGCGCGTGCGGCCCAGATCCGCACCGAGCCGCTGGGCGGCGGCGACGAAGCCGACCGCGGCAAGGACGAACCCGCCGAGCAGCGCCAGGATCCAGCCCGTTCGGGGGCCCGGCGAGCGCGCCAGGAGCGCCAGCTCCTCCCCGGCGTCAGGACGCGTGGGCCCGCTTGTCTCCGAGACCTCGCTGGCGCCGCCTACGCCGGGGCCGGGCGGCGGGCGCGCCACGAGCCGGGCGATCTGGCGGTTGGCAAGCTCCAGCTCGGCGCGATGCGGCACCATGATCCAGCGCGGCTCCAGCGCCGCGCTGCGTACCCCCCGCCACGCCGAGAGCGCCAGATCGATCTGGCCGTGGTCCTCGGCCGCCCGGGCGAGCGCGATCAGGCGCTCGTAGGCCACGCGCACGTGCGGCGCGCCGGGCGCGTACCAGCCCGCGGCGCGGCGGGCGCGCACCGCGGCCTCGCGCGGCTCGCCGCGCTCCAGCGCCGCCGAGCTGGCCGCGAGCTCTCGCTCGCCGGAGACGAGCACCCGGGCCGTGACGCCGCCCAGCACGGCCGCGCCCACGGCGCCGACGGGCATGGCCGCCCCGAGCAGACGCCACGGGCGCCCGGGCGGCCGCGGCGCGGCGCCGCCCGCCGCGCTCACAGGAAGTCGCGCCTCTGGAAGAGGAAGGCCGACAGCGCCATGAGCCCCACGCTCCAGGCCGCCGCTTGCAGCGCCCCCATGCCGAGGTAGGAAGCCAGGCTCACATCGAGCGCCTCGCCCGTGAGCAGCGGCCGCGGCGCGGTGTAAAGCTGCATGTTGGGGACGAGACGGGAAAGCACGACGCCGGCGTCGTGCACCCCTTGCCCGAAGAACTTCACCGGCAGCCGCGCGAGCGAGTCGGCCGAGCGGCCGACGATGAACGTACCCACCGTGAGCAGGGCCGAAACAAATGGGGTCGAGAACGAGGCAAAGAACGTGGCCATCGCGGCCACCACCGCCACCTCGCACAGCGCCAGCGCGGCGGAGCCCAACACCACGCGGCGCTCGGCCGGCGCCCCCGCGGCCAGCAGCGTGCCCGCGACCAGCATGAGCGCGGACCAGGGAATGGGGCCGAAGGTGCGCCAGCGGGCCGAGCGGAACGAGACAGCGACCAGCGCCAGCACGAGCGCGAGCCCCACGCCGATCACCAGGGTGGCCGAGCGGCCCCCCAACACCGCGTTCATCATCAGCACCAGGCCGGCGTCGGCCATGACGAACACCGCGATGACGAGCATCGTGCCCAGGTACTTGCCGACGAGGTACTCGGCGCGGCGCAGGGGCCGCGCGAGCAGCGGGAAGATGGTCTTCATCTCCAGCTCGCGGTGCAGCGTGGTGGCGCCGATCATGATGGCCACGGCGACGGAGAAGACGCTCAGGGTCATGGCGCCCAGGTCGCTCACCACGCGCGGCGCCTCTTGCAGTGCAAACGCCCCGATCACCAGGGAGTAGAAGGCCATGGCGAACGCGATGCCGGCCATGCCGATGAGCACACGAGCCCGCACCGACTCGCGGTAGGAGTTGAGGGCTATGGCCGAGATCCGACCGAACATCGAAGGCGCTCCTGCGAAGCTACTACCGGGACTGTGCCTAGTTCAACGGGGTCACGGATCGACCACGCGAACGTCGAGAAACCAGGGCCCGGACTGGCCCGCGTAGCCGTCGATCTGGATGAAGTACACCCCGGCCGCGAGCTTGAGGTCGAGGAAGCTGTGGTCGGCGTAGTACCCGACAGCGCAGCCATTGGGCACCTCCTTGCCGGGGCAGTCCGGTCCCTTGCGCACGTCGAGCAGCGTGGGGTAGCCCGAGCCAATCATGTCGAGCACGACGCGCTTGGTCTGGGCGAGCTCGAGCTCGAGCATCTGCTCGGGCGCCCCCTTGCCCCCGCCGCCACCGGCATCGCAGCCCGCGACGTAGTCGGCCTTGGCGTTCTTGGTGTTGCCCTGGAAAAAGCCGCCCGAGGACGGGATCTTCAGGACCTCGGTGCAGTCGTCGGCGAACGGCACCACGGTGGCGGGCACGGCCGGGCGCACGAAGGCCGTGAGCTGCATCGGCTGGCTGAGCTGACTCTCCGCCACGGCGCGATAGCTGCCGGCCGGCACCTTGCGCAGCGACCCGCGCACCGGCGACCACGAGCCCTGGCGGCAGAAAAGCTCGTCCGGCGGGCCGGCACAGCCCGGCGCGTCCAGGGCGACGGCCACGGTGTCCCCCAGCGAAGAGCGGCCCACGAGCAGCACGTCCGAGCTCTGCGCCAGCTCCAGCGCATAGGCCGCGTCCACCCCGCCCGCGAGGCAGGTGCTTGGCACGTCGTCCTGGTGGCCCGCGAGCTTCAGGTCGACGGTCTCGTTCTGCGGCAGCGGCGGCGCGCCGGCGCAGCTCTCGTCCGGCGGCTCGGGCGTGGCGGGCCCGAGCTCGAGGGTGAGCAGGACGTCCGTGGGAGCGGTGGCCGCCACGCTCACGTAGTAGGTGCCGGCGGGCAGGGCGTGCCGGAAGATGTGGGCATCGAACCAGGTCTGGCAGGTGATCTCGTGCTCGGGCAGGGCGCACCCGGGAGCGCGCAACGACATGCTGGGGATGCCGTCGCCGTCGATCGAGGTGGCGAAGACGTCGACGTCGGCGGGCCCCACGAGCTCGAAGCGATAGACGAGCTCACCCGTGGGAGCGCTGCACGCGGTGGCGAGATCCTTCTCGGCTCCCACCAGGCTCGCCACGACCGGCTGGGACGGCAGCAGGGTCTGCGCCGTGCCGCAAGTCTCGTTCGGCGGCTCGGGCTGCGGATCGAGCACGTCCAGACGTACGGTCACGTCGACGCCCCCGTCGGAGAAGACGTAGAGCGGGTAGGCCGTAGCCTTGTCCTTGGCGCCGATAGCCCGCGCCCGCAGCTTGGCGACGCGGCCGCCCTTGGCCGAGAAGAACCCCGTACCGCAGGCGAGCTCGGTGTCGGGCGCGGCGCACTGCCCCAGCAGCGCCACGGCCACGTCCTCGTAGCCCGTGCTGGCCGAGATCTGCACGTCGACCGGGGGCCCGGCGGGGAGCATCACCGCCGCGACGACGTCGCGCGCGCCCGCGGGGTTCGCGACGCCGCAGGAAGCCGCGTAGTCGAGCTTGGCCGCCACGGTGCTCATGGCGTAGGCGCCCGGCCCCTGGAGCAGGAGCGCGTCCTTGCAAGTGTCGTGCGCCGGGCTCGTGCATTCTGGCTCGTCCACCTCCCCGTCGCAGTCGTCGTCCCTGCCGTTGGCGCACACCTCCGGAAGAAGCGAGGACACCGCGGGATCGAGGTCGTTGCAATCGCCACCGCCGCAGTGGCGATCGGGATCGCCGTCGCCATCCACGTCCCGCGGGGCGGAGTCGCAGCTCTGCGCCTCCTCGTTGCAAGACACGAGCAGGCACGGGTCGCCCTGGCTGCAGCCCACCGGCGTTCCGGCTTGGCAGCCGACCTGGGGCTGGCAGCGCTCCTGCCCGTCGCAATACACGCCGTTCTGGCAGGCGAAGTCGTCCGGCTCGAAGCGACAGCGGCCGATCTCGAGATCGCAGCGATCGAGCGTGCACTCCGCCCCGTCGTCGCACTGCTCGTCGGCCGAGCAAGGCCCGCCCAAGGTCGGGTCCACTCCGGGGCCCGCGTCGAAGGCGGCACCGCCCGCGCCCGCCGCGCCGCCCGCCCCCTGGCCGTCCAAGCTCACGCCCGGGTCGAAGGAGTCGTCGAAGGGGCTGGGCACGCTCGGGGTGCCGCAGGCCGACGGCAGCGCGGCGACGGCCAAGCCGGCCACGACCGGAGCCGGCCGAGTCGGCCGCGATCGCGGGGCAGGGGTGACGCGCCCGAAGGGCGCGTCGGGACCCCAACCCCGTCCCGAAGGGACGGACTTACGTCCTCGGCCCGGGTCCTCACGTACAGGAGTACGCTGCGGCCCGGGCCTCCGGAGCGCTGCTCCGCTAGCCAGTCCCGCCGCGCGCTCGCGGCCGCTTGACGAGCCGGGTGTTGGAATGCGTGAACGGTTACGCGCGGTCAAGCCTCGCACAGCTCGAAGTAGAGCCAGCCCTTGGTGATGGCGCAGATGTTGGGCTCGCTCTGCTCCCGGTTCTCGACCGTGTCGCACTTGAACTCGAGCCAGACGTACCCGGGCTGAACGAGCTGAGGTGGCGCCTTCGAGAAGTAGAACTTGCAGGGCTTGTCGGCCGGAGATCGGAACATCTTGACCGTCTCCGGGCTAAGGTACGACACGCTGCCCAGGGCCGGGTTTCCTGCCTTGGCGGTGGCGGCATCGGGGAGGCTATCGATGACTACCTCCAGATCCAGCGGGCCCTGCGAGGCGCGCCCCTGGACGGAGAACGGTCCCGCGCCGGTCACAGTGCACAGGATCTCGGCCCCGTTGTCGCCGTCCCGGAACTTCATGTCGACCTTGGCGTCGGTAAGGATGCCTAGGGAGCGGTTGTGCGGCTTGACCTTGCAGCCGCCGGGCGCCGTGAACATCACCGACCAGGCGCCGAAGGCGGCGGGCGGGACGTCCTCGCTGCAGCCGGCCGCGAGCGGCAACGCGAGCAGAAGCGCGAGCACCAGGAAACGAGCCAGGCTCTTCATGGGACATCTGCTACCCTATCCCCGCGGCGCGGCTGCCGCAAGGATCAGCTCGCCAGGGCCGCGGCAAGCTCGGCCGCCCCGGGTAGGCGCCCCGCCGGATCGGGCGCGAGCGCCCGGATCAGGGCGGCGCGAGGGCCCGGCGGGAGCCGCCCGCAGGCGGCAACGGCCGCCAGATCGAGGCCGCGCTCGGCCACCTCGACGAGGCGAGCCGCCGGGGTGCGCGCGCGGCAGGGCTCTCGGCCGAGCGCGACGAAGGCCAGGCTGGCCGCCAGGGCGAACACGTCGGTCTCCTGGTCGGGTGGCTGCTCGCCACGGATGAGCTCGGGGGCGACGTAGGGCAGCGTGCCGCGTTCGCCCACCAGGGCCGTGGTGTCGAGGCCGCGCCAGCGGGCCAGGCCGAGATCGATGAAGCGCACCCGCGCGCCATCCCACAGCACGTGGTCCGGCGCGATGTCGCCGTGTACGAGACCAAGGGGCCCGGCCTCGCCGGCCAAGGCATGCAGGTCGGCTAGCGCCCTGGCCGCCGCGGCCATGAGCCCCGCGAGCGCCGGCCCGGCCAGGGCCCGAGATGACGCCTGCGCCCTTCCGAGGGCGAGCAGGCTGGTCCCCTCCGCCCAGGACTCGATCAAGAACGGGCCGCGCTCGTCCGCGCCGCTGCGCACGAGCTCGGGCAGAGCGTCGTGGCGCGCGAGCGCCAGCACCCTGGCCTCGCGCTCCAGAGCCACCCGCGCCGCGGGCTCGCCCAGCATCCGCGAGCGCAGGCGTTTGCAGGCGCACCGGCGCCCGTCTTGCAGCACGAGGGCGACCTGGCAGAAGGTGCCCGCCCCCACGACACGCAGCAAGCATGCCCCGTCGGGCACGGGGTAGCTCACGGCGCCCCCGGGACCGCGCGCGGTCGGGAACTGGGGTGAGTAACGGGACTCGAACCCGCGACAACTGGAGCCACCGTCCAGCGCTCTACCAACTGAGCTATACCCACCATCGCGCTACCCGCGGCCGCGTCGCGGCGGCGACAGCGCAACGCCTGATCATAGCGCAGGCGGCGCCCGCAAGCCAAGGGTGGGCCGGTATGCGTTCACGCATTGCGGCGCTGGCAACGACGGCTCGCCGAGTCGGCCGCGATCGCGGGGCAGGGGTGAAACCCCGTCCCGAAGGGACGGACTTACGTCCTCGGCCCGGGTCCTCACGTACAGGAGTACGCTGCGGCCCGGGCCTCCGGGCGCGCTCATGCGCGCAGCCCCGCCTGACGAGCCGGGTGTTGGAATGCGTGAACGGTTACGTGGGCCGACAGGCCTACGGCCGACCCGCCGGCGACCGAAGTCACCCCGGGCCTCACGCAGAGGTTGTGCCCGTCGCGCCCCCGATGCTAGCGTAGGTCAGTCCTGTAGCCATGGGGGCCGGGGTCCGCCGGCCTGCCTCAGCAGCGGCCTGGAGAAGGGAGAGCGCGGGATGCGCGCAAAAATCATCGCGGTCTTCACCCTGGTCGTCGCCTTGGTGATCGTTCTTTCCTTCGGCCTGGTGCGGACCTCGCTGGCGGACATCTCGAACCGCGGCGACTCGCCCCGCGCCGCCACGGGGGCCGTCGGCCATCTCGAGGTCGAGGCCCTGCGCGTGGAGCGGTGGCTCGGCCGGGAGACGATCCTGAACGACACCTTGCGCGACCCCTTTGACATCGGCGAGGAGAAGGCCCGCCAGCTCGCCGCCTCGCGTACCTGCGACGCGGTCAGCGAGAAAGCGAAAGGCGAGGAGGCGTTCCTCAACTTCAAGCCGAGCATGATCGCGATGTTCGACCGCAACGGCATCGTGCTGGGGCGGGACGGCTCCGCCTTGATGCGCGGCGAGAACCTCGGCGACCGCCATCCCCGGATGCTGGAGGCCGTGCTGACGGGCGTGACGGGCTCGGACGTGTGGTTCGACCGGGGGCGCCACGAGCAGCTCCTCGCCTCGTATGCGCCCATCCGTAGCTTGCAGGGTCAGGTCATCGGGGGGATCGTCGTCGGCACGACGTTCAACCACGAGCGGCTCGGCCGGGTGAGCGAGATCACCTCCGGCAACCTGCTGGTGGCCGCCGTACCCTCAGGCCGCCAAGTCGAGTTGGTTATTGTGCCCCCTCAGGCCCCGCCCGAGATCCAGGCCGCGCTCAAGACCGAGGCCGCGCTCTCCGCGGGCGTGCAGGCGCTCGCCTCCGACCAGGCGGTGGAAGTGGCGGGGCTGCCCAAGGGCTACCTGGGCAGCGCCCGCCGGATGGCTGGCTACGGCGACGGCAAACAGGGCGTGATCATGGCCGTGGTGCCGCTGCAGGGCGTCGCCGATCTCGGCACGCTGCTCTGGCCGCTCGTGGGCGCGTTCGCGCTCGGCCTGCTGCTCGTGGTGGTCGGCAGCTACTTCCTCGACGCCTACATCTCGCGCCCCGTCTCCGATCTGGAAGAGGGCCTGCTGATGATCATCAACGGCCAGCGCGACGTTCGCTTCGAGCTGGAGCACGCGGTGTTGGGGGGGCTCGTCAGCCGCATCAACTCGCTGCTGAACGAGCTGCTGGAGGTGGAGGAGGACACGACCGACGACCAGGGCCGACCGTCGATCGCCCCGCCCCCGATTGCCGCTGGCGCAGAGCTCAACGTCGACGAGCGGCACATGGGCTCGGCGCCGGGCGAGGTGGAGGAGGCCGCGGAGCTGGGCGCCGAGGCCGAGGACGCCTACCAGCAGCGGCTTTTCGAGGAGTATGTCGCGGCCCGCGAGTCCGTGGGGGACCCGGTGGGCGAGATGAGCGTCGGGGCATTTGCCGAGCGGGTGAAGGGTATCGAGAAGGAGCTCGGCGAGAAACACGGCGTCCGCGTCCGCTTCCTCGTCGAGCCGCAGCAGAAGTCCGTTGTCCTCGTGGCCGTGCCCCTCAAGTAGCCCCGGCGCACGGGCGCGCGGCCAGCCGAGGCCGAGATGACGGACCCCCGCCCGCTTCGACGCTGTCCATCTGCGCCGCGCGCCGCCTCGCTGCTCGCCGGCGCCCTGCTCGGATGTGCGGTGGGAGGCGCCGCCGAGCAGGCCAGCGCCCCACCCCGGGCAAAGGGGCCAGCCTCCCCGCCGGCCGTCGTCGCCTCCGCGCTCCCGGCAGCAGCTTCGGCCACGCGGCCGGCGCCGGCTCTGCCGGCAAGCGAGCCCGACGGCACGGTCCCCTGGGCGTCGGCCGTGCGGGAGCACGACTGGGCGCGCGCCGATGCCTTGCTCGGCGCTCTCGGCGCGATCGAGCGCGAGCAGCCCGAGTTGCGGCTCGTGCGCGCCGTGGTCGCTCTGGCGTTGGGCAGACACGCCGAGTCAGAGGGGCTGCTGCGCGGCCTCGAAGCGAAGCTGCCGCTCGTCGCCGAGGAGATCCGGCACGCCTACGCCGAGGCGGCCGCGGAGGCCGGCCCGTTCGAGCGGGCCGGCGACCTGCTCGCCCGCTCGCCGCGCGGGCGCGATCTGGTCACGGCCGCCCTGGCCTACCTGCGCGCCGGCCGCATCAAGGCCGCGCGCGAGACGGCCGAGCGGGCGCTACGCGGCGCCCAGAAGGCACGGCGCCGCGACGACGAGGCCCTGGCCCGCGCCGCGCGGGCGGCGATCGCGATTGCCGGCGCCGAGCGGGCGGTCGCGGTGGCCGACTGGCGCTGGATCTGCACGAGCACGCCGTCGCACCCGAAGGCACGCGAGGCACTTGCCGGGCTGGAGCGCGTGCCCGCCTCGCTGCCGCTCGGCGAACGCCTGGCGGCCCTGGCGCGGTCTACGACCCCGGACAACCTGGCCCAGACCCTGCAGACGCTCGACGCGCTCGCCGCCAAGCTCAAGGCGGAGCGCACCGCCATCATGATGGCGCGCGGGCGCGCCCTGCAGCGCGTGCGCGACTACCGTGCCGCCGCCGCCGCCTTCGACGCGGTCGCCGCTCTGGCCTCGCCCCTGCGCTCCGAGGCCGCCTACCACGCCGCCGTGTGCGCGGCGCGCAGCGGGAGCGACGAGCAGGCGCTGGCGCGGCTGTCCGAGGTGATCCGCCGCGACCCGAGCTCACCCTGGGCCGAGCGAGCGAGCTTCCGGCGCGCCGAGCTCTTGAGCCAGAGCGAGCGGCCGGGCGAGGCCGCGGCGGCGTTCGCCCGCTACCTGGCGCGCTTCGGCAAGGGCAGCCACGGCCGCGCCGCCCTGCGCGGGCAAGCCCTCGCCTTGCTCTCGGACGGCGCGGGCGAGCAGGCGCGCCAGATCTTGGCGGCGCTGCTGGAGCGCGCGCCGCGCGACGAGCGATCGGGGCTGGAGCAGCTCCTCGGCCTGGCCACGCACCGCGCCGGCCGAGCGCAGGTCGCGGAGCGGATCTGGACGGATCTCCTGCGGGACAAGCCCCTCACCTGGCCCGCCCTCTGCGCGCACGCCAGGCTTGCCGCCGCGGGCACCACGGCGCTGCCGCCGCTCGTGGGCGAGGCCGAGCCGCGCCCGTACGTGCCGCTTGCCGTGAGTCTGCCGGCCGGACCCGAGCTGTTGCGCTCGCTAGGCCTGGACAGCGCCGCCGAAAGGATGCTCGCCGGCATGGAACAGCAGGCCGCTCTACCCTACCCCGGGCGCGAGAGCGAGGCGCTGTGCGCCATGTACGGCAAGCTCGCCACGGCGCGCCGGCGGCTGCAGATCGCCACGCGGGCCGTGAGCTTCGCCACGCTCCAGCGGGCCCCGTCCGGGGCCGAGCTGTGGGCCTGGCATTGCCTCTACCCCCAGCCCTACGCCGAGCTCGTGCAGCGCGAGGAGGCGCGCCACGGCCTGCCCGCCGGGCTGGTGCACGCGATCATGCGGCAGGAGAGCGGCTTCCGGGCGGCGGCGGTCTCGCCCGCCGGCGCGGTGGGGCTGATGCAGGTGATCCCGCCCACGGCGGCGCGCGCCGCCCTGGAGCTCGGCCTGGATCCCAAGGCGCTCGATCTGCAGCGCCCCGATCAGAACATCCGCCTCGGGGCCTTCTACGCCGGCAAGCTCCTGCGAATGTTCCGCGGCAGCCTCCCGCTGGCGGTGGCGGCGTACAATGCCGGCCCCCATGCCGTCGCCCGGTGGCTGCGGGCGGGCACCGAGCGCGGCGCGGACCTTTGGGTGGCCCGCATTCCGTACGGGGAGACGCGCCGCTACGTCGAGCGCGTGCTCGGCAACCTCGCCCACTACCAGTGGATCGCCGGCGGGGAGGCAGCCGTGACCCGAGCGGCGGTGGAGCTTCCCGCGGCCGTCGACGTGGGCGAAGATGCGTACTGATCTACTAATTGGGGCTTTCTGCGCGCCGCGCGCAAATTCCGGGCCGGCTGCCGAAGCAGGGGCCGAGGATTCATGGGGTCGAGGGGTCGAGCAAACCCCGGCCCCTGACCCCTTGACCCCTTGACCCCTTTGGGTTGCGGGCGAGGCCCGCGCTGAGCTACTACTCCCGAAAATCGTCGCGCCGCGCGAGGATTCCCTTCTGCCCGCTCCCGCTCCCGCTCCCGCTCCCGACTGCCGGCCCCGGGAGCGGGAGCGGGAGCGGGAGCGGGTCGGAGTGGGTTGCGGGCGAAGCCCGCGCTGAGCTCTTGGGAGCCACTGCACCATGCAAGTCGTACGCGTGGTCGTGATGATGGTGCTGGGCATCCTGCTGCCCCTCTTGCTCCAGCTCTGGGATCGCCGGCGCCTGAGCGCCGCGCAGCGCGCGCGCTCCTGGAACCTCGCGAGCTGGGCTTGCGCGCTCTACGCCTTCGGCCCGGCGTCGCTGCTCGGCTGGTACTGGGTGACGCGCCACGGCTGGGCCAGGCTGCTCGGCCCGCTCGCGGCCGGGGCGCTCGTGCTCGTGCTCGTCGGGCTGGACGCCCTGCTCGCCGCCCTGCTCGGACTGGAGACGGAGCCGTGAGCATGCCGCACGTCTCCTTGGCCGCCGTGACCGCCTCGTGCCTGCTGTGGGCCGGCGCGGCTCACGCCAGCCACGGCGGGGGCTTCGCGCTCGGGCCGGGAGCCGACGCCTGGGCCCGCGCCCGGCTCGGCGCGATCCGCGGCATTACCATCGGGCCCATCGAGAACGCCCGCCATCCCGGCGTGGGCTACGGGACGCCCGCCTGCGCGCGTGCCGTGGCCGAGGCCCGCGCCATGGGCGCGACTTGGGTCAGCCTCACGCCCTTCGGCCGAGTGTGGGATCTACGCGGGGGGGGAGTGGATCTGAGCTTCGAAGCGCCCTTCGCGCAGACTCGCCGGGACGTGCTGGCGGCGATCGAGCAGGCGCACCGCGAGGGGCTGCGCGTGCTGCTGCTGCCCCACCTCTGGGTCGAGACGGGCGGCTGGCGCGCCCTGATCGATCCCGGCGACGACGCCGGCTGGGAGCGCTGGACCGCTTCGTACCGGCGCTTCGTCCTGGAGTGGGCCGAGGTGGCCCGAGAGGGGCGCGCCGACATGCTCAGCCTGGGCGTCGAGCTGCGAAGCTGGGTCACCACGGCGCGCGCGCCGAGCTTCCTGGCGCTGGTCCGAGCGGTGCGCGAACGCTACGGTGGGCCCCTGACCTACTCGGCCAACTGGGACGACGTGCAGGACACGGTCGTCCTCGGCGAGCTCGATCTCATCGGGGTCAACGCCTTCTTTCCGCTCGCAGAGCGCGAAGGGGCGAGCACGGCGGAGCTCGCCGCGGGCGGCAGGCGCGTGGCCGCCGCGCTCGCCGAGCTCAGCGCCGCGTGGCACCGGCCGGTGCTGCTGACGGAGATGGGCTACACCACGCGCGCCGATCCGGCCCTGCGGCCTTGGGAGTGGCCGGACGGCATGACCGCGGTGGCAATCGATCAGCCTGCCCAGGCCCGTGCCTACCGGGCCCTGCTCGCGCCGCTGCTCGACGCGCCGTGGTGCGCGGGCTTCTTTGCCTGGCGGATCTACTCGGATCCCGACGACGTTTCGCAGGAGGCGGAGTGGGGCTTCTCGCCTCGCGGCAAGCTCAGCGAGCTCGTGCTGCGCGACGCCTATTCCGCCCGCTGGTCGAGCGACGGGCTGCCGCTGGAGGCAAGCTGGCTCGGCGCGCACCGCGCCCGCACGCCGGGCATGTACGGCTGGGAGCTCGGCCCGGAGTAGGCTGCCCGCGGGCCCCGGGCGGTCACGGTTCGATGTACACGATCGTACCCTGCCCCATGGTCTCGCCCGCGTTCACCCCGTGCCAGGCGTCCGGCACGGGCGGGTCGGTCCACAGGAAGGTGCGCAGCGCGTCGATGGGCGACATGTTGACGCAGCCGTGGCTGCGCGGCCGGCCATAGTCCTCGTGCCAGTAGGCGGCGTGCAGCGCGAAGCCCGACATGAAGTACTGCACCCAGGGCACGTCGCGCAGCTCGAACTTGCTGCCGACGACGTCGGAGTCCATGGTCGTGGTCACGTGCTTGTCGCGGATGCGGAACAGGCCGCGTACGGTCGAGTGCGTGCTCTTGGGATCGTCCATCCCGTCCCGCCCGGTCGAGACCATGGTGGCATAAACCGGCGTCTTGCCCTCGTAGAGCACCAGCGTCTGCCGCTGGATCGAGATGTCGATCCACTTGACGCCGTCCACCGCGTGGCGCGGCAAACTGGAGGGCTTGGCCACGATGGCCAGATCGCGCGCCTTGAGCCACCCGCCGTCCTCGCCCTCGACGATCCGGTCGTCGCCCGAGCCCCGCGCCGCGCCCGTGAGCTGCACCGGCACGAAGCGCGCCAGCCGGTCCTTGCGCCGGTAGCGGCGCATGTCCAGCTCGTAGCGGTACGCTTCGTCGCGCTTGACGAAGCCGAGCGGCAGCCGCCAGCCGTTGCCGAGCTCCACTCCGTGGAAGGTCGATCCGCGCTCGGGCTTGAGCTTGGAGGTCGGTACGAGCCGCAGATCGGTGGTAAGCGCGAACTGGCGGCCGTCCCCCGAGAACGCATCGATGAGCGAAAGGCCGGCGTGGCGTCCCACGCGGTTGGTGATGACCGCGTAGTCGGGCACCTTGAAGTCGGACACGTTGGGGATCTTCCGGCCACCGGCGAAGAACCAGGGGATGACGCCGCCCTCGGCGCCGCCGAAGCGCTCGGCCTGGCCCAGCGCGGGCGCCTCGCTCGGCGCCTCGCCGATGACGCGGCCCTGGCGATCGACCGGCACGTCGTTGGCGCCGACCTCGACCGCGTTCCACTTCTCGCCCAGGCGCACGAACGAGCGCAAGTGCCGATCGAGGCTCATCTCGTACTCGAACTGCTCCTTGCGCGTCGGCAGCCGGTAGTAACGCGGGGCGATGGCCCGCACGAAGGCGTAGGGGTAGGGAAGCGGCATGGTCCGATCGGGCGCGCGCAGGCCGGCACGCAGGAGCGGGTGCTCCATGTCGGTGGTGGCGCCGTCGTCCAGGCAAACGTACCCGGCCGGCAGGATACGGTAGTAGCCGCCGCGGCAGGCGTCGAGCTTGGCCGGCCTCTCGGCGCGTACCGCCTTGGCGCCCAGACGCAGGTACCCGAGCTTGGCGGCGCGCGGATCGGGCTGCTCGTACACCGGCACGGTGAGCTTGATGACGCCGAGCGACGGTCCGCCCGGCGTGGGGACGGTTGCCGGATCGGGCTTCTTGGCCTGCTCCGCCGCCTTCTCGCGCGACAGGGAGACTGCCCCTGGCGGCTCCTTGTCTCCGTCGCCGCCGCAGGCTCCGAGCAGGAGCCCGAGGCAGAGGACCACGCCGCCACTGCGGCCCCTGTGCCATGTGCACCGCGCCATGCGAGAGCGGATGCCAAATGGACCGAAATTGGCCAAGTTTTTCGAAGACGACGGTGTCGGCGCCACTCTGGGCACGGCCGTTGCCGCAGCCGCTTGCCGCGGCCGCGGACGCAGACGCCGCCGTCCACGTCTAGTCGCTTGCGAGGACGCCGAAATCGGGCTATTGTCTGACATGGAAGCCATCGATGTCATACAGATCTGCCGGTGCCGAGAAGAAGGCCGTCACGGTGCGCGTGCCGGCCGCACGGCTCCGTGGGCTCATGCGGGCGCGGGGGATCGCAACCCAGTCGGAGCTGGTCAACACGGTGCTGGCGGAAGAGGAGGAAAGGCTCCGCTGCCGGCGCGTGCTCCGCGAGACGGCGGGCGTCGCGGCCACGGGCGGGCTCGATGATTGCCTTCTTTGACACCAGCGTGCACGTCGCACTCCTGCGTGGATCCCTCGCGACGGACGTGGTGCTCGATCGGGTGAGCGGGGGTCCGGTGCGCCTGTCACCCGTCGTGGCGAGCGAGCTGCTGCGCGGTGCGGTCGGGCCGGCTGCCCGAGCGGTCGAGCGGCTCGTAGCGACCCTCGTCCCGATCGAGCCGCCATCGTGGCGGCGCTGCTGGCTCGAGGCGGGCCGGCTGCTCCCGGTTGTCTTCCCCGATCACGAGCCCGTCGGCCTGGCCCGGCTCCAGAACGACATGCTGCTGGCACTGACGGCCCGGCACACCGGAGCGGTCCTCGTCGCCCACGACGATCACTTCGCCACGCTGGGCCGTCACGTGCCGTTCCGCCTGCTGGCGCTGACCTGACATGGCGGTGGGCCCAGCCGGCGTCTCCCCGCTTGCGCGCCGGAGCGAGGATGGCTAGCCTGGCTCTTGTCCGGCGGCGGCGCCCTGCGCGCCCGCGCCCGTGCTGCGCCACTAGCTCAGTTGGATAGAGCGACGGCCTCCGGAGCCGTAGGTCGGGCGTTCGAATCGCCCGTGGCGCGCCAACGATACCGGGGGGTTGTCCCCACCCTCAGCGCTACCGGGGTCATGCGATAGGCAACGCCATTGCCTATCTCCCCCCTCCACGACGGCCGCGGGCACTTCCGGCAGGGGTGGCACGGCCCCCGCGGGCAGCGCGCGGATCGTCGCAGCGTTGACGTAGCGCTGGTGCGTTGCCGCGTCGCTGTGGCCGGCGAGCACCTGCGCCACCTGGGCGTTGACATTCGCCCGGGCCAGGGCGGTCGAGTAGGCGCGCCGCGTGCTGTGGAAGTCCACCTTGCGGCTCGTCGCCGTGTCCTGATGCAGCTCGTGTCGGAGCACGCCGGCGCGCAGCAGCTCCCGGCGCAGGGCGTTGGCCCACGAGCAGTGATCCGTCTTGCGCTCGCCAGCGCGCGGACCCTTGCGCACCGGGAACACGGGGCCGGCCGCCGGGCCGCCGTGGGCCTGCCACCACGCGGCGAGGAAGGGACGCACCGCCTCGTGCACTTCGAGCACCTGCGGCTTGCCGGTCTTGCGCCTCGGCACCGCGCACGTCGAGAAGCCCTCCCCGAAGCTGCGCCAGCCGAGCGCGTAGAGATCCCCGGCCCGCATGCCCCCGACGGTGCGCGAGACGAGCACCGCCATCTTGATCTCAAGGTCCACATCGGGGTGAGCGAGCAACTGGCGCAGCTCCTCATCCGTGAGCACCGCGCGCGGCCGCTCGGGCTCGTGTGTCTTCGGCACACGCACGCGGGCAACCGGGTTCTCGGCAATGAGCTCGTCGCGCCAGAGCTGGCCGAGCACCGCGCCGATCCCGTTCTTGATGTGCGCCAAGCTCTGGCGCGCCTGCCCCGCAGTGCGGGCCTCGTCGAGCACGGCGCGAACGTCCGCGGCCCGGATCTCGCCCACGGGCTTGTTGCCCAACGCCGGCAGCGCGTAGCGCTCCAGCTTGCGCAGCCGCTCGTCTGCCGTTCGCAGCCCCTCGGCCGTCCACCGCTGGTGCGCCTCGCCCAGGGCCTCGGCGAAGGTGAGCGGCGCCGCCGCCTGCCCTGGCTCGACGCCGCCGGCCTGCAACCGCCGCAGCTTCGCCCTCGCCGCCCCGCGGTCCCTCGTGCCGAGCGGCACCAGCTTGCGCACGCGCTCGCCGTCCACCGTCACGGTCACGCGGCCCGAGTAGGTGCCATCACGCCGCAGGTAGAGCTGCTGCGAGCCACGCCGGCGCCGCTCGCGCTCGTGCTTGCCGTTGCTGCCGTCCGGTCCTACGTTCTTGATGCTCATGCGACCCATCCTCGTGTGAGTCACGGCCCGGGGCGAGTCACCGCCGCCGGGCTCTTCAACGTCTACGCCCTGCGCTGCCTCCGCGTCGAGCCCTTCGCCTTCGTCGCCGGCGTCCAGTCGGCCGGCAATCCGCACGCCGCCAGCACGGCGGAGACGTAGCGGTCGCTCACCTTGAGCCGGCCGCCCTCCGCGCCGCTCACCAGCGTTTGGCTCTTGCCGAGCCGCACGGCAAGCTCGGTCTGCGTCAGGCCGGCCTGCTCGCGCGCCGCCCGCAGATCGCGCCCCAAGAGCGCCCGCCCATAGTCGAGCGCATCGACCGAGCCGGCGGGAGCGCCGCGGCCGAGCCGCAGCCGCTCGTACTCCGCCATCGGGATGATGGCGTACTCTTCCTTGCCCAGCTTGACGGCGACAGCGTTGCCCATGGCTCAACCCTCGTAGACCTTGGAACGGTGTTGGATGCGAACGACGATCAGATCGGGGGCGACTACGCGGAAGATCACACGCCAGTCGCCGGTGCGGATCCGGTAGTGCCCTGTCCATCGCCCCCGCAGCGGCTTGGCCCCCGACACCTCCGGCCAGCGTTGCAGCCGCTCGACGATGCGCAGCACACGCGCCTTGATCACGGGCGGCAGCGCCTCAAAGTCGGCTTGCCCCTCGGGGGCGAGCAGGACGCGCACCATATGCTCTATTAGTAGCTTCTGGAGCGAGCGCCGTCAAGCCCTTTCTCGTGCTGCCCCGAACGCCTCCGCCGCCGTCCCGAACGTCCCGAGCAGCGCCCAGCCGTCCACCGTCCGGCGTCAAGGGCGATCTTCCGGTGCCACCCCTACGCGAGAAGTGCGCCGGCCGGCGTGCCGAGCGCGCCCGCAAGCCGCGCCAGCGTGCGCAGCGTCGCGTTGACTTCGCCGGCCTCGATCTTCTGCCAGTGCCGCCAGTGCATGCCTGCTCGATCCGCGGCCTCCTCAAGAGTGAGCCCGGCAGCCTGGCGAGCGCGATGCACGTTCGCCGCCAGCGTCCGCCGCAAGCGGTGCTCCGAGCGCGGTAGCCGAGGCACGGGGCCATCTTGGCGCCAGCCGGCCTTTGCGAACACGCCACATGTGGCGTACAGTCGCAGCCCTGAACCTCACCACCGCCACCGTCGTCGCCACCGCCGTCGCGCTCGCGAGCGCCTGGTGCCTCTTGGCTTGCTGGGCGAAACGCTGGGCGCCGTAGCCCGGCCTGCGCTGCCTCGTGCCGCTCGGCCGCCCTCCGCACGACGGCCAGCACGCGCAGCAGCTCGGCCAGCGACAGCACCGGCAGCCACCAACCGATCGCCACGATCGCGGCGGCCTTCGTCTCGATCTTCACGCGCTCTGCCCCCCGGCTCGCCGGCGTGCTACGCTTGCAGCGATGAGCCAGCCGTTGCCGCAGACGCCGCCGCCGGACGAAGACCCCGTGCTCCGCTCGTTGCGCGAAGCCCCGCTCGACGATGAGCCGGAGACGGAAGAGGAGCGTGCCGCGATCGAGGAAGGGCTCGAAGACGTGCGCGCCGGGAGGCTCATCCCCCACGAGGAAGTGCGCCGCCGCTGGCTCGGGGAGAAGTGAAGCTCGCGATCGAATGGACGCCGCGGGCCGACAGGGACCGTGACCGCCTTGAAGGGGCCACCTGCGCGCGGATCCTGTCTGCGTTGGAGCGCTACGCCGAGACAGGCCATGGGGACGTGAAGCGGCTCAGGGGCTACCAGCCCGTGAGCTACCGGCTGCGAGTCGGGAGCTGGCGCGTGGTGTTCACGGTGGACCATCGCGCTGGCGTGGTCGCCGTCGTGCGCGTCCTGCCCCGCGGCCAGGCGTACCGCTAGCCCGTCGCCGACGGTCACGACTGCGCCTCCCGCCCCGCTGGCGCGCCCGGGCCCAGTGCGAACCCACGCTTGGCGCGGCGCCGGATGATGGCCTCGGCCGTTTCAACGGCCGGCCAGCGCAGCCCGGGCGCTGCCTCGTTCTCGCCCAGGTCGTCGAGCAGGACGTTGCGGACGGCCCGCAGGATCGCAACCTGCTCGTGCTTCGGCTGGCGCTGCTCGAGCTCGGCCATGACCTTGAAGATTGCATCGGCCAGCAAGCGCCGGGCCGCGTCGTCCAGCCTGGTCGGTCCCCGGTAGGCGGCGCGGACCTTGGCGCGGTAGGTGGCCGACAGGGGGCGCAGCGTCGAGCCGAGATGGTCGCATGCGTCGGTGCGTTTTATGGCGGAGCCTCGCGTGTACAAGGTGTTTCGGGCCCGGTTCTCCCCCCGGCCGGGTCATGGGCCGCCCATGAGCAGCAGGATGCCCTCCATGGTGGGATCGCAGCGCCCGGCGGCATCGGTTGTCTCGCTCCTCTTCGAGGGAACGGCGGGGGGTACTGGGGGACAGCGGGCACGGTACCGGGGGGTAGTGGGGGTACTGGGAGGACAGTGCGCAGGGTACTGGGGGGTACACGGGGTGCGTCTGGGGCCCCCGCCACGCCCCTCGATGCCGCGCGCGCGAGGTAGGGGGGGGTGGGGGCTCGCTCCCGAGGCGCAGACGGGGGGCAACCGACATGACCGACAAGGGCCGGGGCGCCTTCCTGGCCGGCGCGAAAGGCGCGTGGGCCCCCCCGCGTGGCGCCTCATGTCTGCGATCCGATCATGGGTATCCCCCCTCCACGCTGCCGGGCGGCCGGCATGCGCTCGATCTTCTCCTCTGCGTCGGCCGAGGCCAGCACCGCCAGCGCCGCAGCCAGGGCGACCGCAGAGTGCTCGCGCTGTGCGGCCAGCCCGCGCAGAGTGTCCAGCGCAAGGTCGCCATCGGCCGCCAGTGCCCGGGCAACCTGCTCGGGGTCAAGCGCCAGAAGCCGGCGCCAGCGCTCGCTGCGGGCACGGCCCCGCCCGGGCTCGGCGCCGCCGCCAGGCTTGGGGCGCTCCCCCGCCTGGCGAGCCGCTGCGCCCATGCGGCCCCACTGCCGCAGCCGCTCTCGGTTGGCGGAATCGCCTGCGAAGCGCCGGCGAGCATCCGCGATCCGAGCGCGCGCCTCTTCGGACAGGGGCTTTCCGCCGTGCATCCGGCATCGGGGGCGCAGCTCCCGTCGTTGCCGGTCCCACACCACCGGGGCCTGGCAAGCCTTGCCGGTTCGCGTCCGCGCGTTGCAGCGCGGCCGATCCTTCTTCGGGGGAGCTTGGTGGGCGCGCGCCACCCGCTCCTCGTAGCGCCGGTACATGGCAATGAGCCCGGCGATGTCATCGATCACGGCCAATCCTCGCTCTGCGCGCGCCCGGGAGCGCAGTGCAACCAATCGCGAGTCTTGCGGCAGGTCACGGGGCGCCGCCCTCGGCCCCGCCGGCGCCGGAGCGCTGCCGGAGCCAGCCGAGCACCGCCGGCAGCTCGAAGCGCACGCCGTCGCACAGCCGCACCGTGGGCAGCCCAGCCAGCCGCAGGCGGTCCACCGTCGACGGCGAGCACGACAGCGCCGCCGCCAGCGCGGCCCGGTCGAGTAGCGCTGGAGGCGCCTCGGCGGGCTGCCGCTCGGCCAGGGCCTCGCGCACCACCTCGGCGAGCACCGGCCGCAGTGCGCCGACCACGGCCACGGTCAACGGGTCCGCCGCCCGGCCTACGGCTTGGACAGCCGGAGCCCTTCTGTTCGGTTCCGTCATGGTTTCACGTGGTTGCATGGGTTCACCAGAGCGAGATAGGCAACGTGCGGTAGGCAATGAGGGCTAACGTCTCGGAATCACTGCGCCGGGCCACGCGCGGCAACGTGGGCAGCGGCGAGCGGTTGCACCTCGCGCCGCCGAAGTCGGACGCGGCGGGCCGTGGCCACCCAGCCGGGCGGCGCCGCGACGGCCAGCGTGCGGCAGAAGGCGGCGCCGGGGTCGCCGCGGTAGGGACCGGCGTCGGCGTAGTGGCACATGGAGTCACCGCCACCGATCGCGGCCAATCCCCGTACCGCGCGCACCCCTGAGCGCAGTGCATCCAACTGCGCACGTGTGGGTCCCTCTTGGCGCTTGCCGCTCCAAGTGCTGCCAGCCCGGGCCGCGGCCAGGGCCCCCCCGACGGACATGGAGCATGTATGGATGAATACCCCAGCATGGTTGCCACCGCCGCCGCGCCCGGGGCAGCAGCCGCCGGGGGCTTCCGGGCGGGCCCGCGCCGAGGACGGGCGGGCAGCGGCGAGCAGCCGAGCGCGAGGGCAGCGCCGAGGTTGCCGCGGGGCAACGTCCGCCGCATGCGCGTCCCCGCTCCCGAGCACGCACACGTTGCCCCGCCCCCCTACGGGGGTGCGGGGGCACATGTGGCGTGATGTTGCCGGACCTTGCCGGGCAACGTCGGACAACGTCGGGCAACGTCAGCATGGATCGCCCCCTGGGGCCGCTCGAAGCGTCCACGTGCGCCCTCTCTTGCCCGGCGTGAGGTCCACCAGGCGCGAGCCGTCGACGCCTTCGGCTAGCGCAGCCCGGGCGGCGCCGAACCGGTCACGGCCCCAGCTCAGCCCCTCCGCCTTCACTGCGCCGCGCAAGTTGGACTCGGTGATGCCGGTGGGAAAACGCCGCAACACGCGGGCCATGTCCCGGGCGTCCCGGTCGACGTGATCACGTGCCGCCCGCTGGTCGCGCCTGACGGCCTCGGCCACCGCGGCTGGGTCCTCCGCGGGGTTGCCGATCTCGGTGACGCCGTGCGCGTCGCGGTCCACCCGAAGCCAGAGCTCGCCACGGTCCGCGCGCCGGTTCTTGGCCACGCGCACGTGCACCACGTCGGGGTGGCCCTTCGGGGTACGCACCATCATCATGGTCTGCGCGCCGAACTCGATCGCCCTGGGCTCGGCACCGGCCGCCAGCTCGTTGAACGTGTCCACGGCGTCGTCGTTGCGGTAGGCGGCGCGAGCCGCTTCACACGTGGCGACGACGAGCAGACGGTGCCCAGAAGCCACCCGCCGGATCGCCACCATGACCCCCTCCACGTGCTCCCGCGGCGTCGTCGCCTTCGCTGTGGCGTACGAGTTTAGCGGAAAACTTGGCCCTTGTCGGTCGCCAAATGGACTTATGCATGTGTGACGGACGCAGAGCGCATCGCGGAGCTGGAGAGGGAGAACGCCGCTCTTCGCGAGGAGGTGGTGCGCCTGCGCAAAGAGAT
>JACQWT010000188.1 GCA_016209145.1 Deltaproteobacteria bacterium | reverse complement strand
GGAGCCGCACTTGGTCGTGCCGCCGGCGCACAGAAGCCCGCACGCTCCGGCGGAGCACACCTCGCCCGGAGCGCAGGCATTGCCGCAGCTTCCGCAGTTCTGCGGATCCAGGTCGGTCTTGGTGCAGGAGGAGCCGCACTTGGTCGTGCCCCCCGTGCACTGCATGCCGCCGCTTCCCACCGAGCAGACCTCGCTTGCGGCACAGCCCTGGTTGCAGCCGCCGCAGTGCTGCGGGTTGTTCTCGATGTCCACGCACGCGGTGCCGCACTGCGTGGTGCCGCCCAGGCACGCGACCGCGCACTTGCCGGTCGAGCAGATCTGGCCCTCGGGGCAGGCGTTGCCGCAGCTCCCGCAGTTGGCGGGATCGACCGAGAGCTGCGCGCACTTCCCGCCGCAGTCGGCGAGCCCGGCGCCGCAGCCGGGCGCCCCGCCGCCGCCGCTGCTGGAGGAGCCGCTGGGCGCAAGCGCGCCCTCGCCCCCGCCGCACGCCCCGCCGAGCGCACCCGCGCCGCCCAGCGCCAGCACCAGAACCGCCCTGACCGCCTTCGCCTGGGAGATCATGCTCGCTCTCTCCTGGTTGCGTCCCTACAGTGCTCGGCCGAGTCGCCGAACACGCTCGCCGCACGGCAGGCTGGACGCGGGCTCCAATCCGCCGCAAGGATCGGCACCATCATAGCGCGACCTGGCACCGCCCCGGAAGGTGAACCATGCATCTCCATCCCCTTGCCGGCAAACCCGCTCCCCGGAGCATCCTCGTCAACGTGCCGCGGCTCGTGAGCGCGTACTACGCGCGCCACCCCGATCCGGCCGTGGCCGCCGAGCGCGTGAGCTTCGGCACCTCGGGCCACCGCGGCAGCTCCCTCGACGCCGCCTTCAACGAGCGCCACATCCTGGCCATCACCCAGGCCATCTGCGACCACCGCCGCAGCCAGCGCATCGACGGCCCTCTCTTCCTCGGCATCGACACGCACGCCCTGTCCGAGCCGGCGCGCCTGACCGCGCTCGAAGTGCTCGCCGCCAACGGCGTCACGGTGTGGACCGACGCGCGCGAGGGCTACACGCCGACTCCCGTCGTCTCCCACGCCATTCTCGCGCACAACCGCGGGCGCACGAGCGGGCTCGCGGACGGCATCGTGGTGACGCCGTCGCACAACCCCCCTGCCGACGGCGGCTTCAAGTACAACCCGCCGCACGGCGGGCCGGCGGAGACGCCAGTGACCGCCTCGATCGAGAAGGCCGCCAACGCGCTGCTTCAGGCCGACCTCGCCGGTGTCAAGCGCCTTCCCTACGAGCGGGCCATGAGCGCGGCCACGCTCCGGCGCTACGACTTCGTCGGCCCCTACGTGGCTGACCTGGGCGCGGTGGTCGACATGGAGGCCATTCGGGCGGCGCGCCTCAAGATCGGCGCCGATCCCATGGGCGGCTCGGGCGTGGCCTACTGGGCGCCCATCGCCGAGCGCTACGGCCTGAACATCGAGGTGGTCAACGACGCTGTGGATCCCACCTTCGGCTTCATGTGCGTCGACAAGGACGGCAAGATCCGCATGGACTGCTCGTCGCCCTACGCCATGGCCGGCCTGATTGCCTTGAAGGACCGCTTCGACATCGCCTTTGGCAACGACTCCGACTACGACCGGCACGGCATCGTGACCCGGTCGGCGGGCCTGCTCAACCCCAACCACTACCTGTCGGCGGCCGTCTGGTACCTCTTCCGCCACCGCCCCGATTGGGGACAGGGCGTGGCCATCGCCAAGACGCTGGTCTCGAGCGCGATGATCGATCGCGTGGCCGCCCATCTCGGCCGGCGCCTGATCGAGGTGCCCGTGGGGTTCAAGTGGTTCGTGGACGGGCTGCTGGGCGGGCAAGTTGGCTTCGCCGGCGAGGAAAGCGCGGGCGCTTCCTTCCTGCGCCGGGACGGCACGGCCTGGACCACCGACAAGGACGGAATCATCCTCGATCTGCTGGCCGCGGAGATCACCGCCAAAGCCGGGCGCGATCCCGGGCAGCTCTACGCCGAGCTGACCGAGCGCTTCGGCCAGCCGGTCTACGAGCGCATCGACGCGCCGGCCACGGCGGCGCAGAAGGCCGTGCTGGCGAAGCTCTCGCCGGCCCACGTCATGGCCGCAACGCTGGCCGGCGAGAGGATCGAGGCGGTACTGACCGAGGCGCCGGGCAACGGCGCGCCCATCGGCGGGCTCAAGGTCTTGGCCGAGAACGGCTGGTTCGCGGCCCGGCCCTCCGGCACCGAGGACGTGTACAAGATCTACGCCGAGAGCTTCCGGGGCGAGGAGCACCTGCGGCAGCTCCAGGCCGAGGCGCAGGCCATGGTCGGCGCGGCCTTGAAGGCGGCGGGGGTGTAGCGCGAGCGCGTGCATTCGCCCAGCCGGCGTGGCAGACTGGGGCATGATGACGCCGCGCAAGCAGGGCCGGCTCACCGGCAAGCCCGTGCTCGTGGACAAGCTCGATCCCGAGCTCGGCGCCAAGGTCGTGGAGCTCGTACAGCGCGACATGGAGCGCGCCGCGCGCGAGCGGGCCGAGCAGGCCGAGCGGGCCGCGGCGGCGGGCAAGCCGGGCCGCAAGCGGCGCGGCCGGCGGCGCGGCGATGCGGACGCGGGGTAGTTGTCGTGACGCCATCGTGAATGGCGATCCGCCGCGCGCGAACAGGCCCACCGGCTCAGCGCTTCTGGATCCCGAGGAGGCGCCGTGCCTGATCGTGCGATACCGTTTGCGACGAGCGCCGCCGCCGCTCGATCGTCCGCAGCAGGTTCTCGTCGCTGCCCCAGAATACGTCCTCGTGATCGGCGCCCTCGACGCCGATCACGAGGGCGATGGGCTGGCCGTGTCGCACGATGAGCACGTCCTCCTGCTGGTATGCGTTCACGCATTGCGGCGCTAGGAGCCTGTCGGAGGAAAAACTAAGTGCGCGGAATTGTTCGGTTCCAGCGTCAGAGTAAAGTGAGCGATTTCGATAACTTGGACCATTTCGAGCACGCTTTCTCCGACACACTCCTAGCAACGACGGCTCGCCGAGTCGGCCGCGATCGCGGGGCAGGGGTGACGCGCCCGAAGGGCGCGTCGGGACCCCAACCCCGTCCAGGAGTACGCTGCGGCCCGGGCCTCCGGAGCGCTGCTCCGCTAGCCAGTCCCGCCGCCCGCTCGCGGCCGCCTGACGAGCCGGGTGTTGGAATGCGTGGACGGTTACGTCTGCAGGTCCCGGCCCGCCGCCGGCGCAAGCCTGCGGGCTCCGGCGAAACGCCGGTGCGACGGCGCGCAGGTCGCCGGGCGAATGCCCGCTTTCCGTGCACTCGGGTGCCGACCTCGCCCAGGTCGGCAGGCGAACGCCCGCTTTTGGTGCACTCGGGTGCCGACCTCGGGGCCATCGCGGCCGCGCCCGCGGCGCGCGGAACGAGCGATGGGACCGCGCCGCGAATGTGCGAAAGGGGTGCACCGGGCCGGTAACTCGGCTATGGATCCGCCGGCGCCTTGTGCGCCCGCTCCCGGCTCTGCGGGGAGCAGGTGGGCGCCCGCCTGGCGCACCGTCATTCAAGCTCGAGAGGCCAACGTGAAAGCGACCTTGTCACGCAACGCATGGGTAGTGCTCGCCGCCCTCGCTCTGACCGCCTGTCCGAAGAAGGACGAGACGGAGACCGGGGCCACCGCAACGAAGCCGACCGCCGAGGCCACGACCGCGACGCCGGCCCCAACTCCCTCGACCGCCGAGACGACCAAGGTCACGCCCGACGTGCCGCCGGCCAAGCCCGGGATCGAGCCGCGGGTCAAGACCGAGCTGGACGGCCGCGAGCCCGAGGCGGCCTACACCGGATCCCCGCTCGCCGTGGCCGGCGCCAAGGCGTCGTTCGTGGTGCCGTCGGCGTGGAAGCAGGGCAAGTCGGGCGCCTGGGCCACCGCCATCGCGGCCGACGAGAAGGCTCGCTTCGCCGCAGGCGCCGTCGGCACGGGCGACGACCCGGCGGCCAAGCGCACCGAGGCTACGAGCGCGCTCGGCCTTTCCGACTGCGATTGGGCGACGGCCGAGACCATCAGCCTGGGCAAGGACAAGCTCTCGGCGAGCGCCGCCGACGGCGTGTGCAAGCGCGGCGGCACGACCGTGCACATGGCATCCGTCACGCTCGCCGCCGAGAACGTGGTGGCCGTGGGCGGCTGGGACGATGGCGGCGACAGCGCCGGCGTCTTCGGTGCTTTCCGCTCGTGCAAGAAGACCGGGGCCGGGGGCGACGCCACCGGCATCGCGGCCTGCTGCAGCGCCTTGCAGCAGAATGCCAACTCGGCGCCGATCACCCAGAAGGGTCTGTACCTGTCGGCCGCGGCCGCTTGCAACGCCGTGCGCAACGATCCCCGCGGCCGCGCCGCGCTTGCGGGGGTGCGCGGCATGCTGATGGGCGCGCAGGTGCCGGCAGCTTGCCGATAGTTCCGTTCGGCAGAGCCCTCGCCTTGTCCCTGCCCCTGCTGCTCTGCGCAGGGGTAGGAGCCCTGGGCTGCGCCGAGCGCCCCGCGCCTTCGCCACCGCCGGCTGCCTCCCGCAGCGCGGCTGCGGCTGCGACGCAGGGTGCGTCCGCCCCTGCCAGCGCGAGCGCCGCGCCGGCACCGGTCGCCTCGCTCCGCCGCCCGCCCGGGCCGCAGAACGTCATCATCGTCTTCGTTGACGCGATGCGGGCCGACATGCCCTGGCAGGGCTACGCGCATGCCATCGCTCCCGGCCTGACCGAGCTCGCGGCGCAGAGCGTCGTCTACCCGCGCGCCTACTCGGTTTCGAGCTACACCGCCAAGTGCATGGGCGCGGTGCTCTCCGGGCGGTACCCATCGACGCTCTACCGCGGGCCGACCTTCTTCACCGCCTACTCGCGCGCCAACGCCTTCTTCCCCGAGCTGCTCCAGCAACACGGGGCACGCACCATGGCCGTGCAGGCCCACGGCTACTTCGACCGCGACAAGTGCTTGAGCCAGGGCTTCGACGTCTGGCAGGTGGTGCCGGGCCTGAAGTGGAACGCCGAAACCGACGAGAACGTCACCGGTCCCAAGATGACCGAGATGGCCCTTTCCCTGCTCGGCGATGCGCGCAACACGCGCGGCCCGTTCCTCTTGTGGCTGCACTACATGGACCCCCACGACAAGTACGTCGTCCACGAAGGTGTGCCGCGCTTCGGCCGGCGCGCGCGCGACTTCTACGACGGCGAGATCTACTTCACCGACATGCAGATCCAGAGGCTGCTCGCCTTCTGCCGGCAGCAGCCGTGGTGGAAGAGCACCGTGCTGATCGTCACGGGCGACCACGGCGAGGCATTCGGCGAGCACGAGCAGTGGAAGCATGCCTTCGCCCTGTGGGAGGTGCTCACGCGCGTGCCGCTCATGGTGCACGGACCGGGCATCGAGCCGCGGCGCATCGAGGCGCGCCGGTCGCACATCGATCTCGCGCCGACTGTCCTGGACCTCATGCGCCTCGGGCCCGATCCGGGCCACGCCGGCCACAGCCTCGCCCCCGAGCTCTACGGCGGCGCGCCCGAGAGCCGCGAGCCCATCCTGCTCGATCTGCCCGCGGACAACTACAACCCGCCCACGCGTGCCCTCATCGAGGGCGACTTCAAGCTGCTCGAGGATCCAGGGCCGAAGTACAAGCTCTACGATCTTGTGCGGGATCCGGGCGAGACGCGCAACCTGGCCGGCGTGGCCGCCTACGGGGCCGAGCTCGCCCGCCTGCGCGCGCGCTTCGAGCAGGTTTGGTCCAAGCACCCCTACGTGGCGCCGTACGGGGGAGGCAAGCTCGTGGGCGGCGGGCGGGCCGACGGGCCGATGGGCCCCCCCGGCTGGGTCGATCCGGATGGCGAGAAGCGGATGAAGTAGCGGGCCGGACGCGCCGGCGGCACCTACGGCAGCGGCGCCGGCGGCTGCAGCCCGGCACAGCGCGCGACACAGGGCCGGGCCTCGGCCCCGCAGGAGCAGGCATTGCCGCCCTCGTCCGCGAAGGAGAAGGCGGCGTCGAGGACCTCACCGTCGAGATCGATGGGGTTGCACAGGAACGCGGTGCCGGCGATGCGAGCCTCGGCCGAGAAGTTGGTGATCCCGGCCCGCGCCGCCTGGGCCACGAGCGACTGCTCGATGCGCAGCAGCGCCGGCTGCTCGTAGCGCACCACGCTCAGCCCGTCGCCGTAGAGCCCGTCCGACTGCTGGCCGAGCGTGCCCGAGACGACCGTGGTCCGGACGCTCAGCTCGGAGTCGATCGCGGTGAGGCCAATGGTCCGGCTGCCGGTGATGGCCGAGGCCTCGACGGCCACCTTCGCGGCGCCGTGGTCCGCCTGCGCCGCCAGGCCCATCCCGAGCCGTCCGTCGGCCTGCCGCGGCTGCGTGTCGCGGATCACGCTGGCGCGAATCGTGACATCCGCGCCAAACGCGCCGATGCCGGCCTCGCGATTGCGCTCGATGACCGAGCCCTCCAGCTCGAGCGCCGGGCGACGGTAGTAGTCCATGTCAGGCTCGAGGTTGATGCCCCGGCCCGGGCCGTCTACCTCGTGCGGCCCCGTGTCGCGGACGACGCTGCCGTCGATCCTGAGCTTGCTGCCGGCCACGAAGATCCCCATGCCCGAGGCCCGCTCGACGAGCGAGCCGGAGAGCCGGGCAGACGTCGTGCGATCGAGGGAGAGCACGAACAGCCCGATGTCGGCGGTGTCGTGGAACCAGACGCGATCGAGCAGCACATCCTTGGCGTCGGACACGAGCACGCCCATCACTTCGCTACGCAGCGCCACGCCGTGGACTTCGGCTTGGTCGACGTCGAGGCAGATCGCCTCGTAGCTCGATCCCGACACCTCGACGAGCTCGGGGCAGCGGCCCCAGAGCCGGATGCGCTTGTCGAGCAACATCAGCTCCTCCGCGTAGGTGCCGGCGGCCACCGCCACGATCGCCCCGGGCTCGGCGGCGGCGATCGCCTTCTGGATCGTCGTCCAGGGTCGCTCCGCGCTGCCGTCGCTGTCGCCGCCGTCGTAGCCGGCCTTCACGTACTCCGTGCTCGGCTCGACCGGGATGTCTCCCCAGTCGCCCTCGCCGCACGGGGCCACCGGCCGGCAGTCCTCGTCGCCGGGCACGGCGAGCATGCCGCTGGGGCAGGGCTTGGCCGGTAGGATCGGGCTGCATCCGCCCATGTCGTCCGGCACGAAGCCCGCGGCGCACAGCTCCGGCGGAACGCCCGCCCGCCGGCAGGCGCCGGCGTCGTCGCGCGCCTCGCCCGGCCCGCAGGGGCCGGCGTCGGTGGCGGCGTCCGGAAGCCCGCCGTCCGGCCCAGCGCCCGAGACCTGATCGCTTTCGTTCGTGCAGCTCGCTCCGGCAAGCGTGACCGCGAGGAGCGCGGCTAGGGCGGCATCGCGATGCAGCATGCGGGAGGCTCCGGCGGGCCAGCCTACACTAGGAGTGTGTCGGAGAAAGCGTGCTCGAAATGGTCCAAGTTATCGAAATCGCTCACTTTGCTCTGACGCTGGAACCGAACAATTCCGCGCACTTAGTTTTTTCTCCGACAGACTCCTAGACCATGCGCTGCCGTCCGCAGTGGGGTTCGCGCTTGCCCCCCGAGCCGCCAACGGCTAGGAGTGTGTCGGAAAAAGGGGCCTCGAAATGGTCCAAGTGATCGAAATTACTCACTTTACTCTGACACTGGAACCGAATAATTCCGCGCACTTGGTTTTTTCTCCGACAGGCTCCTAGAGGACGACTCTCGAAAGGTACCCCCGGGCGTCCCGGCGTACCTTTCGCCCGTTCGCGCGCTGCCTTGCCGGAGTTCTCGGCCGAGGCGGGGCGTGCTTGGAGGACCGGATGACGAAACGTATTCTGCTCGTGCTCTTGTCGAGCGCCGTGCTCTTCACCTGCCTGGTCGGGTGCGCAGCCGGGCCGCTCATCGTGACCGGTGAGACCACCAAGGGCAACCGCGTCAAGTTTCTCTACAGCCAGGTCGGCTCGGATCGGCGCGGCATCATCGAGTGCGTGGTCGAGCCCAAAGGCGACATCCAGGCGTGCCGGCACCTCGCCGTGCACTTCGAGGGTGAGGACTAGCGGAGGGCGAACGAGATGAGAACGCACACGAAGATCTTCGCGTTGGCCGGCCTGCTCGTCGCGACGCCGGCGCTGGCCGGCTGCGGCACCACCCACCGCCTGCTGCGCTTCGAGGAGAATGCCGATCGGCCGGTGATGCTGCTCGAGACACGCACGGAGCACAGCGGGGTGTTCAGCTCGTCCATCGAGCACGTTTTCTGGAGCTGCGTGCAGCAAGGCGCGGAGCTGCGCTGCAAGCGACAGTGTGGCGGGGAGACCGACCTGCGGTGCCCCCAGACCGTGTTCTTCTTGCAGTAGGAGGTCGCCAAGATGTCTACCCGAATTGCCCTTGTTGGCGCGGTGCTCGTCGGCGCGGCCTTCGGCGCCGGCTGTGCCGAGACGCCGAACATCCTCGTCGACCAGACCTTCGTCGGAGGCCGCGTCGTGCGCATGACGATCATGCCCACGGGGGAAGGCACGGAGGAGACCGGCAGGCTGTTCAACATGTACGTACGGGCCTGCGAGCAGAAGCCCGACGGCACGGCCGCGGCGTGCAAGGACACGCTCGTGATCGAAAACCTCGTCCCCGCGTCGGTCTACTAGCACAGGAGCCCGAGCCATGAACCGGAAGCTGACGACTCTCGCGCTTGGGCTGGTGCTCTGCGGCTGCAGCACCACCTCGCGCTTCGTGACCAGCAAACACTGGACCGGCCAGGAGTGGACCGGAGAGGACACCCTGTTCCTCGCCTACACCGAGCGGACCATCACCAAGTTCATCTGGACGGTGAAGGACGAGGGCGTGGTCAAGGTCAAGATGTGCCGCCTGAAGGCGGACCACGCGCTCGAGTGCCGGGACCAACCGGTGATCGAGAAGCTGCTCAACGACCCGGAGGCTGCGGCCGCGGCCAAGGCGCCGCTGCCCGAGCCGCCCGCGCCGCCCAAGCCCGAGGCGGCGGCGCCGGCGCCCGAGCCGGCCCCGCCCGCCCCGGCACCCGAGGCGACTGCCCCGCCCGCCGAGCCGGCGCCGGCCGCGCCGCCGCCGCCGCCCGAGGCCAAGCCGGAGGAGGCGAAGGTCCCTGCCGGCAAGGGTGCGCCCGAGAAGAAGCCGTCCGGCAAGGGCGGCAAGTAGCGCCGCCGCCCGCACCGGCGCCGGAAGCAGATCAGCCCGGCTTGCGGCCGAAGAGGCGGCCGAGCAGTGAGGGTCTGCTCGTCTCGGGCGCCTCTGCCTCGGCTTCCTCGTAGGGGCCGAGCTTGCGGATGACCGCGTCGATGTCGGCCGCGCGCTCCAGCCGCACCGGGCGCTGCTGCCCGGCGGGCAGCTCCCGGCAGCGCGCCGAGAGCATGCACTGCACGTCGAGCGCCAGCGTCAGCTCGAAGCGCCCCGAGGCGGCCGCAGCCTGGCCGGTATCCTCGACGATCAGCGAGCCCAGGTACTCGTTCTTCGCCGTGTCGCGGCGCTCGCCCTGAAACAGCGGCAGCTCCCAGCGACGCCGCTCGTCGAAGTCGGCGACAACCTGGAAGCTCCGCTCGGCCGGCACGGGCGTCGTGCGCATCAGCACGCGCTGGAACTTCCTGCCGGGGCCCGAGTAGCCGATGCTCAGCGGGAGCACGTCGATGAGCTCTACCGGATCGGACTCCTCGGCCAGCACCGCCGCGCCAATGGCCACGGCCTCGTCCGGGTGCACGCGGTGGCTGGGCGGCTTGCCGAAGTAGCGCTCCACCGTCCGCTGCACCAGGGGCATGCGGGTCATGCCGCCCACGAGCAGCACGTCATCGATGCTCTTCCGGTCGATCTGCGCGCCGCCCAGCACCTTGTGGGTGATGGTCATCATGCGCTTGACGAGCCCTGCCGAGCGTTGCTCGACAAACTCGCGCGCCACCGTGGCCCCGAGATCGCGGGGGTCGCCGCCAACCACGGCGAATTGGGGCAGGTGCACGGCCGTGCGCTGCTGCACGCTCAGAGCGCACTTGGCCTGCTCGCATGCCTCGCGCAGGCGCGCGACCTGCTGCGGGTTCAGCTCCTGCCGTACTCCGGCGGCCTGCTGGAACTGCTCGAGACAGTAGGCCGCGATGACATCGTCGATGTCCATGCCGCCCAGGAAGTTGTCCCCGCCCGAGGCGAGCACCTCGAAGCGGTTGCCGGTCACCTGTAGCACCGTGAAATCGAAGGTGCCGCCGCCGAGATCGAAGACCGCCAGCCGCACGTTGCCGCGGCGGTTGAAGCCGTAGGCCACCGCCGCCGCGGTCGGCTCGTTGACGATGCGGGCCACCCTCAGGCCGGCGTGCCCGCCCGCCTCGCGCACGGCCTCGCGCTGCACCTCGCTGAAGTGGGCCGGCACGGTGATGACGGCGGCGCGCACGGGGGAGCGCAGGAACTCCTCGGCCAGAGCGCGCACCTCGGCGAGCAGGTGTTGCGCCACCTCGGTCGCCGACACGACCTTGTGCTCGACCCGCGCGCCGTAGCGGTGGTCGTCCGTTTCGACGATCGGCCAGGAGAAATGCTCCTGGAAACGGTCCGCCACGTCGGGCCGGTAGGTCCGGCCGATGAGCCGCTTCGAGCCGTAGACGGTGTGCGTCGGGTAAAGGACCATGCGCCGGGCCGCCGCCGTGCCGACCAGGATCTTCCCGTCGCCGCCCAGCGTCAGCACCGAGGGGATGGTCTTGGTCCCGTAGCGCGTCGGAATCACCTGCGGCTCGCCGTCGATCACGGCCGAGGCGCAGGTGTTGCTCGTGCCGAGATCGATCCCGATGGTCGTGACGCCGACGATGCCGCGGCCGCGGATGCGCGTGGACAGCGGCGCCGCCGCCGACGCCGGACGCGCGGCCGGTGCCGGACGCGGCTGCGCGGGTGGCGCCGCGAGCTCGGCCGCGCCGCGATCGAGCCGGACGAACTCGGCGCCAAAGCCGGTGCCGGGGCTCAGCCACACGAGCCGGCCGCGGCCGGCTGCCACGGGCGCGCCGGCCTCGTCGAGCAGCTCGAAGTTGAACTCTCCACTGACCGCCTCGATCTCGGCGGCATGGACGAACATCCCCGTCGGCAGCACCTCGCTCACCGGGTGGACTTGCACTCGGTCGGGCGGGTCGCCGTCCCAGTGGATTTTCGCTTCTTTTGCCGGCAAGCTACCCCCCGCACGGAGGACCAACAGCGCTGCCGAGCACTGTAGCCTGCCCGGCCGGCGTGTGCCAGTATCCCTAGAAGGACACCAGGAGCTGTGTGCGAATGCGGCGGTCGATGCGATCGCCGTCGGGGCGAACGTGCAGCAGGGCGCTGGCGTCGGTCTGCCACTTCAGGGCCGTTCCTAGGAGGTAGACATTGAGCCCAACCGTGAGATCGTGCTCGTCGCTGACCTTGCCCACGCTCTTGTACTGCTCCTTGACCTCCGCCTCCGCCTCCGAGCCCTTTGCCGCGGCCATCTGCTCGGCCGCATAGGCCTTGGCCTGATCGCGCAGCTCCTCGGTCAGGTGCACGAGCGTGTAGCGGAAGGCCACCTCGAAGCGCTCGAACAGCACCTGGCTCGCCTGCGCCACAAGGCCGGTGAAGCCTTGCGCCATCGAACCGAGCTCATGGTCCTCCTTCTCCCAGAAGCCGAGGTAGAAGACGCCGTTCAGGGCAAACCCGTACGCCTTGAGCAGTGCCTCGGGCGCGATCCTCAGGCTCATGTCCTGGCGCGCGGTGGGCCGGGCGTCCCAGGCAGCCGTAGCGCCGACCATGAAGCGCGGCGGCCCGCCCTCCAGATCGGAGGGCCGGCGCACGTTGATCCCGCCGTGGTTGTAGCCGAAGTGGGCCACGAGCTCCGGGTGGATCGTGTCCGGCGGCGGCGCCGGATTGACCAGGGCGGAAGGGTTCGGCAGCTTCTCGCCGAACGCCTGCGCCAGGCCGGCCGCGTCCGAGGCGCGCTGGTTCACGCCCGTGTACAGGCCCAGCTCGTATTCGATCTTCCCCGGCTTGTCGAAGCCGTTGTGGAGCATCAGGCCGAGCTGCCGCTCCGCACCAAAGAAGCGCGTCTCGTTCGACCACTCCGCCAGAGGCAGATCCTTGTACGAGTTCAGGCGGTAGCGCGTAAAAGGTACCTTGGCCTGCCCCACGAGGAGCTGCGCCTGCGGATGGAACTGGTAGCCCGCGTACAGGTCGATGAGCTCGATCGCGCCCGGGACGAGGTTCACCTGGAGCTGGTAGGTGAGATCCTTGGTGAGCACGGAGCCCTTGACCAGGGGACGGATGCGGCGAAAGTGTACGAGTACATCCTCCTCGGCCTCCTTGCCCGGGCCCTTGTCGACATGGTCCAGCTCCACCCGGAGCTGGGCCGTCAGACCTAGGGTCATCGATGTGCTCTCGTCCTTGGTAGTCACGGTCAAGGCCGGGGGCTCCGGGGTCGCGCGCGCCGGCCCGGCGACGCACAAGCCCGCCAGAAGCGCGGCGCCCATCGCCCAAACTCGCATCTTCATCGTCCACCTCACAACAGTTGCCCCGGGGGCATCCGTCCCGCGGCATCACGCCGTAGCAATTGGCCTGCTAGGGACATCGCGTCAAGCTCCGGGAACCGAGGACTCCGAGCGGAGGGGCGGGCTCGGCTCACGGACCCCCGGCAAGAGGCCCGCCTTGGCCCGCACCAGCCGGACGAGCGCCCGAGCCGAGCGCCGGCGCGGCGCGGCAATGCAGATCGCGCCGCCGTCCGCGCCTGCACGCGTGCGCACCTCGATCCAGCGCGTGGGGAGCGCCACGGCGTGCAGCGCGCCCAGCACACCGACCAGCGCCAGCGCGGGTCCGCTGGTCTGCAGCACCGAGGCAAACAGCAGGGCGACGGCCACCATCGCCAGGCCCACCAGCAGCTCCCCCAGTCTCACCCTGCGCCGGGGCTCGAGCGCGAGGATCTGGGCGTAGGCCAGAGCCACGATCGACGTCCGGTCCCGCTCGTCGCAGGTCACCGGCCGGCCCGGCGTCCAGACGCTGCGCAAAGCCACGAGGCGCCGGTCCGTGGCGAACACGCTCGCCATCTCCTGTTCCCGCTCCCCGAGCAGCCAGCGGCCGAGCGTGGCCTGCCCCGAGACCGTGTGATGCTCGCCCACGACGACCTCGCCTGCGCTCATCGTCGCGCGCGCCACCGCCCCTTGGTCGAGGTGATCGTGCTGGCCGAGCAACCGCCTGTCGATTGGGCAGTGCAAGCGCTGCGGGACGGCGCCTACGACTTGCTCACGAAGCCGGTGCAAGTAGAGGAGCTGGCGCTGCGCGTCCGGAGCGCCTCCGAGCGCCACGCCGAGCGAGCCGCGCAGGAGCGGGAGCGGCGGATCCAGTCGATCATCGAGCGGCAGCGGGGCTAGTGCCACATTTCGCTGGCCCGAACCGCGGCGCGACGCGACAATGGGCGCCCGGCCTCGCGAGCCGGCCGCGGAGCCGGCGCGCCGGGGCTTCGGGCCTGGCGGAGGGATCCCAGATGCGCATGGAACTCGATCGAGTCTGGACTGGACGTGGGCTTGCGGCCGGGACGCTGGGCGGCCTGCTCGTCCTGGCGACGCTGGCGGCGTGCTCGGGCAGCGGGAGCACCGAGGTGCTGACGGCTGGCGGGGGCGCCCACGCTGCGGACGCCGGCGGCGGGGGCGCCGCCGGGAGCGCGGCGGGCTGCCCGGCCGGGCTCGCATTGTGCGCGGGAAGCTGCGTCGCCACGGACTACGACCCGGCTCACTGCGGCGGCTGCGACCATGCCTGTGCCGAGGGCCAGATCTGCGCGGCGGGAGAGTGCGTGCTGGCCTGCGGGCCGGGCACGACCGAGTGCGAAGGCCGCTGCGTCGATCCGAGCCTCGATCCGGCCAACTGCGGCCTCTGCGGAAAAGCCTGCGCGTACGGGGAGTCGTGCTGGGACGGCCAGTGCCACCTCGGCTGCCTGGGCGGCACGACGCTGTGCAACTTCGCGTGCGTTGACACCGATCTCGATCCGGCCAACTGCGGCGGCTGCGGCAACGCCTGCGGCAAGGACGAAGTCTGCTCGGCCGGAAAGTGCGGCGCGCAGTGCCTGGGCGGTACGACCCAGTGCGGCGGCAAGTGCGTGCAGACCGACCTCGATCCGGCCAACTGCGGCGGCTGCGGCAACGCCTGCGGCAAGGACCAGGTGTGCTCGGGCGGCCAGTGCGGCGCGCAGTGCCTGGGCGGCACGACCGAGTGCGGCGGCCAGTGCCAACTGCGGCGGTTGCGGCGCCGCCTGTCCGCCGGGCGAGATCTGCTCTGCCGGGCAGTGCGGTGCGCAGTGCCTCGCGGGCACGACCCGCTGCGGCACCAAGTGCGTCGATCTGGAGCTCGATGCGTCGAGCTGCGGGGCGTGCGGCAATGCCTGCCCGCCCGGTCAAGTCTGCTCGGCCGGAACCTGCGGCGACCAGTGCCTCGGCGGCGGCACCAAGTGCGGGGGCGAGTGCGTGGACACGGGCTTCGACCCGGCCCACTGCGGGAGCTGCGGCAACGCGTGCCCCAAGGGGCAGGTGTGCTCGCTCGGCAAGTGCGGCGCCGACTGCTCCGGCGGCACGACCAAGTGCGGGACCAAGTGCGTCGATCTAGGCTCGAGCCTCGCCAACTGCGGCGGCTGCGGCAAGGCTTGCCCGCCAAGCCAGGTGTGCTCGGCCGGAACCTGCTCGCCCAAGTGCGTGGGCGGCACCGTCAACTGCGGCGGCAAGTGCGTGGACACCCAACTCGACCCCGCAAACTGCGGCCTTTGCGGCAAGGCCTGCCCGCAGGGGCAGGTCTGCTCGGCCGGCGCCTGCGCCCTGCAGTGCACGGGCGGCACCACCAATTGCGGGGGCAAGTGCGTGGACGCGCAGCTCGATCCGGCCAACTGCGGGAGTTGCGGCAAGCCCTGCCCGCAAGGACAGGTCTGCTCGGCCGGCGCTTGCGCCTTGCAGTGCACGGGCGGCACCGTCAACTGCAGCGGCAAGTGCGTGGACGCGCAGCTCGATCCGGCCAACTGCGGCGGCTGCGGCAAGGCTTGCGCCCAGGGCCTGGTGTGCTCGGCCGGCGGCGGCAAGTGCGTGGACACCCAACTCGACCCCGCAAACTGCGGCCTTTGCGGCAAGGCCTGCGGCCAGGGCCAGCAGTGCAGCGCCGGCGCCTGCATCGTCCCGTGCCTCGCACCCAAGACCGTGTGTACGGGCAAGTGCGTGGACACGAGCACCGATCCGAGCAACTGCGGCAAGTGCGGCAACGCCTGCCCGCAGAACCAGATCTGCAACGCCGGCGCCTGCCTCTACTCCGCGAGCTGCAAGCAGATCCTCGATCTCGGCCAGTCCAAGGGCACGGGCGTCTACCAGATCGATCCGACTGGCGGGGACCCGGCCGACGCGGTCACGACCTACTGCGACATGGTCACCGACGGCGGCGGTTGGACGCTCGTCGGGTACTCGTACTGCGGCGCTCAGGGCACGAGCAACCTCAACTTCAACATGCGCTCCTTGCGGTGCGGCGGCGGGGCCTTCATGCCGGAGCTGCGCGGCCAGAGCTCGGCTTCCATCGATGCCAGCGCGCTCGTCAAGGTCTCCACGCAGATGGGCCTGTCGTTGGGCGGCGTCGTCGTGACCGGCGGGATGACGGCCTACAACTACGTGTACAGGTTCGCGATCCCAGACCCGAGCAAGGTCCACTTCAAGAGCCACTCCTACAAGGGCCCCAACTGGAACGCGGGGGACGATGGCGTGGGCCCCTGCGTGCCCGTGATGGTGCAGGGCCTCAAGAGCGACAACTTCGTGGGCCAGCGCTACACGCTCCAAAACGTCCTCGGCGCGAGCTCGACCAGCAGCTTCCCGACTGGTTACGGTGTCGCCAACACGGCCGACTGCGTCAACCACAACGCCGGCCCGTTCGTGCCATCGATCCACTCCGGGCACGGCGGCACGCCGACCGGCCAGCTCGTGAGCGAGTGCGATGTTGTGAACGGCTCGCTCACCTGGTCGCCTGGTCACATGTTGAGCATGCCATCTGGCATAGCCGGCTCCGCCGCCATCTGGCTGCGCTGATGCTCTCCATATGAGCTCTCGGCTGCGCCCCGCCCGCCCCTGGCTGACAGCGCTGCTGCTCGGCTCGTGCTCGCTCGTCAACTGGCCCGACGATGCCCGCGATCCGCCCGCCGACACGACATCCGGCCAGGGCGCCGCGGGCGCGGGCACGGGCGGCCAGGGCGGGCAGGCCGGTACGCCGGCCTTCTGCGGCGACGGGGAGGTGGGTGGCGGGGAGCAGTGCGACGGCGCCGGCGACACGCCGGAGTGCGACAGCGACTGCACCGAGGCCCAGTGCGGCGACGGCCACCGCAACGCCGCCGCGGGCGAGAAGTGCGACGATGGGGGCGAGAGCGCGGGCTGCAACGCCGACTGCACCGCGGCGAAGTGCGGGGACGGCGTGCTCAACCGCACGGCCGGCGAAGAGTGCGACGACGGGGATCTTGGCGCGGGGGATGCCTGCTCCCCACAGTGCGCGGTCACGCCCTTCGCCATCGAGGAGTCGGTGGCCCCCGACGTTGTCGGGGTGACGCCCAGCGTCGGGCTCGCCGCGAGCGGCGACAAGAGCGCGTTCGTGGTGGCGTGGCGACGCGAGCAGGCCGAGGGCTCGGCCGTGGTCTTCGCGCGGCTCGGTGCGACCGGCAAGCCGCTCGGCCCGCAGCCGGTGGAGCTCTCGAGCTCGGCCGGCGCCGGCGGCTGCGATCTGGCGGCCCACGCCGAGGGCCGTGCCCTGGCGATCTGGCGGCAGAGCTCGGAACAGGGCGATGGCCTGCGCTACCGGCCGGTCGATCCGGCGGGCGTCCCCGTGGGCGACGGCGACAAGCTGCTTGCTTACGCCAAGCCCGCGGGCGACGTGGCCGTGGCGGCGACCGGCGGCGCCGAGTTCTGCGCGAGCTGGACCGAACCGGGCGACGGGCAGGCCCCGGTGCTGGCGCAGTGCTTCGACCACCTCGGAACGCCGCTCGGCGGTCCGGCGGTCACGTTGGGGCAGGCGGCGCAGGGGCTCTCCCCAGGGCGCCGGGTCCAGCGCATGTGGGGCAAGAAGGGCGGCTTCACCGTGGCCTGGATCGACGCCGCGAGCGGCCAGGCGGTGGGCCGGGCGCTCTCGGCGACCGGGGACCCGCAGGGCTTTGCCTTCGGCCTCTCCTCGCTCGCGGGAGACACCGCCGATCCGGCCGGCCTCGGCCGCGGGGACAACTCGCTCTTCGCCGCCTTCAGCGTGCTCGGCTTTCACGGCAAGAACGAGGAGCGACCGCGCGTGCTCTTGCGCCGCTTCACCGCGCCGGGGAGCCCCGCGGGCGAGGAGGTGCTCGTCTCGACCGAGCACAACTCCGAGCGCGCCTCGGATCTCATCGCGGGCTCCTCGGGCAGATTCCTCCTCGTCTGGGACAGCGAGGACGCCGAGCGCTGCGCGATCAAGGCACGGGTGTTTGCCGCCTCCGGCATCCCCGAGGGCAAGCCCTTCGAGGTCAGCTTCGCGCAGGCCGGCCAGTGCGACCGCTTCCCGCGCGGCGTCTCGAACGGGCAGGGCGACGTGCTGGTCGCGTGGGCCCACCGGCCCGCGCCGGGCATGCGCGCCTCGGTGCAGGCGGTGCTCCGTCCGCGGCTGCTAGCGCCGGCGCCCTGATCCGAGCCTGTCGTGCGCCGCCTCAGAAGCGCCCGCCGAGCCAGGCGCCGCTCGCGCCAGGCCCGGCGCCCGGGCCCGCCGTCAAGCTGGCCGAGAAGCCTCGCGCGGACGCAGGGGCAGGTCGGGCGGCGGCGGCATCGAGCGGCACCTCCGGACGCGCGAGCAGCAGGATGGTCGTCGTGACGAAACCGACGGCAGCGGCGAGGGTGAACGCGTCGGCCAGCACATTGGTGCGGATGACCTCGCCCCGCAGCTCCTCTGTTTCGGACCGGGGACGCCGCCCGTTGGCTTCGTCGTACTCGCTCTTCTTGTCGTTGGACTGCCAGATGAACACCCCGGCCGGAACGGCCAGCGCCGCGGTCAGCGCCGCGCCGACCCAGATCCCGGCCGGCACCGGGCGGTGCAGCGGCGGTGGCAGCGGCGCCGCCGGACGGGTGACGCCGGCGGGCGCTCCCGGCAAAGTCGGCGGCGGCCTGCTCGCCGCGGGCAGCGGCGTGGATGGCGGCGCCGAGACGGGCGGTGTAGGCTCCGCCGGGGGCGGCGGCCCCGGCTCCGGCGGTTGCGCCCCCGCGGTCGTGCTCGTGCCGGCCGGCTCGGCCGCGGCAAAGCGGATGGCGTGCGTCATGCTCGTGCCGTTCGTGAGCCGCCCCTTCCAGATCTGGTCAGGCAGGCCGGCCGCGGCGGCCGTGAACGTGTGCTGGCCGGGATGCAGGCCGATGCGCCGCGGCGCCGTCGAGACGCCGTAGTCGTTGGTGATGGGCAGGCCGCGCGCCGGGATCCGCACGTCGGTCAGCTTCGCATCGTCGCGGTCGGCCCAGAACGTCACCCAGACTACCGCACCCTCCAGCATCGCCAGGTCGCGCTCGATCTGGCCCCGCGTCTCGGGATCGATCTCCTCGCTCCGGCCCCGCAGGAAAAGGCGGTAGCGCTCGATGGCCTCGCCGTCCCGCTCCAGCTTCTGGGCGCAGAAGCCCATGTTCCGCAGCGCGTTGTACGAGCCGGAAAGCTCGTAGGCTTGGCGAAACTCGGCGTAAGCCGCCACGTAGCGCGGTTCCTCCGGATCCTGGAGGAAGGCGATGCCGGCAGCCATGTGGGCCTTGGCCCGCGCCAGGGCCTCGGAGTCGGGGCCAGGCGCACCCGGCTCGTCCTGGCCGCTGGCGGGCTGTGCCAGCAGCGCAAGCACGACAACAAGGGCTGTGAGCCACAAGGAGCGCATCGGTGCAAGACTAGCCCAGATCCCCACGTGGCGGATCGGGACCCAGGGGGCGGCCAGGGGCGGCGCATGGCGGTGATCGCCGAGATCACCGACCCGGCAACGATCCGCCGGATCCTGGACTACCTGGCCGCCAAGCCGGCCTGCCCGCCGCCGCCTAGCGCCAACCGCCCCAGCACCCGGGGACCGCCGGCACGCCCGTGCCACGCCACGCGGCCGTTGCACCGACGGACGCGCCGCTCCGGCCT